>PNBE01000040.1:1051-73316 GCA_003135895.1 Candidatus Dormiibacterota bacterium
CAGCCGCCCGGCCGCATCGACTGGTGGGACGTCGTGCCCAACTCGCTGCTCTCCGACCGCCGCCATCTCCTCATCGGTGACGCGGTCTACGACCAGCGCCGCCACACCTACGTGCTCCGCGAGGTGGCGATCTTCGATGACGGTTCGGTGTCGGTGCAGCAGACCAGCGGCTGGCTGTGCCCGTTCGGATCGATTCCCCGGCTCTTCGCGCGAGCAGGGCTCGCCGACATCGCCATGTTCGACGGTTGGACCGGCGCACCTGCCCACGCGCTGTCGGATTCGGTCCTCGTCGTGGCGCGCCGTCGACATCCCTGACGCGCCACTGAACGGGCGGTTCGAGCGGCTACCATTCGTTCCTTCGGTCCGGGAGTCCTGTTTGGAGTTGATTCACCATGCCGACGCCCACACCTGATCGCATCCGCACCGTCGCCGTCGTGGGTCACAGCCACGACGGAAAGACGACCCTGTGTGAGGCGCTGCTGCACACCGCTGGAGCAACCCAGCGCATGGGGTCGACCGAGCAGGCGACCTCGCTCTTCGACCACGAGCCCGAGGAGCAGCGCCACTCGATGAGCATCGGACTGTCCGTCGCCCACTGCGACTGGGACGGCTACCGGGTGAACCTCATCGACGCGCCGGGATTCCAGGACTTCGCCGGCGAGGTTGTCGAGGCGCTTGCCGTGGCCGATGCCGCCATCCTGGTGGTCGCGGCGACCGGCATCGTTCCGGTCGGTGCCGAGATGGCCTGGGAGATGATCCAGGCGGCCGGTGTCCCCGCGCTGATCGTGGTCAACCGCATGGACAAGGAGAACGCGGCGTATGAGACGACGGTCGACGCCCTCCGCGAGGCGTTCTCGCGCAAGCCGATCGCGGTTGCGGTGCCGATCGGTGCGGCGGAAGGGTTCAGCGGGTACGTCGACCTGGTCGACGATCGCGCTCATGCGTTCGACGACCGTGGCCGAGCCACGGACACCTCGGCCCCGGACGAGATGAACACCGAGGTCGAGCGCGCTCACGCAGCTCTCGTCGATGCCGCTGCTGAGAGCGACGATGCGCTCCTCGAGAAATACCTCGAGGGCATCGAGCTCACCGACGACGAGGTACGCACCGCCCTTCACGCCGCCACGGCTCGAGGCTCGCTGGTGCCGATTGTGTGCGCGTCGGCAGCGACGGAGAAGGGCGCCGCGATGGTGCTTGACAGCATCGTGCGCTACCTCCCGGCACCGTCTGAGCGCACCCGCACCGCCCTGGATGCCAAGGGCAACGAGGTCGTCGTCGCCTGCGACCCGGACGGCAAGTTGTGCGCGCATGTCTTCAAGACGACTGTTGACACCTTCGGCAAGGTCTCGTTCTTCAAAGTGTTGCGCGGAACCATGCGTGGAGACAGCCATCCGATCACGGCGCGACTTGCCCAGGAGGAGCGGTTCGCGCAGCTCGGTCAACCCAACGGCAAGGCAATCGTCACCGCGACCGAGATCGTCGCCGGGGACATCGGCGTGGTCACCAAGCTGGCGCACACGCAGACAGGCGACACGCTCTGCGTCAAGGACACGCCCGTGCAGATGGCGCCGATGCCCTGGCCGTCCGCGAGTGCCTCCGCCGCCATCGTGGCTCGGACCAAGGGTGACGAAGACAAGATCATGAGTGGGCTTGCACGGCTCTCCGAGGAGGACATGACGTTCTCCACGGACCGCGACCCGGTGACCAACGAGGTGCTCGTCCACGGGCTCGGCGACATCCATCTCGACGTTGCGCTGGAGCGGATGAAGCGAAAGTTCGGCGTCGATGCCGAGTTGCACCCGCCCAAGATTCCATACCGGGAGACGATCACCGGCACGGCTCGGGTGGGCCACAAGTACAAGAAGCAGTCAGGCGGCTCCGGTCTCTACGGCGACGCAACCATCGAGATCGAGCCGCTGCCGCGCGGGAGTGGCTTCGAATGGGAGGACAAGATCTTCGGCGGATCGATTCCCCATCAGTTCCGGCCGTCGGTCGAGAAGGGTGTCCGCCAGACCATGGAGCAGGGAGCCGTCACCGGTAATCCCATCGTCGACATCAAAGTGCGTCTCGTCGACGGCTCGACACACAGCGTCGACGGCAAGGACATCGCGTTTCAGATCGCCGGAGCGATGGCGATGCGCGAAGCGGTGCAGAAGGCATCGCCAGTCATCCTCGAACCGATCATGGGCGTGAACGTCATCGTTCCCGAGCGCTTCACCGGCGACATCATGGGACTGCTCAACTCGAAGCGCGGTCACGTCGGCGGTGTGAACCCGCTGGGTGACGGGCGGGCCGAGGTCAACGCCCACGTGCCCCAGGCGGAGATGTACACATTCCCGGTCGAGCTGCGCGCGATGACCCAGGGGCGGGGTAGGTATTCGATGTCCTTCTCGAGCTATGAGGAGGTGCCCGCGCACGTCGCCCAGAAGCTCATCGAGGCACACACCAACGAGCATCCGGCAGCATGAGCCAGGCGTTCGCACTCGCGATCCCCGCGGGGCGGCAACGACGCCACTGAGATTGCATTCGGCGAAGGAGTAAGCAAATGGGCGAGACGGTTGAATTTCCCAGCAACGGGCACACCTGTGGCGGATACCTGGCGACGCCCCCGAGCGGCCGGGGACCGGGCGTGGTCGTCATCCAGGAGTGGTGGGGGCTGAACGCGCACATTCGCGATCTCTGCGACAGGTTTGCCGCCGACGGGTTTGTCGCTCTTGCCCCGGACCTGTATCACGGCAAGGAGACCAAAGAACCCGACGAGGCGGGCAAGTTGCTCATGGAACTCGACCTCGCCGAGGCTGCGCGCGACATGCTGGGAGCCGGCAAGTGGCTCGCGCAGCGCGAGCGCACCGCCGGAGACCGGGTCGGGATCGTCGGCTTCTGCATGGGGGGTGCACTGGCCATCTACGCCGCAACCCTGAGCGACGTTTTCGCAGCGGTCGTCCCGTTCTATCCGTACATGGGTATCACCGCGGCGGCCAAGCCGGACGTCACCAAGATCAAGGGCGCGGTGCTCGGTCACTTCGCGGAGAAGGACGGGGCGTACACGAAGGAGCAGGTCGAGGCGCTGGAGGCCGAGCTTCGCGGCGCCGGGGTTGACGTCGAGTTCTTCTGGTACCCGGGTGCGGACCATGCCTTCTTCAACGACACGCGTCCTGAGGTCTACGACCCCGACGCGGCAAGGCTCTCCTGGGACCGGACCCGTGCCTTCTTCCGGACCCATCTGGCCACCACAGTCGCCCCCGTCTGAACGCCGCCGGCGCGACCCCCTGACCGCCCTCGGCGGGGTCTTCTGACCTCCCCCCGGCGAGGGCCCCGGCTGAATTCGGCTCCAATTCGGGTCCGATGTGGCTAGAATGCCCGCAACCTGCCTCCGAGCAGTCGCAGAACCCACCCCCACCCCCCGGAGGAGCACATGGCCACTGGCTATTGCCTCAAATGCAAGGAACAGCGCGAGATCAAGGGCGCTGAGGCGATCACGATGAAGAACGGCAAACCGGCGACCACCGGCACCTGCCCCGTCTGCGGCACCAAGATCTTCAAGATCGGCAAGGCCGCCTAACGATCGTCGGCCGGGCCTCGGGCGTTCGCGTCCGGCCCTGGCTCACGCGGACTGGTGACGGGGTGCAGGCGCGCCCCCACACCAACTCCCTCCGGAACTGACCACCCTGGACCCGGCGCGGGTCCGGGTCAGTTGCTTCCGGGCAACTCCTGCTCGAGCAGATCGAGCGGCAGCGATCCGAGGTTGAGCGCGTCCATGTGGAATCGTTTCAGGTCGAAGGCCGTTCCGAGCCTTGCTCGGAGTTGCGCCCGGATATCGAGCCAGACGCGCTCGCCGACCTTGTAGCTGATCGCCTGGGCCGGCATCCCGCAATAGCGGTCGAGCTCGCTACGGGCAAAGCCGGGTCCGGCGAAGCCGCAGTACCGGCTCACAAACGGCAGCGCCGTCTCCCAGTCCCAGATCCGTCCGGGATGGTAATGCTCGGTCGCCGGGATCGGGAGCTGGAGGTGCAGCCCGGTGTCGACGACGACGCGCATGGCGCGGAACGCCTGGGAAGCGAGCATTCCGAGCAGGTAGTCGGGGTTCTCGAGGTATCCGAGCTCCTGCATCAACCGCTCCGCGTAGAGGGCCCAGCCCTCGGCGTGACCGGAGTACGTGCCCAGCTGGCGCTGGAATGTCGTGAGACGCTCCTGGAAGGTCATGCAGAGCCCGATCTGAAGGTGATGCCCCGGAACGCCTTCGTGGTACGCGGTCGTGATCTCGGTCCAGAGTGGGAACCGGGTCTGCGCTTTCGCCGGGTACCAGGTGCGGCCGGGACGGCTGAAGTCCGCTGACGGTGCCGTGTAATACATCGCCGCGGCGGTTCCGGGAGGCGCCTCACGACATTCGATCCGCCGGAGCGGCTCGGGGATGTCGAAATGGGTGCCGTCGAGGTCCGAGATGGTGCGATCGGTCAACTCCTGCAGGTAGGCAAGCAGGTGGTCGATCCCCTCGATGCTGCGGGCGGCATCTTCCCGAAGCACGGTCATCGCGCCCTCGAGACCGGCGCCGGGAGCGATCTGTTCAGCGGTAGCGGCCATCTCGCCTTCGATGCGGTGCAGCTCGTCCCATCCCCAGGCGTAGATCTCCTCCGGGTCGCGATTCATGCCGAGCCACCGCCGGATCCCGATCGCGTACAGGTCGCGGCCCACGGCGTCGGCTTCAGGCGCCTGGGGCGCGTACTCCTCGCGGAGGAACCGCGAGATGCCCGCGTAGGCCTCCGTGGCCGCCTGCGCACCCTCCTGGAGCCTTCCGGCGAGGCCGTCGGCGTGAGTCTGCTCGGCAGCGATGCCGGCAAAGTACGGCGCGTCCTTGCCCGCGAGACCGCCGAGCGTCGCCGCCTGGTCGGCGCAGACCAGCGCCTGGCGGCGCGCGGCGATCCGGCCGGTCGCCATGCCGTGCCGGAGCGACGTCGCGAATCCGTCGAGCGCGCCGGGAATCCGGCTCATGCGAGTCGCTATGTGCTCCCAGTCTTCGGATGTCTCGCGAGGACAGAGGTCGAACGCCATCCGGATGAACGAGATCGGACTGTCGAAGTTGGACAGCTGGCGCCACGGGCTGCCGGCCTGGACGCCCTCGAGCTCCGCCTCGAGGCGATCGCGCATTACCGCCGCCGCAATGCGATCGGCATCGTTCTCGATGGTGGCCTGGTCGAGTGCGCGGAGCGTCCGGTGGGCGAGGTCGACGCTCGCATCGACGCCATCCGGGGAGTAGTCGGTTACCTCGTCGTCGTGTCCCGGCATCCCGAGGTCGGTCGCCGTGAAGGGGTCCAGGGCGCAGAGCTCGTCGACGTACGAGTCCGCGATATGGAAGACCTCTGTCACGCTTCGAGAGCGACGACGGCGCCCACACCGGCGATCGACGCGACCCGGTCGCCGTCATCGAGCCGCATGATGATCACGCCTCGGGTCTGACGCCCGGAGATGCGGACCTGCTCGAGCGGGATGCGGATCACTTGACCCGACGTCGAGATGACCATCAACTCCTCGGACAGATCCTCGACGACGCGCATGCCGACGATCTCGCCGATCTTGGGGATCGCGGTCTGATCGACCGTGTAGACGCCCTGGATGTTGCGGCTCTTGACCGGGTAGTCACTCATCGGGGTCAGCTTGCCGAAGCCGTTCTCGGTGATGACCAGCACGTGACCGTCGGGATTCACGATGTCGAATCCGGCGACCTCGTCCCCCTTGCGGAGCCGGATCGCGCCGACGCCCATGGTGTCACGGCCCATCGGGCGCACTTCCTTCTCGGTGAACCGCGAGCCCTTGCCGCGGCGTGTCACCACCAGGACTTCGTTGCCGCCCGACGAGCGGCGGACCCAGTTGAGCTCGTCGTCGTCCTGGAGGTTGATGGCGATGAGCCCGTTGCGCCGCACCGCGGCGTACGCGGCAGCGGGTGTCTTCTTGATCTGGCCGAGCTTGGTCACCATCACCAGGTACTGCTCGTCGCTGAAGACCTCCATGTCGATGAGCGCGGTGACCTTCTCACCCTGGTCGACCTCGATGAGGTTGATGATCGGGATCCCCTTCGCCTGTCGCTTGACGTCGGGAATCTCGTGGGTGCGCAACCGGAACACGCGGCCGCGGTTCGTGAAGAACAGCATGTCGCTGTGCGTGTTGGCCGTAGTCGAGTGCTCGATGTAGTCCTCGTCGGTCGAGCGACGCGCGCCGACCACTCCCTTGCCGCCGCGGTGCTGGGCGCGGTAGATGTCGAGCGACATGCGCTTGACGTATCCGCGATGGGTGAGGGTCACGAAGACCTGCTCCTGGGGGATCAGGTCTTCCTCGTTCATCTCGAGCTCGTCGTGACGGATCTCGCTGCGCCGCGGATCGGCGAATCGCCTGCGCAGGTTGGTGACCTCGTCCTTGATGACGCCGTCGATGAGTCGCGGATTGGCGAGCAGGTCCTCCAGCTGCGCGATCTTCTTGATCAGCTCCTCGTACTCCTCGCGAAGCTTGCCGCTCTCGAGACGTGTCAGGCGTCCAAGCCGGAGATCGACGATCGCCTTCGACTGCCGCTCGGTGAGGCTGAACCGCTGCTCCAGGGCCGACTGCGCGGACTTCTCGTCCTGCGCGCCACGAATGATCGCGATCGTCTCGTCGAGGTTGTCCAGGACGATGGTCAGCCCTTCGAGGATGTGGGCGCGCTCGCGAGCGGTGGTCAGCTCGTGCCGTGTGCGTCGCGTGACCACGTTGCGCCGGTGGCTGATGTAGTGCTGGAGCATCGCCTTGAGGCTCAGCACCTGCGGGCGACCGTCGACGATGGCGAGCATCAGTGCTCCGAAGGTCATCTGGAGCTGGGTGTGCTTGTAGAGGTTGTTGAGCACCGTGTGCGGCCGCGCATTCGACTTCAACTCGATGACGATGCGCACCTTCTCCTCGCGCCCGGACTCATCGTGCAGGTCGGCGATGCCGTCGATCTTGCGGTCGTTGACGAGCTCCGCGATGGTCTGCATCAAGCGGGACTTGTTCACCTGGTAGGGGAGCTCGCGAACGATGATCTGCTCGCGTCCTGACTTCGACTCCTCGAAGTCGACCTGGGCACGCATCACGATCCGCCCGCGGCCGGTGCCGTAGACGTTGGCGATATCGCGGGTGTAGATGATCCCGCCGGTGGGGAAGTCCGGTCCCTTGACGATCCGGATGAGATCCTCGGTGGTGGTGTCCGAGTCGTCGATCAGCCGGACCACCGCATCGCAGATCTCGCCCAGGTTGTGCGGCGGGATGTTGGTCGCCATGCCGACCGCGATGCCGCTCGCGCCGTTGACCAGCAGGTTCGGCAGCAGCGACGGCATCACCGAAGGCTCACGCACCCCGGGCACGTTCGCGAAGTTCGGGCCAAAGTCGACGGTATCCTTCTCGATGTCGTCGACCAGGCTCATCGCCACCGCGGTCATGCGCGCTTCGGTGTACCGGTACGCGGCGGGCGGATCGCCGTCGACGGAACCGAAGTTACCCTGCCCGTCGATGAGCGGATAGCGCATCACCCACGGCTGCGCGAGGCGGACGAGCGTGTCGTAAACCGCCGAATCACCGTGCGGGTGGTACTTGCCGAGGACCTCGCCGACGACCGCGGCGCACTTCTGATAGCGCGCTCCCGCGGTCATCCCGGTGTCGAGCATCGCCCAGAGGATGCGGCGCTGCGCAGGCTTCAGCCCGTCGCGAATGTCAGGCAGGGCGCGGCTGATGATCACGCTCATCGCGTAGTCCATGTAGGACGCGCGCATCTCGGCCTCGAGTTCGATGGGATGAATCTGTCCGGGCTCGAACACCGCCATTACGCAGGCACCTCCGCCGGGCTTCTCACCGCGCCCGCGATCACGTTGCTGACACCCTGATCGGCCGCGCGAGCAGCGACACGAATCGCGTTCATGGTTGCCTCGGCATCGGAGCGGCCGTGGGCGATCACCACCTCGCCGGCAACGCCGAGCAGGAGCGCGCCACCCGTCTTCCGGTAGTCGATCCGATCCCGCAACGGGCGCAACCGTGGCTTGAGGAGCGCGCCGCCGATCTTGCCGCCGAACGATTTGCGCGCCTCGCGCGCGATGCTCGCGAAGAGGAATTCGCCGATACCCTCGGCCACCTTGAGCACGACGTTGCCGGTGAAGCCGTCAGTGACGACAACATCGCACCCGCCGCGGAAGATGTCCTTGCCCTCGACGTTGCCCACGAACTGGATGGGCAGCGCCGCGATCATCGGGTGCGCTGCCTGGACCAGATCCGATCCCTTCTCCGATTCCTCGCCGTTGCTGAGCAATGCGACCCGGGGGCTGGGGATGCCGATCATGGTTCGCGCGTAGACGTCGCCCATTAGCGCGAACTGCGCGAGCCATTCCGGCTTGCAGTCGGTGTTGGCACCGACATCCAGGATGAAGGTCTGGCCCGCCTCGCTCGGGAACGACGCGCCGATGGCCGGCCGCGCAACGCCAGGTATCCGCTTGATCGTGAAGAGCGCGGCGGCGAGCATCGCACCGCTGTTACCGGCACTCACCGCAGCGCGTGCCTGTCCGCCGGCGACGAGGGCGCAACTGCTCACCAGTGACGAGTCGCGCTTGGCACGCACCGCGTTCGCGGGGTGCTCGTTCATCTCGATGACTTCGCGTGCGTCGACGATGTTGATACCGCCTGGCGTCGCCATGCCGGCATTGCGGAGCTCTTGCTCCACGACCTCGCGCCGGCCCACCAGCGTGACCTCGATGCCGTGCTCGTTGGCGGCGCGCAGTGCGCCGCGAACGATTTCCGTTGGGGCATGGTCGCCGCCCATCGCGTCGACCGCGATCGGTAGCGGCATCAGATATCGAGGTTGCGCACGCTGGTGGCGTGGGTCTGGATGAATCGCTTACGAGGCTCGACGTCAGAGCCCATGAGGCGGTCGAAGATGTCGTCAGCCTTGAGCGCGTCCGCGACACCAACCTGGAGGAGGACCCGGCGATCGGGATCCATGGTGGTCGCCCACAACTCCTCGGACATCATCTCGCCGAGGCCCTTGTAGCGAGACACCTCGGTGTCGCGTCCCATGGACTTGACCTTGTCGTCGCGCTGGTCGTCACTGAAGGCGTACTCGGTCTGCTTGTTCCTCCCCTTGCCCTTCTCGAGCTTGTAGAGGGGCGGCTGCGCGAGGTAGAGGAATCCACCGTCGACAAGCGGGCGCAGGTGACGCCAGAAGAACGTGAGCAGCAGGGTCCGGATGTGCGAGCCGTCCACGTCGGCGTCCGCCATGAGCACGATGCGGTGGTAGCGGAGCTTGTCCACGCTGAACGTCTCGCCGAATCCGCCGCCCAGCGCCATGATCAGATCCTTGATCTGCTCGTTGCCGAGGATCTTGTCGGCGCGCGCCTTCTCGACGTTGAGGATCTTGCCTCGCAGGGGAAGGATTGCCTGGTTGCGGCGCTCGCGCGCCTCCTTGGCGGTGCCGCCTGCAGAAAGTCCCTCGACGATGAAGATCTCGCAGTGCGCGGGGTCGCGCTCACTGCAGTCCACGAGCTTCCCAGGCAGCGTGGCCGACTCGAGGAGTGACTTGCGCTGGACGAGATCGCGTGCCTTGGCGGCAGCCTGCCGCGCACGGGCTGCGGTCAGCGACTGATCGATGATCTTGCGACCGTCGGTAGGATTCTCCTCGAGGTACTGCATGAGCGCTTCGCTCAGCACCGCCGACACCTGGCCGGCAACCTCGCTGTTGCCCAGCTTGGTCTTGGTCTGACCCTCGAACTGCGGCTCGCGCAGCTTGACGCTGATCACCGCCGTCAACCCGTCGCGCACGTCGTCGCCGCTCAGATTCGGGTCCTGTTCCTTGAGGATGCCCGCCTTGCGCGCGTACTTGTTGAGGGTCGCCGTCAGCGCGCTGCGGAACCCGGTGACGTGCGCGCCACCCTCCTCGGTGTGGACATTGTTGGCAAAGGCGAGAACGTGCTCGGTGAATACCGTGTTCTGATACTGGAGCGCGATCTCGACGACGTTGCCCTCGATCTCCCGTTCCACGTACATCGGCTTCTGGTTGATGACGTTGCGGTTGGCGTTGAGATATCTGACGAACGACTGGATGCCGCCCTCGAAATGGAACGTGTACGCCTTGTCCTCGCGCTCGTCCCCAAGCTGGATCGTGATGCCCTTGTTGAGGAAGGCATAACTGCGCAGCGAGTTGCAGACGGTCTCCCACGAGAACTCGATCTCCTGGAATATCTCCGAGTCCGGCCAGAAGCGGACGTAAGTGCCGCGTCGATCCGACTTTCCGATGACCGCGACGGGGCCGTCGGGAACGCCGCGGGTGTACTCCTGGCGATGCGTCTCGCCGTCGCGGTACACCTCGACCACCAGGCGCTCACTGAGCGCGTTGACGACCGACAGACCGACACCGTGCAAGCCACCGGAGACCTTGTAGCCTCCGCCGCCGAACTTTCCACCGGCGTGAAGCGTGGTCAGCACGACCTCGAGCGCGGACTTCCGGGCAGTCGGATGCATGCCCACCGGGATGCCGCGACCATTGTCCAGGACCGATACCGATTTGTCCGCGTGGAGGACGACCTTGATGGTGTCGCACCAGCCGGCGAGCGCCTCGTCGATGCTGTTGTCCACGAGCTCGACCACCAGGTGGTGCAGACCACGAAGATCCGTGGATCCGATGTACATCCCGGGGCGTCTGCGGACGGGTTCGAGACCCTCCAGGATCTGGATCTGGTCGGCCGAGTACGTGTCCTTGCCAACCCGGCCGGCCCCTAAAGGACGCGGATCCGGATTGCCGTCTGAATGGCTCGTCTCTGGGCTCGTCTGTGGCTCGATCGCCACCTCATCGGGGCGTTCGGGGCGTGCGGTGTCGGTTATCTGTGGTGCTCCGGTTGTGACGTGAGTGTTGGAGAGGGGGCCAATGGTGAAACCGCTCGATTGTTCCGGCGGGGACCGCTCAAATCGGCCGTTCCAAGTACCTCTATTCTACCAGCCTGGCGTATCACTTCGCTCTTTTGGAGTGGTGCACTGCACTAGCATCAGGAGCGTGCAGGACGCTGTCCGTTCCACTTCCCACTGGCCGCGTCGAGAGGGTCGATAAAGATGGCAACACCCACCCTCGAAGAGTACCGCCGCAAGCGCGATTTCAATCAGACCCCGGAGCCCAGTGGCGACCCAATCCAGCGTGCCGATGCGCAAGCCTCGGCGTGGGAGCAGCTGCCCCACGGCAGACGGTTCTGCGTCCAGAAACATCGAGCCACTCGAATGCATTTCGACGTTCGGCTCGAGCACGACGGCGTTCTGCTCTCATGGGCGATTCCGAGGGGCCCGAGCCTCGATCCCGCCAAGAAACGCCTGGCTGTGCAGACCGAGGACCACCCGATCGATTACGGAGAGTTCGAGGGCGTCATCCCCTCGGGATACGGCGCGGGCACGGTGATGCTCTGGGATATCGGCACCTACGAATGGGTGAAGGAATCCGCCGAGGACTTCGACCGCTCCCGGCAGAGAGGCGACATCAAGTTCATCCTCCACGGCACCAAGATCTCGGGAGAATTTGCCCTCATTCGCATCGGTGAGCGCGGCCGCCAGTACGGAGGGAGCAGCGACGGCGACAAGAACTGGCTGCTGATCAAGAAGCGCGATGCATTCGTGGTGGAGGGCTTCGAGGCGATGGACCTCGACGTTTCAGTCAAAACCGGCAGAAGCCTGGAGCAGATCGCCGCCGAGGGAGGCGGCGACCCCCGGGAGATGCGCCGCGCCGCCCGGGCTCGAACCGCCCCGGCGGCGGTCGCGTCTCAGCTAGCGTCACAGGCGCCGGCCAAGGCATCGCCACCGATGCTCGCCCAGGCGCCGCCGCCGATGCTCGCCACCCCGGTGGATCAGCCCTTTTCGAGGGAGGGCTGGCTGTTCGAGCTCAAGTACGACGGCATCCGAGCGATGGTCAGCGTCGCCGGGGACCTGGTCCGCATCACCGGCCGTCGCGGCGGTGACGAGACCGCTCGCTACCCCGAGGCCCAGGCGATTCGAGCGGGTATCCGCGCCAGCCAGGCCATCGTCGACGGCGAGCTGGTCGTGCTCGACGCCGCCGGCCGGCCCTCATTCGAGCGCATGCAGCAGCGAATCGGCGTCAGTCGTGATGTCGACGTGCGCCGCGTGGCCGCCGAACATCCGGTGACCTTCATCGCCTTCGACCTGCTCGAGCTCGAGGGCCGCGACCTGCTCAGCACCGAACTGCGTATTCGCAAGAAGACGCTGCGCGAAACCATCGTCGACTCGCCGTACATCCTCTTCGCCGCGCACGTGGAGCGTGATGGCACATCGCTCTTCGAGGTGGCGCGCAAATCGGGCATCGAAGGCATCGTGGGCAAGCGCGCCGATTCCCTCTACCACCCCGGAACCCGCAGTCCCGACTGGGTGAAGATCAAATCCTGGCTCAGCCAGTCGTGTGTCATCGCCGGCTCCACAGCCGGCCGAGGACGCAGGACCAACCAGCTCGGTGCGCTCATCCTCGCCGTGCTCGACGGCAACCGCCTGGTCCATTGCGGTCAGGTCGGCACGGGCTTCGACGACAAGACCCTGCGCGACCTCAAAGACCGTCTCCGTCCCCTCGAGGTGAAGACCTGTCCCCTCGACCCCCCACCAAAAACCTCGGAACCGGCGACCTGGGTCAAACCCGAGCTCGTCTGCGAAGTCCGCTTCGCCGGCTGGACCCGCGACGGCATCCTCCGCCACCCCGCCTACCGCACTCTCCGCCTCGACCAACGCCCCGAAGACTGCACGCGGGAAACCCTTCTACCCGCAACCGCCATCCCCAAAGCGACCCCTTCCCGGAATGCGACGCCAACCGCCACACCGAACGCCACCGGCCAACGGACGCCCGCGCGCAATCCCACGCCCGGTGCAGCTGCGACGCCCAGCGAAAAGTCAGCAAAGGCAGCCAAGCCCGCCGAAAACTCCGCACGCACGACCCTCGCCACCCAACCGGCCACCACGCCCCCGCCACCAAGCGACGAGGCTGCGACTCCGCGTCGCTCACGACGCAAAGCGAGGAGCGGACTCACGCCCGCTATAGGCACACGACCTCCGGGTGGCGCGGTGGGGGGCAGCGCCGCCGGAGGGTCGGACGACGGGGATGCGTCGCAACCCAACCAAGACGACAGCCGACAGGAGATCCGACCCGGAGGCGGCGAGGGGCCCCCACCGCGACAGGACCCGGAGGATCAGGCGGCACTGAAGCAGTTGAGAACGCTCCACGGCAACGCGCACTGGGAAATAGCGGGCCGCAGACTCCCGCTCACCAACTTGGACAAGGTGCTATGGCCCAAAGACGGCATCACCAAGCGCGACATGATCGAGTACTACGTCCGCATGGCCCCGTACATGTTGCCGTATCTCCGCGACCGCCCTCTGTCGATGCAGGTGTTCCCTGACGGCATCGATGGAAAGTCCTTCTGGCGCAAGGATAAACCGACGCATGCACCGGCGTGGATTGAGTCATGGACGTACCACGGCGAGAAGACCAAAACGTACATCGTGGTCAATGAGGTGGCGACTCTCGCGTGGGTCGCCAATGCCGGTGTCATCGATCTGCACCCGTGGCATTCGCGCATCGATGCGCCGGAGCTACCGGACTGGGCGGTGTTCGACCTCGATCCATTCGAACCGGCGACATTCCAGGACGTGATCGACATCGCCAAGCTCGTCAAGGCGGCGCTGGATCACTACGGCATGCACGGCGTGGCCAAGACCAGTGGGCAGACGGGGTTGCAGATCTATGTGCCGGTGCGTCGCGGCCCGGATTATTCGGCGGTGCGCCACTGGGTGGAGGAGGTGGGCAGAGCCATCGACCAGGCGGCGCCGGGCCGGGTGAGCTGGGAGTGGGCAGTGGCGAAGCGGACAGGCCGGATCCGGATCGACTACACGCAGAACATCATCAACAAGACGCTGGCCGCGCCGTACTCGCTCCGGCCCGCGCCGGGTGCGCCGGTGTCGACGCCCATCGAATGGGCGGAGCTCGACGACCCTCTGCTGCGCCCCGATCGCTGGACCATCGCAACCATCGCCCAGCGGGTGGCCGAAAAAGGGGATCTCTTCGCGCCCGTGCTGCAGGCCGATCAGGAACTGCCGGGGCGTTCCTGACGCGCGTGCAGCGCGGATTGCAGGTACCCTGCGCGCGATGCGACGGGGACTGGTTGCGACCGTGCTGCTCGCCATGGCGGCTGTTCTCGCCGGGTGCGGTTCGTCGTCTCCGTCGGCCACGATCATCGAGCCGACCGCCTTTCCGGTCACACCGACGCCGGTCGTGACGCCAACGCTCGCGCCGACCTCGACTCCCACCGCGACACCGCTCGGCCCGTGCATGCCCGGACAGTTCGCGATCGACATCCTGAACACCCAGGGCGCCGCGGGCACCATCTACGCGACCTTTGAGGTTCGGAACAGCTCGACGAGCGACTGCACAGAGAACGGCTACCCGAAGCTGCAGATGCTGACCTCAGGCGGTGGGCTGCTCAACACCACCTGGACGAACGACAACTCACTGGCGTCTCCGGGTCCGGTCGACCTTCCCCCCGGCACCGAACCGCTCGGGGCTGCCGGTGCGTCGGGGCACGGCTATTTCCTCGTCTCCTGGACCGACGCAACCTGCTCGGCTGCGCAGGCGGAACGGCCCAAGTTCTGGCGGGTGACACTGCCGACATCGCGATTCCAGACCGACGTCACCGACGCCGGCTCGAGCATGGTCTGCAACGGTGCCATCAAGGTCGGCCCCATCAAGTCCGCCCCCTACCCCTGATCGACGCGAAGATGGCCGCTTCCCAATAGAATTCGGGCCATGGCAGTGCTGCTGCTCAACGCCTCGCTGCAGCCGCTCAACGTGATCAGTCACCGGCGGCTGGTTGTGCTCCTGACCAAGGAGCGAGTTGCGTTTGTCGACGAGGCCGCCGAGCGAGCGGCAGCGGAGGCGTTCGCCGGGCGGAGGCTGCCCCAAGGAGTCGTCATCGTCCGCCTGCTCCGCACCATCCATGTGCCGCGCCGGCTGCTCCGCCCCAACCGTCGCAACCTGCTGCTCCGCGACGATCACACCTGTCAGTACTGCGGCCGCCTCGGCACCGCAGCCGAGCTGACTGTCGACCATGTCATCCCGGTCTCTCGAGGCGGCGCGCCGGATCGCTGGGAGAACGTGGTGATCGCCTGCCGGAAGTGCAACTGGCGCAAGGCGAATCACCGGCCCGATGAGGTCGGGCTGTCCCTGCGGCGCAAACCTGTACCCCTGACCCAGGAGTACGCGCACATCATCTTCCTGCGCTACCCCGAGCTGAAAGCCGCTTACGACAGGCTGCTCGCCGCGGCCTGACGGGGGCCGCATGCCTCGGCTTCCAGGAGCCGCGTCCACACCGATCCCGCGCCTCTATACTCGAAGTGCCATGCCTCGATCCATGTGGCGGGGCGCCATCAGCTTCGGAATGGTGGCGATTCCCGTGCGGCTGTACTTGGCGACCGAATCGAAGAGCGTCTCGTTCCGGTTGCTCTGTCCGAACGACCGGACGCCCGTCCGCAACAAGCGCTGGTGCCCCGAAGAGGATCGTGAGATCGGCTGGAGCGAAGCGTCGCGCGGGTATGAAGTCGGCAAGGACGAGTACGTGATCGTCACGGACTCGGACCTCGACAACCTGCCCCTGACCACCACGCACACCATCGAGATCGTCGAGTTCTGCCCGGACTCGGAGATCGAGGCCGGCGTCTACCTCAAGAGCGCGTACTACCTGGAGCCCGAGGCGGTGGGCGTCAAGCCCTACGCGCTGCTCCGGCAGGCCCTCGAGAAGACCGGTACGGTCGCCATCGGGAAGATCGCCCTGCGCGACCGCGAGCACCTTTGCCGCCTGACGCTCCACGAGCAGGGGCTCCTGCTCAACACGCTGCACTGGCCGGACGAGATCCGGTCGGCCGGCGAGCTGGCGATTCCCGAGGAGAGTCCTGACGTCCCCAAGAAGGAGCTGGACATGGCAGTGATGCTCGTCGAGAACATGAGCGCGCACTTCGACCCGGCGCGCTATCACGACAACTACCGCGAGGCGCTGATCCAGGTGGTGGAGGCCAAGCTGGCCAACAAGCCGATCGAGCGCCCGGAGGTGCACGAGCCCGGCAAGGTGACCGACCTCATGGCCGCGCTCAAGGCCTCGGTCGAGGCGGCGAAGTCGCGCCGGGACGAGACCCCGGACGGCGAGGAATCCGAGGCCGACGACGCCGAGTCGCTGGAACCGGCCCGACGGCGCCGGGCGTCCTGAGGCTTCGCGAGCCCCGCGTGGCTGGGAGAGCAGGCTTGTCTCGTGCCGCTCTGGCGGCGTTCGATCCCCTGCCATTTCGCTCGCCCACGCCGCCGCGGCTCCCCGGGTACATCCCGATCGAGGCGTCGGTCCCCTGCGCGGAACCGTTCGATGACCGCGACTGGCTGTTCAGCGTCGACTGGGACGGAGCACGCGCGCTGCTCTTCCTGGACCCGGGGGGAGCTGTCCGCATCCAAGGCGAGATGCCCGGCGATCTCGCCCGGCGATTCCCCGACGTGTCCGCGCCGGCAGCGGTTCGAGGTCGCAGGGGTGCCGTGCTCGACGGCGTCATCGCGGTGCTCGACCAGGAGGGACGTCCGGATCTTGCCGGCTTCGGCAGGCGCCTGGCCGCCGGCCCCGCTGCCGCCGCCGACCTTCCGGCGGTCTATCTCGGTTGTGATGTCCTACACCTGGACGGGCGCTCGACCCTCGGCTGGCCGCTGGACCGTCGCCTTGACGCGCTGAGCGAGCTGATCGGACAGAGCGAGGTCCTCCAGGCGCCGGACCACGTGCGCGGACGCGGAGAGGCACTTGCCGCCGCGGCGTCCGCGCGGGGCCTGGCCGCTCTGCTCGGCCGGCGGGCGAGCGCCCCCTATCGACCCGGTGTCGCCTCGCCGGACCGGCTGCGCATCGCGCTCACCAATCAGACCACCTGCGTGATCGCGGGTGTCGTCGCGCGGCGCCGTGGCGGTACCCGGCTCATCCTCGGTGAGCATGTCGCCGGCCGCCTCACGTTCGCCGGGCACGTGGACGGCCCCGACGATCTGCTCGTGGCAGCCTGGCTTGCGCAGCAGGCGGCCGATCTGACCGTCAGCGGCGCACCCCTTGATGGCGTCCAGCCGGTGAACGCCACCTGGCTGCGCCCGTCGCTCACGGTGACCGTCCGGTATCAGGGCCGGAGTGCGGGAGGGGCGCTGCTGCGACCGACGCTGCTCGCCGTTCGCGACGACGTCGATCCGCGCTGGTGCGTGCAGCGACCTGCCGTGTCGGGGCCGGTCGAGCTGCACGCTGGGACCCGATTCTCGCCGACCCTGCTCATGCCGCTGCCCCTCGGCGATGCGGCACCGCTCCCGCAGGGGAGTCGATGACGGCCTCCGTCCTGATGTGCAGGCCCGATCACTTCGGCATCGAATACGAGATCAATCCCTGGATGCACGTCGCGGTGAAGGTCGACCACGCCCTGGCCGAGGCCCAGTGGGATGCGCTGTACCGCACATATCTCGACCTCGGCGTCGAGGTCGAGCTGGCCACACCGGTTGCGGGACTGCCCGACATGGTCTTCACCGCCAACGCGGCGGTCCTCTGGGACGACCGGGCGGTGCTGAGCAACTTCCACCACCCCGAACGACAAGGGGAGGAGGTCCACTGGCGCCAGGAACTCGAGCGGCGTGGCTTCGACGTCCACGAACTGCCCCGTGCGCTCTCGTTCGAAGGCGCCGGGGATGCGCTCTTCGTCGGCGACCGGTTGTTCTGTGGTTATGGGTTCCGGACTGACCGCGATTCGCACCGCCCGGTGGCACGCATCCTCGAGGTCGACTTCGTGTCACTGGAGCTGATCGATCCGCGCTTCTACCACCTCGATACCTGCTTCTGCCCGCTCGACGCCACCAACGTCCTGGCGGCACCCGACGCATTCGCCCCCGAGTCGCTGCGTGTGATTCGCGACCTGGTGCCGAACCTGATCGAGGTGCCGGTTGAGGTGGCGGCCGGCTTTGCCTGCAACGCCATGCCGCTCGGCCGGCACGTGCTGTCGTCGCTGACGATCTCCCAGCTGGAGGCGCCGCTGAAAGCCGCCGGCTACACGCCGATCCCGCATGCCATGGGGGAGTTCCTCAAGGCCGGCGGGGGTGTGCGCTGTCTCTCGCTGCCGCTCGGCGACGGGGAGCGCGGGAAGGCCCTCGATCACGACGCCGAACCCCCAGGATAGATCCAAGAACCTCTGAGCCTTTTCCCAGACTTCCGCGCGAAGATGGTCCGGTGACAACAGCAAGCGCGGGAGAGCCGAATCGAATCCTCGTCGTCGACGACGAGCGGGCCATCACGGATCTTGTCGCCATGGCGCTCAAGTACGAGGGCTTCTCCGTCCAGACCGCCGCCACCGCCAAGGAGGCACGCCACGCGGTCATGGACTTCAGGCCCGACCTGATGATCCTCGACGTCGGGCTCCCCGACGACGACGGCTTCACCCTCGTGCAGCGCCTAATCAGCGATGGCATCAAAGTCCCGGTGATCTTCCTCACGGCCCGCGACGCCACCGAGGAGAAGGTGCACGGTCTGACCATCGGAGGCGATGACTACGTGACCAAGCCGTTCAGCATCGAGGAACTGGTCGCGAGGATCCGGGTCGTGCTCCGGCGCCACAATCCCGATGGCGCCGCCGCCACCAACAAGCTGGTGCTCCACGACCTCGAGCTCGATGACGAGACCCACGAAGTCTTCCGCTCAGGCGCTCCGGTCGAGCTGACCCGCACGGAGTTCCGCCTGCTGCGCTACCTGATGATGAACACCGGCCGCGTGCTGTCGCGCACGCAGATCCTCGACCACGTCTGGGACTACGACTTCGGCGGCGACGCCAGCGTTCTGGAGACGTACATCAGCTACCTTCGTCGCAAGGTCGACCAGGTCGAGCCATCGCTTATCCATACGGTTCGCGGCGTCGGATACGTCATGCGTGTTCCGCGCACCACCTCGGCGCACGCGTGAGCGGCGCGCCGACCATGTGCTCAGGACCCTAGATGTCCCTCCGCCTCCGACTGCTGCTTGCCCTGGCTCCGCTCTTCATTCTCGGACTCGCCGCCGCCGACGCCGGCACGTATGTGGCGACTCGCAGTTCGCTGCTTCAGGGCGTCGACAAACAACTCCTGGTGATCGAGCCCGGCGTGCAGAACGTGCTGCAGTCGACCAACCAGGGCGGTGGACCACCGGAGGGCGGGTACGGACAGCAGGATGCCTTTCCCTCGGGGACGTACGGCGAACTTGTGAACGCGTCCGGCGTGACCACGGAGGCGGGCTACGCATCATTCGGCGGAACCGTCGCTCCCAGCTCGTCATCGCACCCGGTGTTTCCTTCCGACATTGCCAAGTACGCCGGCTCGGCGATCACGGTTCCTGGGGACGGTTTGTGGGAGTCGTACAGGGTGCTGGTCAGCTCGCAGCCGGCGCGGTTTCCGGGTGACACGCAGTCCACGGTCGTCGTCGCCGTTCCACTCGACGGCGTCAACACAACATTGAGCACGCTCCTGCTCTTCGAGATCGCCATCAGCAGTGGCATCACCATCATCGTCCTCGTCGTCACGTGGCTGGTGGTGCGCAGGGGGATGCGTCCACTCGAGCGCATGGGCGCGACCGCTCGCTCGATCGCCGCGAGCGGTCTCGGCCGCCGCGTTGCCCCGTCAAACGAACGCACCGAGGTCGGCCGGCTCGGGCTCGCGCTCAACGCCATGCTCGGCCAGATCGAGCGAGCGTTCGCGGAACGCGATGTCACCGAGCAGAAGTTGCGTCATTTCGTCTCCGATGCCTCCCACGAATTGCGAACCCCGCTCACGTCGATGCGCGGGTATGCGGAACTGCTCCAGCGCAACCCCGACATGACCCGGGACGACGTGCTGCTCGCCGTCCGGCGCATCGAGGACGAGACCCGGCGCATGGGCGTGCTGGTCGACGACCTACTCCTCCTCGCGCGCCTCGACCAGGGCCGTCCCCTGGACAGGGCGCCCGTCGACCTCACGTCGATGGTGAACGACGCGGTGAGTGACGCTCGCGCCGCGGACCCCGGACGAGCGGTGATCGCGCACATCGCAGCGCCGATCGTGGTCACCGGCGATGACCTTCGCCTGCGTCAGGCGGTGGCCAACCTGGTGCGCAACGCACTCGTGCACACGCCGGCGGGGACTCCCGTCGAGGTGGGGCTGCAAGCCGAGAACGGACACGTCGAGATCGACATCATCGACCACGGCCCCGGCGTCCCGGAAGCACAGCGCGAGCGGATCTTCGAGCGGTTCCATCGCGCCGACCCGCTGCGCAGCCGCGACCAGGGCGGCAGCGGCTTGGGGCTGAGCATCGCCACAGCAGTCGTGACCGCACATGGCGGCCGGATCAGTGTCACCGACACACCCGGCGGCGGTGCGACGTTCCGCATCGAGCTTCCAGCGGCGTGAGGACGGTGGCGCATGTCTAATCAACTGCTCTGGTACACCACCCGCGGCGCCGGCGCGGTCAGCCTCGTGCTCCTGAGTGCGGTCGTGGTCCTCGGCCTGCTCGCCCGGATGCGTTTTGAAACCCACGGATGGCCGCGATTTCTCAGCGCCGCGGTGCATGGCGACCTCGCCCTGATGACGCTCGTCTTCCTGCTGCTCCACATCGTCACCGCTGTGGTCGACCCGTTCACCCATCTCGGCCTCGTCGCCGCGCTGGTTCCCTTCGGGTCGTACTACCGCACCTTCTGGCTCGGCCTCGGGACGATCGCGTTCGAGCTGCTGATCGCGATCGTGGTCACCAGCCTGCTCCGCCGGTATATCGGCGCTCGCGTGTGGCGGGCGATCCACTGGCTCGCCTATGCGAGCTGGCCGGTGGCAGTGCTCCACGGCATCGGCACGGGTACGGACAAAACAGCGCTCTGGATGATCGTGATCGATGTCGTGTGCGTCGCCGCGGTTGCCGGGGCGCTCATCTGGCGCCTGCTCGCGGCTCCGGCGGATCCGCTCGCGGACGAGCGCCGCGTCGCCGCGGAGCGCGCGTCATTCGGGACCGGACGATGAGCATCGCGCTGCTCGCCGGGCCGCCTCCTGCACAGGGGATGGAGAGGCGTGCCGAGCACGAGCATCGCCTCGGCGTGCTCCCGCTCCGCCAGCCTTCGCTCATCGATTCGATCGAGCGCAGTGGACTGCGCGGCAAGGGCGGGGCTGGGTTTCCCGTCGCCACCAAATGGCGATCCGTCGCGTCACAGCGGGCGGGGACGCCTGTGGTGCTTGCCAACGGTGGCGAGGGCGAACCCCTGAGCCGCAAGGATCGGATGCTCATGGAGCAACGACCTCACCTGGTCATCGACGGAGCGGTGCTCGCCGCTGACACCGTCGGCGCCGACGAGATCGTCCTGTACGTCGGCGCCGACCATACCGGTGCGATCCGGGCCATGCTGCGGGCTCTGAGCGAGCGTCCCGCCACCGAGCGCGCAAGGCTTCGGCTGGTGAGTGCGCCGGTTCGCTACGTCTCTGGAGAAGAGACTGCGGCTGTGCACTTCATCAACGCGGGGATCGCGCTCCCCACATCGATTCCGCCCCGTCCGTTCGAGCGCGGGATCGATGGCCGCCCCACGCTGGTGCAGAATGTCGAGACGCTCGCGCACGTCGCGTTGATCGCAAGGTTCGGTGACGAATGGTTCCGCTCGCTCGGCGCCGGGACCGCGTCGGGAAGCACGCTCGTCACAGTCGGGGGCGCCGTTCCGCAAACGGTGCTCATCGAGATCCCGCAGGGCCTGGCACTCAGCGAAGCGGTGAACGCAGCGGGCGGCATCACGTCGGACAGCGACGCCGTGCTCCTCGGAGGGTATTTCGGGGGTTGGGTCGAATCCACCACCGCCTGGGGGCTGCCCCTGGACGCGGATTCCCTTCGCCAGCTTGGCTATTCGCTCGGCTGCGGTGTCATTGCCGTGCTGCCCTCAGGGCGATGCGGTGTCGTCGAGACAGCGAGAATCCTTGCGTATCTGGCGCACGAGAGCGCCCGTCAGTGCGGGCCGTGCACCTTCGGCCTGCGTGCGATCTCCGCATCCGCGG
Source organism: Candidatus Dormiibacterota bacterium (assembly GCA_003135895.1). Taxonomy (GTDB): domain Bacteria; phylum Chloroflexota; class Dormibacteria; order Aeolococcales; family Aeolococcaceae; genus Palsa-851. The sequence continues at coordinate 23,133 of PNBE01000040.1, forward strand.
GGCGAGTCGCGGGGCTGACGGCGACGCACGGTGACCTCGAGCACATCCAGCGATGGGCAGGCCTGCTCAAGGGGCGTGGTGCGTGCCGTCACCCGGACGGCGCGGCCGGCCTGCTCGCCTCCGCACTGCGTGTCTTTGCAGACGAATTCATGAACCACTACGACCATCGGCGCTGCAGCATCACGAACGTGGCGGCGGCAGCATCATGAGCGATCGCGTCGCGCTCGGCATCGACCGGATCAAGTGCGATGGTCACGGCGTGTGCGCGGACCTGGTGCCCGAGATCATCGAGCTCGACGACTGGGGGTACCCGATCATTCGTGCCGGTGCGATCCCGCCGTCGGTCCTGCCCCATGCGCGGCGAGCGGTCTCGGGCTGTCCCACCCTCGCGCTCCGCCTTCAGGCTCTCAACGCGCGGCGCTGACGCGGCGCCGCGTCAGCTGTGCTTGAGGAAGAGATCGAACTCCATCGTGGCCGTGCCGGCGACGGTGGCAAACCCCGCGACGTTCGGCGCCTGCATGTTGAACTCACTCCACGGGAACGAGATCGAACCCTCCACGGTCCAGGAATCCCCGAGGCCGTGAGCGCCGGCGATTGGGTGGTTGCTGACGGTGTCGTCAGCGCACGTCGCGCCGGCGCTGAGTGGCTGAACAGCACGAAGTAGATGAACAACACGCCCGCGGCGCCGACGGCAACCACCGCGGCCACGACGCTCAGCAGCCAGGCGCGTCCGCTCTGCGGGCGTGGAGACGAACGGCGTTGGGTATTGGGCATCGGGTCTCCTTGTCTCGGGACTGTAGCGGCATCCGCTGAGAGACCAGCCTGACTGACCTGGGAGTCTGCTCAGAGATCGCCGTGACCTCACAGCGCCCTCCCAGCTTCCTCGCGGCTGGCGTCAAGGAGGCGGCGCCACGCTTGATCTCATGAACTACCGCGTCGCACCGACCGCCCCCATCCTGGATATCGCGATCCCCGTGTACAACGAGGAGCGGGTCCTGGAGCAGAGTGTGCGCACGCTGCACGCTCACGTGCACGCGCAGATTCCATTCGCGACCAGCATCACCATCGTCGACAACGCGAGCACGGACGGGACGCGGCTCATGGGGATGCGCCTCGCGTGCGAGCTCGACCGCGTGCGCTTCGTCCACCTTCGCGAGAAGGGACGCGGGCGAGCGCTCCGCAGCGCATGGATGACAAGCGACGCGTACGTGCTCGCATACATGGACGTCGACCTCTCGACCCGACTCGAGTCACTGACCGCGCTGATCGCCCCGATTCTCTCCAACAGCAGCGACGTCGCCATCGGGAGCAGGCTTGCGCCTGGTGCGCGGGTCACCAGGAGCGTGGACCGTGAGCTCATCTCGCGCGGCTACAACCTCCTGCTGCGATCCGCGCTGCACACCCGGTTTCGTGACGCACAGTGCGGATTCAAGGCGATCCGAGCGCAAGTTGCGCGCGACCTGGTGCCCATGGTGCGCGACCAGGGATGGTTCTTCGACACCGAGCTGCTCGTCGTCGCACAGCGCGCCGGCTTGCGCATTCGTGAGGTACCGGTGGAGTGGGTCGAGGATCCGGACTCCCGGGTGAACATTCCCCGCACCGCGCTCACCGATCTGCGCGGTGTGCTGCGCTTGCTTCGCGACACGCCGCTCGCTCGCAGCGGGCTTCGGACACAGAGCGCACACTCCCAGGAGGTCCGGTGATGCCCGCGCCGAAGCGACGCATCACCGCGGCCGAACGCGACCGGGCGCTCCGCCTCCGCNNAGCGACATCGACGACGTCGAGCAGCACGACAACCTCGTCCGGGACCTCGGCCACCGGGACAACCACCACGGCGACCCCCACGCCGTCGGCTTCGTCCTCTCTGTCCACCGGGTCCGCGAGCACCGGAAGCTCATCCTCGGCGAGTACTGTCAGCGGCGGCTCATGACCCTTGCCGCGCATCGAGGTACCGCTCTCGGGACATCGATGCATGTGGTGGTCACTGATCCGGACACCCTCGGCGCCGCAACCGACGCGGTCGAGGGTGTGGTCGAAGCCATCGACCTGGCGTGCAGCCGATTTCGCGACGACAGTGAGTTGAGCCGCTTCCAGGCCGGCCACGGGCGCCGCGAGGGCATCGTGTCGCCGCTGCTTGCGCAGGCGCTCGCCACCGCGCTTCGCGCCGCGGAGCTGAGCGACGGCGCGGTCGATCCGACAGTCGGTGAGGCGGTGCGCAGCGCCGGGTACAGCATCGACTTCGATGCGCTGCCGGCCGACGGAGCGCCGATCTCCCTGACCGTGTCGCCAGTTCCTGGATGGCGGCGGCTCCGGCTCTTTCCCGCCACCCGGCGTGTGGAGATCGATGCCGGCGTGGAGATCGACCTGGGGGCAACCGCGAAAGCGCTCGCGGCGGATCTGGCCGCGGCAGCCGCGCTCGTGGCGATGCACGGCGGCGGTGTCCTGGTCAGCCTGGGTGGAGACATCTCGGTCGCGGGCGATCCTCCCCAGGAGGGATGGCATATCCAGATCGCCGAGAACAGCCGCGCCGCGATCACGCCGGACGGCGAGACGATCGCCATCCGCTCCGGCGGGGTCGCGACCTCCAGCACGACCGTGCGCCGCTGGCGGCGTGGCGGCGTCGAGCTGCATCACATCATCGACCCGGCCACCGGGCTCCCGGCGACGGGGCCGTGGCGGACGGTCAGTGTCGTCGCCGGCAGCTGCGTCGACGCCAACATCGCCGCCACGGCTGCGATCGTGCGCGGTGCCGGTGCGGCGGCATGGCTCGATGGGGCCGGCCTTCCGGCGCGGCTCGTCGATCGAAGCGGCGCGATGATCCGCGTGGGCGGCTGGCCCGCTGCTCCGGATCAGACGTCCTGAGCGATCAGCTCCTGGACTTCGCGCTGGTACCTGCGCGTGTCGTCGTACATACCGTGGCTGGCGACGCTCGCATCCCCCTGGTAGTAGCCGGCCAGGGTCGCCGGGATGTCGGCCTCGTGCTTGGTCATGAGGTGACGCAGCAGCATGGCGCCGGCGACAAGGTTGTCCTGGGCGCGCCAGATGTCGAGGTGCGTCCCGGCGAGGTGGCGTGAGACCCACTCGCCGGTGAAGGGCTCGAGCTGCATGACGCCGACGGCCCCGGTCGGTGAGACCCGATCCTGGTGCCAGCGGGACTCCGCCCAGGCGACTCCACGAAGCAGCGGCCCATCGACGCCGACGTCGGCTGCGACGAAGCTCACCAGCGCGTTCATCCGTGGGAGGCGGCCCGGAATGACCAGCTCGTCGCCCTCGGCGATCGGTGCATTGACGCCGATGCCGTTGTTGCGCGCCAGCGCGGTGGGGTCGACGCCGAATCGCCGGGCGGTCTCGAAGACACCCTCACCACGGGCGACGCGATAGGTCTCGGAGTCGTCCGCACCGCGCGCGTACGCCGGCAGCGTCAATGAGGCGTCCGGGATCTGCAGCATCTGGCCGACCCTGATGAGCTCGGGCGCCGCCATCCGGTTCGCATCGAGCAGCGCGGCGACGGTCGTGCCGTGGCGGACGGCGATATCCGACGCGGTGTCACCCGGGCGCACCACGTAGGAGGTCGCGAAAACGGCGGATGGGATGGTGGCCACGGCGGTGGCGCCGAGCGCGGCAGCGGCAAGACGAGACCTTGTCGGCATCGGGTTCCTCGCGTAGTGGGACGTTGGGAGAGAAAGTGGGAACCGGCCGCCCGCTGGCGGCCAACGCAGCGTAGGCACAGTAGATCGCGCGCGTCAAGCATTGCCGGTCGCCGTAACGGTTTCGTCACAACTGAGTCCCCTCAGCGTGAACTGTCATCGAAACGGTCCGAGTGCTACGCTGCGAACGAAAGCCATGCGACTACCGAGCCTGCCGCGCACCTCGCTGCCGACCACTTTCCTGGCCGCGTCCTGCGGCGCGGGTCTCGGCATCGTGACCTTCGTCCTCTGCGCCTGGCTGCACGCCGCCGGTGCCGGTGGAGCCGCCGCATTCCTCGCCGAGGCTGCCCTGCTGATCGCACTCGCGTGCGTCGCGGCTTTCGCGCTCTTTGACGGGAATACCCGGCTGCGCGGCGCGCGCGTGCCGATCAACCGACCGCTGCCTCCGGCATGGTGGCCGCGCGACCCGGATCCGGTCTCGCTCCTGGCAGCGTGTGTCGGCGCTCCGCTGGTGATCGGCGCTGGGGCGGCGGTCCTGCTCTTCCGCTGACCGCGCCGGCTGGGTTCAGCCGGTCAGTTGCGCGATTCCCCAGCGAGCAGCTTCGCGGACAACCGCGTCCGGGTCGAGCTCCGCGCTTCGTTGCAGCGCCGGCAGCGCCGCGCGATCCCCGGCGTTCCCAAGTGCGATCGCGCAATTCCGCGCCAGACCGGCACGCCCGGTGCGCGAGACGGCCGTGCCCCGAAACCGAGCCGTGAACTCGGCATCCGTGAGCTCCAGGCACTCGGCCAGGTCTGGATGTGGCACCGGTCCGCGCGCGGTCGTCGCCGCACCCACTGCCAGCGGTAGCGGGGCGAGGCGGTGGTTGATCGGACAGGCTTCCTGACACAGGTCGCAGCCGAACGCCCACGTTCCCATCATCGGGCGCAGTTCGTTCGGAATCGAGCCGCGATGCTCGATGGTGAGGTACGAGATGCAACGCCGGGCGTCGATGACGCCCGGCGCCACGATCGCTCCGGTGGGACAGGACGGAAGGCATGCGGTGCAACGGCCGCATCCGCGCTGTGAGGGCGCATCGACAGGCAAAGCAATCGAGAGGGCGATCGCCGCAAGCAGGACATACGAGCCGGCCGCCAGAGTGATCACCGACGCGTGCTTTCCGGCGAATCCGATGCCGGCTCGCTCGGCGATGGCGCGATCGAGCGCCCACCCGTGATCGACGAATCGCTTTGCCCTGACGCCCTCGGTCTTGCCCCCGAGCCAGTCCACCAGTGCGTCGCAGCGCTGCGCAAGCAGGTCGTGATAGTCGACGGCGTCGCCGCCGTCCTCCGTGCAGGCATAGGCGGAGAACCGGCCCCGGATGGTGCCGTCGGTATCGCCGCTCGAAGTCTGCGCGCTCGCGGGGTGATACGGCCAGGCCAGCGCGACGATGCAGCGCGCCCAGGGATAGCGACCGCCGATGTCCGCAGACGCCTCGACGCGATCGCGCGTGTACCAGGGCATCCCGTCCATGCGGCCGGCATCGATTGCCGCGAGCGCCCGACCGCGCGCCTCGGTGAACGGCCGCACCGAGGTGACGCCGCATGCCGCGAACCCCAGACGGCGCGCCTGGTCACTCAACGCCGCCTTGAGTGCCGCCATTTCCATGAGTCGTGCGACCTCCTTCGATGATGGTCGCACGGGCTGCACACCGTAGGATCGAGGCATGAACGCCACCGGCGGCGCTCCGATGCCGCGCCTGCTCTGCGTCATGGGATCCGGGGAGACCACTCCCACCATGGTGTCGGTGCACGCCGACCTGCTCTCGCGCCTGGGGCCGCGTCCCGTGCCGGCCGTCCTCCTCGACACACCATTCGGATTCCAGGAGAACGCCGCGAACATCAGCGAGCGCACCGTCGCGTACTTTCGCGATCGAGTCGGCTTCCCCATCAGCGTCGCGTCCTTTCGCAATCGCGAGCTGGCGACGCCACTGGAGTACGAGACCATGCTCGCCCGGGTCGCCGAAGCGCGCTACGCGTTCGCCGGTCCGGGGAGTCCGAGCTATGCGCTGCGCCAGTGGCTCGGGACTGCCGTTCCGGACCTGCTGGCCGCGAAGCTGCGTGACGGCGGTTGCGTGACCCTGGCGAGCGCGGCCGCAGTCGGCCTCGGGGTGTGCTCGCTCCCGGTGTACGAGGTGTACAAGGTCGGTGAGGACCCACGCTGGCTCGACGGCCTCGACCTGCTCAGCGTCACCGGTCTGCGAGCCGCGGTCGTCCCCCACTACAACAACGCCGAGGGCGGGACTCACGACACCCGCTACTGCTACATGGGAGAGCGCCGCCTGCGCATCCTCGAGGGACTCCTGCCGGAGGGCGTCGACATCCTGGGCGTCGACGAGCACACCGCGGCCATCTTCGACATCGATGCGGGCACCGTGTCGATACGAGGACGGGGTGGTCTGACGTGGCGCCGCAGCGGGGTGTCGCNNAACGAGTCGCTACCGGCCGCCGGGGTGTCGCCCTTCCTCGAGGAGGTCACCAGGCAGTCCGATGCCGCGGAGAGGGCGCTCGCGTCGCGGGATGTCGATGGTGCGGTGGGCGCGGTGCTGGCGATCGACACGCAGATACATGAATGGGCTGCCGACACGCTGGACTCCGACGAGCAGGACCGGGCACGTGAGACCCTCCGGCGTTACGTGGTGCGCCTTGGCGACCTCGCCCGCAACGGCGCGGCCGACCCTCGCGACCGGATCGGACCTGTTGTCGACCGGATTCTCGAGCTGCGTGTGCAGATGCGTGGTGGGGGTGAGTACGCGCTCGCCGACAGGCTGCGCGACGCGCTGGTCGAGGCGGGGATCGAGGTGCACGACACCCCGGCCGGCTCCACGTGGGACCTCGCCGCACCCCCAGCCGGCTGATCCCGGGCGAGGGTCAGGCGGTCGCCTCACCCCGCTCTTCGGGGTCGAGCGCGATGTCACGCGGACGGCCGAGCCAGTAGCCCTGACCGGCGGTGACCCCGAGCGCGGCGAGCCGATCGGCGGTCGCCTCATCCTCGATACCTTCGGCGATGACCGTCGACCCGGAGCTACGCGCATAGGCGACGGTTGCCTCGAGGACCGCCCGGGCGCCACGCTCGACGCAGCTCTGGGTGATGCTCTTTGCGACCTTGACGAACTCCGGCACGGCCGCGGCGAGCAGTTCGAGCGTGGAGTGGCCCTCGCCGATGTCGTCGAGTGCGAACTGGAAACCGTGCTCGCGGTAGCTGGCGAGCACCAACCGAAGGCGCTGCTGATCGGCAATGGACTCGCGCTCGGTGATCTCCAGAACGATGGTCTCGGGTTCACGCTCCGCCCAGCGAGCGAGCAGGAGCATGTGGTCGACCGGATGGAGCGGATCCAGGAGCATCGCCGCCGACACATTGAGAAAGAGCGGATCCGACGGGGGCAGACCCGACGCGGCGGACATGGCGATCCGCCTGCAGATCCAGTCGATCTCCTTGGTCACGCCCCGACGGTGGGCCAGCGCAAACACGTCCTCGACGCCGTCGAGGGGGTCGCGGAGGCCGGGGACGCGAGCCAGGGCCTCCCATCCGATCACGCGGTGATCACCCAGCAGCACGATCGGCTGGAACATCGCCTGCATCACGCGCCGCTTGCTGAGGATCGCGTCCAGCATCGCGCCGGCGTCGCCGCCGCCGCGCACCAGACTCGGGAGTGACCGGTCCCCCGCGATCACGACCCGGTCGCGGCCGTCCTTCTTCGCTTTCGACAGCGCCTCATCGGCAGCCAGCCAGAGTGCGTGCACACCGCCACCTCCAGCCGAGACACCGGCACTGATGCGGGCCTTGCCGTGCGGCAGGGCGACGCCGTGCAGCGAGACACGCATCCGCTCCGCGATCGCCACCGCCTCGTCCTCGGTTGTTGCATCCATGATTGACACAAACTCGTCGCCGCCGATACGGAGCAGCTGGTCACCGCCGCGCAGCTGGGCGCGCAACGTTCGCGCCACCTCGATGAGCAGCATGTCGCCTGCCTCATGGCCGAACTCGTCGTTGATCGGCTTGAGATGGTCGACGTCGATGGCGATCACGGCGGTCGCCCCGGTCAGCTCGCCGAGGCGCTCCTCGAACGCGCGCCGGTTGCCGACCTTGGTGAGCGGATCGGTGGTGGCGTGCAGCGCCTTCTCCTCGAAGAGCCCCGCGCGCGCGACGGCCACGGCTGCCTCGTCGGCAATAGCCTGGACCACTGTCAGATCGTCGAAGTCCCACGCACCGCGACGCGCATGCGAAATGAGCACGAGGACTCCGATCACGCGCCCGCCGGCCGCACGCAGCGGCGCGGCGACGACGCTTCTCGAACGCCGCCCACCGCCGAGATTCTCGAGCTCGTCGAGACTCGAGTTCGGCATTGATGCGTAGGCCTGCTTGATATCGCGCGGCGTCCGGAGCAGGCACGGTTCGCCTGTCGAGTACACACGGCCGATGACTCCCTCACCGGGTGCCATGGACACCATCGGTCCCGACGCGGGAGACACGCCGGCCGGACCCAGGATCAGCGGGAGGGTCGCCAGACCGCCGGAATCCGCGTCGAAGAGGAGCACCCGCCCCCAGGTCGCGTCCGGGTAGGTTTCGTGGCAGCCACCGAGCACGGCGGCTGCCACCTCACTGGAGTCCGTGGTCAGCCCCAGCCGCCGCGCCACGTCGGCAACGGCTCTCAACCGCCGTGTCTGCGCCTGGTAGTGGCGGTCGGTCAGCGACCAGTTGGAATACGCAAGCACCACGACGCCGACCACCAGGGCATCGACCTGGATCAACTCGTTGACCCCGTGGGTCGGAACCAGTCCCGCCCACCACCACACGGTGGCCAGGCCCGCGCAGGACGCAACCACAATGGTCCAGAGCGCGGGCGCGCGAGCGGAAGGGTCGACCGTCAGCAGCACCGCGACGAAGCCGAGCACGATCAGCGGCACCGGGTGTGTCAGGCGTGGAGCGGAGAGACCGAGGACGAGCGTGCACAAACCGACGCTGGTGAGTCCCTGCACCAGGGCTGCGATCGATGGGCTGACCCGGGCGGCACGGCGCAACCGAATCGTGATCTCGAGCATCACGGCCGCGACCACCACGACCTCGATCTCCACGAGCATCATCCGCGGCGGGAGCGAGGAATCGATCAGCTGCCAGCAGGTGATCCCGAGCAGCACCCCCGTTGCAAATATCGGCAACCAGCGCCGCGCGGCGCTCTCGTTTTGCATAACCCTCTCGACACAGAGCGTAGATGGAGCCGCACCGCCAGAAATGGGCGTGACAGTTTTGTGTCCGGTTCCTCAGAGATCAGGGGTTGTGCACGGACAGCGAGCCGGCGAGCGCCTGACCGATCACCTGCTTCCCGTTCATCGGGGAGAGCACGAGCTGGACGGGCCCGGCGGATCCGGCGTTGAAGAAGAGCTGAACGGGCGCGCTCGACTGGCTGGTCAGCTCACCCCCGCAGGCCTTCCACGTTCCGCCATCGTCGATGAAGGGCTCCTTGTCGATGTTCTGGAAGATGGCGTCAACCGGCGTCAGCGATCCCTGGACGATGGCTCCGACGCACACCTGCCCGATCACGGAGTCACCGAGGTTGTCGACCGAAACGTCGATCTCGAGCCGCTTGCCGGCCGTCGCCGTGCTTGGAATCACACCGCTGAGGTCGGCCATCGGCCGCCCCGCTGTCGCGAAGAGCGGCGTGATGACTCCAAGGAAGAGACCGAGAAGCACGACCCCGGCGCAGATCAGGAAAACGCTTCGGGGGTTGGCGTTGAACCAGCGTCTGACCGAGGCGAACACCCCTGGGTCAGATCGTGGCCGGCGGCTGATACTCGCCGAACACGGCTCGAAGCGCGCCACAGATCTCGCCGAGCGTCGCCTCGGCGCGCACGGCGTCGAGGATGCGCGGCATCAACGTCTCGTCTGACGACGCTGCCTGTTTGACGGCACCAAGCGCACGTTCCACAGCCGCCGTATCGCGGCGGGTCCGATGCTCTGCCAGTCGCGCGATCTGTTCGGCCATGACCCGTTCGTCGGGCCGGAACAGCAGCGGTGCGCCGGCTTCCTCGGTCTCGGTGTACCGGTTGACGCCGACAATGACCTTGTCGCCGGCAGCGATCGCGCGCTCGGTGCGGTATGCCTCGTCCTGGATGTGCTGCTGCATCCAACCGGTCTCGATGCACGCGACCGCGCCGCCGAGCTCGTCGATCTCGTCGAGGAGCCGCCGGGCCTCGCGCTCGAGCTCGTCGGTCAGCCATTCCACGTAATACGAACCACCCAGCGGATCGACGGTGTTGATCACCCCGGTCTCCTCGGCGATGATCTGCTGGGTTCGCACGGCGATGCGTTGCGCTTTCTCGGTGGGAATGGAGAGCGCCTCGTCATAGCACGACAGCGCGAGTGACTGGACGCCGCCGAGCACCGCCGCGAGTGCCTCGATGGCCGCGCGAACNNCGCAGCATGAGGGAGCGCGGATCGCAGGCACCGAATCGCTCGCGCATGATCCGCGACCACATACGTCGCAGCGCTCGATACTTGGCGACCTCCTCGAAGAAATCGATGTGCGTGTTGAAGATCCAGGAGAGCTTGGGCGCGAAGTCATCAATACCGGCACCGCGATCGATCGATGCCTGCACGTACGCGCAGGCATTCGCGAGGGTGAACGCCATCTCCTGTGCGGCGGTGCTTCCCGCTTCGCGGATGTGATATCCGGAAAGCGAGATGGGGTTGAACTTCGGCGCGTTGAGAGTGCACCAGACGATCAGATCCGCCGCGAGACGCAGCGACGGCCGCGGCGGATAGATGAAGGTGCCCCGAGCGACGTACTCTTTGAGCACGTCGTTCTGGACCGTCCCCATGATCGAAGCTGCGTCGAGGCCATGGCGCTCCGCGGCGACGACGTACATCGCCACGAGGACCGGGGCCGGTGCGTTGATGGTCATCGANNGCGGATCGTCGCTGTCCAGCCCCATCTGGGTGGGAAGGTCGAACGCGACCGAGAGCCCCGGCTGCCCCTGGGCGAGCAGGTATCGGAACCGTGCGTTGGCGTCGCGGGCGGTCCCGTAGCCCGCGTACTGGCGAATGCTCCAGAGCCGACCCCGATACATGGTCGGCTGGATGCCGCGCGTGAAGGGCGGCACGCCGGGGAAGCCCTCATGACGCAGCGGGTCGTGGGTCGTCAGGTCCGCCTGTGTGTACAGGGGCGCCACCGGGATGCCGCTCCCGGTCGCGAAGGGATCCTTGCGTTCACCACGTGCCCGCGCCGGCTCGAGGATCGTGTCCTGCCACTCGAGGAACGCCTCGATGAAGTCCGGCTCTCCTGCCTCCACCGTGACGGACGATGAACCATCCCGCTCGGTGACCATCGCCGCAGCATATCGCTGTGTCACGAGCGCGCGAACTCGTCGATCGACCTCCGGAACCTGTGCAACACTCCCCGCGATGGCGCTTCCTGTGACCACGTCGCTCGTCGAGGACTCCGCCGCCGGGCTCGCGGCCGGTGGCTGGCGATACACGCAGCGGCAGCTGTACTACGCCACCTGCGCTCGCGCGGAAACCACACCCTCCGACGCCGCATCCAACGGCGAGATCGGTCTCGGCGTGCTGATGATCCTCGTCGGGTTGATCCTCGTCGGCATCAAGGTCGCCTTCGCGCTGTTCGTGACCCTCGGCTTGGCGCTCATCCTCGCGGGGATCCTGGGCCGGATGCGCCGTCCGAAGCTGACCGGGCGGCTGCTCGCACTCTCATTTGACGAATTCCGCAGTCGTTTCGCCTCGCTTGACGTGGGAGGTCTGATCCCTTCTGAGAGTGGTCCGGCAGCTGTGAAGGCCGGTGGAACACCCATCACCATCGTCACCGACTTGCGCGACACCGCGGCGATGATCGCCGCGAACGCCGATCGAGCCGAGCTTGCGACAGTTCAGCTCCTGGTGGCAAGCGATGGCCAGATGCCTGCCGCGGGCACACACGTGATCGTGCTGCACGATGCGTCCCCGCGAGGCTGCGCCCTGGTGCAGGACCTCCGGGACACGGGCGTCGACGTCGTGGACGGCGGACTGCGTCCCCGCGACGTCGACGGGCGGTCACATCAGGTCATCGAGGGTGCCCCGGCGCGCCTTCCCCGGGATCTGAGCATGCTCCTGGACCGCGACGAGATCGAGTGGCTGCTCAGCGGCCGGCGCGTCGAGCTGGCGACACTTCGGCCGGAGGTCGCCATGGATCGCGTTCGCGCCGCGCTCAGTCAGCCGGTGCCCCTTCACGGCGATGCCCCGCAGCCAGCTCGCTGAGCAACTCAGGGGACAGCTCGGCACCTGACGCCGCGGCGACCCTGCACGCGGTCATGGCGCGGAGCGTGGCGGTGCGCCGGCCACCTTCGAGGAGCGCCCGCTCGCCCAGCACCGCGCCGGGTCCGACCTGGGCGACGGGCGCATCGTCAACCTCGACCGAGAGTACGCCGTCGAGCAAGACGTACATGTCGCTTCCCTTATCACCCTGCGCCACGAGGGCCGCGCCCTGCTTGAGCGCCTCAATCCGCGGCTTGGCATCGCCCCGCATGATGCTCAGCGAGAGCTGGCGCTCCAGCGCCGTCTCAACCTCGGTGACGAGCGCCGGTGAATCCTCGTCGCCCCAGGGTGTCGCCGTCCCGAATGCGCGCGTGTACCAGCGCTTGAAGTCCACCAGCCCCGACTTCTGGGCCAGGTTCCGGTCACTGTCGTAAATCCAGTGGCGTGGGAACGGACTCGCGCCGGTGAGCTCGTGCACTGATGTTCCGTCTGCGAACAGCGTCAGGGTCAGGCTCGTCCACGCGAGCGGCGCCGAGATCTGAATGAACGGAGGTCGATTCACCTTGCGAGGTGCTGGGACCCCGGTCCGTCCGCCCGCGGTCTGGGTGAAGCGCACCCAGCCGTCGCCGGTGACGGGCACCGGGCGCTTGTCAGGAAACGCGACAGCGGCAAAGGTCATGCCGCGACCGCCGAACCTGATCGTCGTCGAGCCGATCTGCCCGCCTCCACCTTGACCGCGATCGACGATGCGGCCGTTGTCGACCTCGATCCACGCGCTCAGGTGGTTGGCGAAGCGAAAGCGATCCGCCTCCTGGAGCTCGGTGAGCGAGTGGATGTGATCCGGGGGCGGATCGTCGTAGTGCGCCAGGCCCACCTCGAACGGGACCTTGGTCACCCCTTTGACGGCCTCAGACGGGATCCACGAAATTGATGTGACCGACGATTCGATTCGCATGTCGTACCTCCGTGGCGCGGATCATCCCGCGACTGATGTGCGTGGTCGAGGGTGTCCGGACCACAGCTTGCGGTGAGGAGCACCCCCGAAGACCGTGGTGGCAGCCCCATTTCGGTGCGCGCTCATCTGACTAGAGTTGCCTCATGGCCTTGGAGCAATCGATTCGCGTCGTGCTCGCGGACGACAACCTCATCGTCCGCGAGGGAGTGCGCGCTCTCCTCTCCATCTCGGGAGACGTCGACGTCGTTGGCGTGGCGGGTGACTACGACGAGCTCCTCGCCGGAGCCGCCGAACACGTGCCCCAGGTGGTGGTGACCGATATTCGCATGCCACCCGATTTCACCGACGAGGGGATCCGCGCGGCGCGGATCGTCCGCAAGCAGCACCCGGGGACCGGGATCGTGATCCTCTCCCAGTACGACGAACCCGAGTACGCGATCGCGCTGTTGAGTGAGGGTGCCGCCGGGTACGCGTACCTGCTCAAGGACCGTGTTGCTGAAGGGGATCAGCTCGCGCGTGCGGTGCGCGAGGTGAGCACCGGTGGTTCGATGCTCGATCCTCGCATCGTCGACGCCCTGACCAGGCCGGTGAGCGACGCGGGTGGCCTCGACCCGGTGGAGGAGCGCCTGCTGCGCATGGTCGCTGAGGGCAAGCCGATCAAGGCGATCGCAGCGTCGCTCCATTCGACGCCGACGTCGGTCGCGGATGACATCGAGCAACTCTTTCTCAAGCTCGCGCAGCAGGCGAGCGCCGGGACCCAGGGAGCGCTCGAGCGGTTGCGCCTGCTCCACAAGGTGATCATCGACCGCGAGGAGCAGGGAGAGAGCCTGAGCCGCATGCTGCCGGGCGGCATCGCGCAGCAGATGCGCGAGAACGGCGTCCAGCCAGGAAAGACCGAGCGTTTGACCGTGACCGTGTTGATGTCCGATATCCGAGCGTACTCGACGATCGCCGAGAAGTCCGATCCGTCGGCGCTTGCGGGCCAGCTCAACGAGCACCGCGCCGCGATGAATCACGCGGTGCTCGCTGAGGGCGGCACAGTGATGCAGTTCGTCGGCGATGCCGTGATGGCGGTGTTCGGTGCACCGTTCCCGCAGCCCGATCACGCGCAGCGCTCACTGGGTGCGGCACTTGCGATGCACGATGCGCAGAACCGCGTGAATGCAGGCTGGGCGGCTGAAGGCCTGCCGCCGTTTCACCTCGGTATCGGTATCTCAACCGGCGATGTTGCCGCGGCACTGCTCGGTTCGGAGGAGCGTCTCGAGTATTCACTCGTGGGTGACGCGGTGAACCTCGCGCAGCGTTTGCAGCAGTGGGGTGATGGCGGTCAGACGGTACTGAGTGAGCCGACCTACGACGCGCTTACCGAGAGACCCGACGCTGAGCGGATCGAGCCGGCGCTGGTCAAGGGACGCGAGACGCCGGTGGGCGCGTATCGCATTGGTGTGGCGACGACGTGAGCACGCGTGCAGCCGCGCGGCTGGCCCGGGGCATCCCGGTGTGCTCGCTCGGACTGGTGGCCGCGAGCCTGGCCCTGCTGATCCTGGACGCGAAGGCGATCGACTCGATCGGAACCGCGGATCTGCCGTTCTTTCTCAATGCGGTCATCGCCGCGGTGCTAGGCGCGTTGATCGCCTCACGTCGACCGCGGAACCCGATCGGCTGGCTGTTGCTGGCGATCTCGGCGTCGCAGGCAGTGTCGATGACCGGGTCACTTCTGGCGATGCGGGGACTGCTCTCGGGCGCCGGAGTCGGCGGCTGGGTGGGGGTCTCAGCGTGGATCGCGAACTGGAGCGGCGTGCTGGGCAGCATGCTCCTCGGTTTTCTCGTGCTCTTCTTCCCCGACGGACATCTTCCGGGTCCGCGCTGGCGCTGGCTGGCGCGAGTCATGGTGGTCGTCTGCATCGGCAGTCTCCTGGTCACGATGCTCTCGACCGCATCGACGTCGCTCTCCCCGCGTCTGCCGAGCGTGCCGGCCCGGATGGTGATCCCGGCGCTGAGCGGCTTCGTGAACGCGGCCAACGCTGTCATCAACTCTGTGGCCTTCTCGCTGGTGTTCCTGTTTCCGATCGCGTCGGTGGTGCTCCGGCTGCGCCGGGCGGTGGGCGCGGAACGGCAGCAACTCAAGTGGTTCGCCTACACGGCCGCGATTGCGATCGGCGTCGCCACCGCCGGCGGTCTCCTCGGTACCTTCAACGCCGGCGTCGGTGACACCATCGCCAACCTCGGGTTTGGCCTCGGGATCATCGTCGCCGTTCCGGCCACGATCGGGCTGGCGGTGATGAAGTACGGCCTGTACGACATCGACATGTTCATCAGCCGCACGCTGGTGTACGGGTCACTGGCCGTGCTCATCACCGCGGTGTACGTCGGCATCGCGGTGGGCATCGGCGCGTTGGTGGGCAGCGGGGGAAAGCCCAACCTTGCACTGTCGATTCTGGCCACGGCAATCGTCGCGATCGGGTTCCAGCCGGTGCGCGAGCGCCTGCAGAAGATCACCAACCGTCTCGTGTACGGAAAGCGGGCGACACCCTATGAAGTGCTCAGCGAGTTCTCGGGACGGGTCGCGGAGACGTACGCCGCCGACGAGGTGCTGCCCCGCATGGCCCGCGTGCTCCAGGAGGGAACCGGCGCTGAGTCGGCAACGGTATGGCTGCGCGGGCACACGGAATTGCGGCCTGCCGCGACGTTCCCCGACAGGCTCGCCAGACACGACACAGTGCCGATGCGCAACGGGACGCTGCCCGAGGTGCCCGATGCCACGCGCCTGGTGGAGGTGCGTCATCAGGGCGAACTGCTCGGTGCGCTCAGCGTGAGCACGCGTCGAGGCGAGACCCTGACACCGATCGAAGAGAAGCTGGTCGACGACCTCGCGCATCAGGCAGGATTGGTGCTCAAGAACGTGGGACTGAGTGCTGACCTGCAGGCGCGGCTCGACGACTTGCGCGCATCACGACAGCGGCTGGTCAGCGCCCAGGACCTGGAACGCCGGCGCCTGGAACGGAACCTGCATGACGGCGCGCAGCAACACCTGGTGGCACTGAAGGTGAAGCTGGGTCTGGCGGAGATGCTGCTGGGGCGCGACCCGGAGAAGGCCGTGGCGACGCTGGAGCAGCTCAAGGGCGACGCCAACGAAGCTCTGGAGACGTTGCGGGATCTGGCGCGCGGGATCTACCCACCACTGCTCGCCGACCAGGGCCTGGTGGTGGCGCTGGAGTCGCAGGCGCGCAAGGCCACGGTAGCGGTCGCTGTTGAAGCTGTGGCAGTGGAGCGCTACCCGCAGGACGTGGAGGCGACGGTGTACTTCTGCGTGCTCGAGGCGCTCCAGAACGTGCAGAAGTATGCCGGCGCAGCACAGGTGATCGTCCGCATCAGCGCAGCCGGCGACACGCTGAGGTTCGAGGTGAGTGACGATGGCGCGGGCTTCGACACAGCAACAGCGCGCAAGGGCGCGGGGCTGACCAACATGGCCGATCGCCTGGAAGCGCTCGGCGGTGCGCTCGCGGTGTCCTCGCAGCCAGGTGCCGGCACAACGATCGGTGGATCGATCGATGTCTCCTCGCCGGCGCTGGTAGGCGTGTGATCTCCGTGCGGTCCGCGGTCTCCGACGCGCAGAGTCGACAGCCGGTCGGCCACCCGGTACTCGCGTGGACACTGCTCATCTTCTCTCTGTCGGCGTACATGACGTTCGCCGTGCTCTTCTACACGCCCATCTCGCCGGCGACTTTCTACGCAAACGGCAACAACCTTGCAGCGCTGTGGACGGCTCCGGTTGCCGCGTTCTCGGTGATCGGCTGGCTCATCGCTCTGCGCAAGCCGAGCAACCCGATCGGCTGGATATGCCTGGCCGGTGGCGCCATTGGCGGACTCGCCAACCTTGCCAGCGAGGTCGGATCCCTGCTCGACGCCGCACATCTGACTGCCGGCCGATGGGTCCTTCTGCTTTCCGCAAGCACCGGCCAAATCGCGCCGTCGTTTGGCGGCTTGATCGTCATAGCGCTGCTGCTGTTCCCGGATGGACACCTTCTGTCACCACGGTGGCGCTGGGTTGTCGGCGGGGTGGCCGCTGTATCCACGTTCGGGTTTGTACTCAACCTCTTTGATCCAAGGCCAGGGAACATCGGCGAGAGCACGCACGACGTGAGCGCACTCGCAATCCCGGGCTCGGCGAACACCATAGCCACGCTGGGCACGCTCACCAGCTTCGCGACGCTCGCGCTGGGACTGACGGTCGTGGTGTCGATGTTCCTGCGTCTGCGCGATGCTGACGCCGATCGTCGTCACCAGGTCAAATGGGTCGCGTCCGCAGCCGTACTCCCCGTCCTCGTTCTCTCCGGGCTGTCCTTGATCCCGATTCCTGCGGGCCCGGACCCGGTGCTGAACGCGATTGCCGCGGGGCTCACTGCGCTCGCAATTCTGGCGGTCCCTGTCGCCATCGGCATCGCCGTGCTGAGGTACCGCCTGTACGACATCGACGTGATCATCAGCCGCACCCTCGTGTACGGCGCCCTGGCTGCGTTGATCACCGCCGTGTATATCGGCATAGCGGTCGGCATCGGCACATTGGTGGGCAGTGGCGGCCAGCCCAACCTCTGGTTGTCGATCGTCGCCACCATCATCGTCGCGGTGGGCTTCCAACCGGTGCGGGCGCGCCTGCAGAAGATTGCCAACCGGTTGGTATATGGAAAGCGAGCGACACCGTACGAGGTGCTCAGCGAATTCTCCGGACACGTAGCCGAGACGTATGCAGCTGAGGAAGTGTTGCCGCGCATGGCTCGGGTGCTCCACGATGGGACAGGCGCCGTGGTGGCCACGGTGTGGTTGCGCGGAGGAGAGGAATTGCGTCCCGCAGCGACGTTTCCCGAGTCGGCCGCCGGGAGCGATCCGGTGCTCATGTCCAACGGAAGCCTGCCTGACCTGCCCGGCGCAACGACATCGGCGCGAGTTGATCACCAGGGTGAGTTACTCGGAGCGCTCAGCATCGCGAAGCGCAAGGGCGAGCCGCTGACGCCGACCGAGGCCAAATTGATCGACGATCTCGCCCATCAGGCAGGGTTGGTTCTCAAGAACGTGGGACTCGCAACGGAGTTGCGCCAGCGTCTCGAGGAGTTGCACATCTCCCGCCAGCGCCTGGTGCATGCGCAAGACGAGGAACGGCGGCGCCTGGAGCGCAACCTTCATGACGGCGCGCAGCAGAACCTGGTCGCCATCAAGGTGAAGCTGAGTCTGGCGCAGATGCTGGTTGCGAACAAACCTGAGCAGGCCAAGGCGGCGGTGGCGCAGTTGAAGGCGGACGCCGATGAGGCGCTGGAAACGTTGCGCGACTTGGCGCGAGGGATCTACCCACCGCTGCTTTCCGACAAGGGGCTGGTGATGGCGCTCGAGTCACAGGCGCGCAAGGCGACCGTTCCTGTGACCGTCGAGGCGGAAGGGTTGGAGCGCTACGCGCAGGACGTGGAAGCGACGGTGTACTTCTGTGTCCTCGAGGCACTCCAGAATGTGCAGAAGTACGCACGTGCATCACATGTGGTCGTGTGTCTGAGCACCGCCCCCGGTGTGCTGACATTTGACGTGCGGGACGATGGCACGGGTTTCGATGCCGATCGAGTGACCAGGGGCGCAGGGCTGATCAACATGGGCGATCGAGTCGATGCGCTCGGCGGCAGCGTCGCGGTCATGTCGAGACCCGGCGCCGGCACCCATGTGCGCGGGCAACTTCCCGTGCAGGTCCGCGCCGCGATCGCGGTCTGAGAGGGCCTAACCGGTCGAGGTCGCGGTGGCCCAAGCTTCGGCGAGGCGGTCCGGGCTGAAGTCCGACTTGGAGATGAACCCGGCCGCACCGGCTTCCGCGGCCCGAGGCGCGTACTCCTCGGCCTCATACGTCGACAGGACCAGCACCACGACCGGCCTGGTTTCCTCGACGCCGGCGAGGATCTGCCGGGTTGCGTCAAGACCGCTGATGCCCGGCAGGTTCACATCCATGAGGACGAGGTCGGGCCGGAGATCGCGAGCCGAGGTGACCGAGTCCTCACCGGTCTCGACCTCGCCCACCACCTCGAAACCCTCGGTGAGCTCGACCACCGTCCGCGCGACATCGCGAAACGGCGCCTGATCGTCGACGATCAACACTCGCACACTCATTTCAACAACTCGAACGGTATCCCTGCCGGGGCGAAGTCGCAAGCGTACTTGCCCCCCTTTTCCGGTGATGCAGGCACCCGGCATGTGCTCACCCCTATCCTCAGGGCGTGGCGATCCGCGTGGTCCTCGCCGAGGACAACTACCTGCTGCGTGAGGGCATCCGGCAGTTGCTGGAGACCTCCGACGAGATCGAGTTGCTCGAGAGCTGCAGCGACCTCCCGGCCCTCGAGCACGCGATCGAAGAGCACAACCCGGCGGTCGTCATCACGGATATCCGGATGCCACCGACCGGGACTGACGAGGGCCTTCGAGCGGCCGAGCGCCTGCGCGCGGAGCGGCCCGAGGTCGGCGTCGTCGTGCTCAGCCAGTACGCCGAGCCGGAGTACGCACTCGCGCTCCTCGAGAAGGGCGCGAGCGGTCGCGCCTACCTGCTGAAGGAGCGCGTCTCGGACATCGACCAGCTGGTCGGCGCCGTCCGCGAGGTGGCCCGTGGTGGATCGGTGATCGACCCGCGGGTCGTGGAGGTGCTCGTCGCGGCTCGCAGTGCCGTGCGCGACTCGCCGATCGCTCAGCTGACGCCGCGTGAGCGCGACGTGCTTCAGCAGGTTGCGATGGGCAAGAACAATGCCGGCATCGCCGCCGCATTGTTTCTCACCGAGCGGGCGGTTGAAAAGCACATCAACGCCATCTTCTCGAAGCTCGAGCTCTCCGAGGAGCCGGACGTGCATCGGCGCGTTAAAGCCGCGCTCGTATATCTCTCGTCACAGCACTAGATCAGTCGCGCTGCTCCCTGTCTCGCGCGCCCACCAGGATCGACATGTTGCCCATCGGGTGCTTGTTCTCACGCATCAACTGATGCGCGAGCCCGACCTCGTTGAATGCGAAGGTTTTCGAGAGACAGGGATCGACCTCGCCGCTGGTCACCATCGCGTTGAACGCGGCGCACTCCTCGTCGTTGGCGAAGTGCGAGCCCTGGAGCCGCTTCTGCCGCATCCAGAGATAGCGCAGATCCACCGCGGCGTGGTATCCGGTGGTCCCTGCGCAGATGACCACCATGCCACCGTTGTCGCAGACGAAGATGGAGGTGGGGATCGTGTCCTCACCGGGATGTTCGAAGACGATTCTCGGGTTCCGGCGTTCACCGAGAACGTCCCACAGCGCCTTGCCGAAGGCGCGAGCGCCCGCGGTCCAGGTGGCGAACGCCGCGTCATCCCGCCAGTCGGGGATGACACCCCAATGGGAGAAGTTGCGCCTGTCGATGTAGCCGCGCGCGCCGAGACTGACGCAGTACTCACCCCGCTCCGGCCCCGACGTCACCGCGACCGGGATCGCTCCCTTGGCTGCTGCGATCTGGATTGCCTGTGAGCCAAGACCGCCCGAACCGCCCCAGATCAGCACGACATCGTCAGCGCGAACGGCGTGCGGGTGCCACGAGCACAGCATGCGATACGCGGTCGCGCCGACCAACGTGCACGCTGCCGCGGCGGCCCAGCTCAGCTCCGGCGCTTTGGGGAGGAGTTGATGTGCCTGGACCAGCGTGTACTGGGCGAAACTCCCCCAGTTGGTCTCATACCCCCAGATTCGTGCGCTGGGCGCGACGATCGGGTCGCCGCCGCCGGAGATCCACGGATCTGCAGGATCCCAGACGCCGCAATGCGCGACCACGCGGTCGCCGACGCGGACGCTGTCGACGCCTTCGCCCACTGCCCAGACGATCCCCGAGGCATCGCTGCCGCCGATGTGGAAATCCTCGGTCTCTCCCGCCTTGCGACGTGCGCCGATGACATCGACCGGCCGTCCGAGTGCCGCCCAGACGTTGTTGTAGTTCACTCCCGCCGCCATCACGTAGACGAGCACCTGTCCCGGGCCTGGCCGCGGCGTCGACATCGTTTCGATCGCAAAGGCCGTCTGCGGATCGCCGTAGCGTTCCGGCCGGATCACCTGGGCGTGCATCCGTGACGGGACCTCGCCCAGACGGGGCATCGAGCCGACGTCGGTCATATCCTGCAGAGGCATCCTCGGACGATACACGCCGGTTCCGGGCGCGGTCTGCTGCTCAGGTGTCGGTGCGGTAGCGCCACACCGACGGGTAGGCGATGGCTGCGGCACCGAGCCCGACCAGACAGAGCGCGCCGCCGGTGACGATCGCCACCTCGGGACCAAAGGCGTTGGCGACGATACCCGTCTCCACGTCGCCGAGGTTGGGGCCACCCACGACCACCATGAAGTACAGCGAGGTGAGCCGGCCGCGCAGGTCGTCGGGCGCGATCCGCTGCGTGATCGTGGTCCGGCAGACCGCGCTGAAACTGTCCGCCCCACCCGCGATGGCGAGGAGCAGGAGCGCGACCCACAGGGTCTGCGCGAATCCGAAAGCGATGATCACCATGCCCCAAATGACGATCGCGACCACGATGATGCGGCCGAGCCGCCTGGACCGAGCCACGGCCCCGCTGGTCAGCGCGGCGATGACCGCGCCCAGCCCCGGGGCCGCGTAGAGCAGCCCGAGACCCTGCGCTCCGGCGTGGAAGGTCGTCGCTGCGAGCACCGGGAACACGGCGCGCGGCATGCCGAAGATCATCGCCGCGAGATCCATGGCGAACCCACCGAGGATCACCGGCTGGTGCCTCGCGAAGCTCAACCCGCGCAGGATGGCCGCCACCGGACGTTCGCGCTCCGGCGTCGGACGGCCCTGCGCTGGCAGCAGAGCAACCGCGAAGAGCGCGGCGCTGAAGGTGATCACGTCGACCGAATACGCCGCCGGGAGTCCGAGGCGGGCGATCACCAGGCCACCAATCGCCGGCCCGGCCACGAGAGTGGTCTGGAACAGCGCGATATTGAGTGAGAGCGCCCCGGGCAGCCGGTCGACGCCGACGAGGTTCGGAATGATCGCCGTACGCGTCGGCGCGTCGACGGCCCCGACCAGTGCCGCGAGGGCCACGATCGCGTAGATCTGGAGCAGCGGCGGATGTCCGATGAATGCGCCGAGGGCGAGCAGCCCCGAGCACGTGGCAAGGCAGAGCTGGGTCACGATCAGCACGCGACGGCGGTCAAAGCGGTCGGCGATCGCTCCGCCGCCGAGCGAGCCGCCTACCAGCGGCACCGCCTGCACGATGCCGAGCAGTCCGACGTCGAGGGCGGAGTGCGTCAGCGAATACACCTGGAAGGGCACGGCGACGGTCGTGATCTGCCGCCCGACCAGCGAGATGAGCTGCCCAACCCAGAGCCGGCGAAACGGTTGCGACTCGCGCAGCGACCGTGCGTCCACGGCGACCGATCGGAACGCCCGGCTCGCCTTCGGCCGGCGCTCCGGCGTGATCGTCGGTTCGCCTTCAGGAATCGACTCCGGTTCGGTGACCTCGGGCTCGGGTGTCAGTCCGTCGGACATACCGTGCCGCTGCCAAGCCCGGTCCACACTCTGGATCGCACCGGGGCAACGCTATCCTGTCCGCCGATGCTCACGACGCCGAAGCCGCTCCCACGACTCGCTGCCTGAACGTGCGCGACACCTGGAATCCCACGCAGTACGAGCGTTTTCGCGCGGAACGGGAGCAGCCCTTCCACGACCTGGTGGCGCTCATCACCAGACGCCCCGGCGGTCGTGTCGTCGATCTCGGCTGCGGGACCGGTCTGCTCACCGCCGCCCTGCATCGCGAGCTCGCAGCTGCGGAGACACTCGGCGTCGACTCGTCGGACGCCATGCTCGAACGCGCCCGCACGCTCGGTGTCCCGGGGTTGGAGTTCACCCACGGCGAGATCAGCGTGTGGCAGCCGGAATTGCCGTTCGATGTCATCTTCTCCCATGCGGCGCTCCAGTGGGTCGATGATCATCACAGGCTCTTTGTACGATTGAGGGCAATGCTCGCCGCGGGCGGCGAGCTCGCCGTGCAGGTGCCCGCCAACTTCGATCACGTGTCGCACACGCTGGCGGCAGAGATCGCGCGCGAGGAGCCCTTTACCAGTGCGATGCAGGGCTACTCGCGCACCTTCTCCGTGCTGCCGCCCGAAGACTACGCGGCATTGCTCCACGAGCTCGGGTTCATCGCGCAGTCGGTTCGCCTCCAGGTGTACGGCCACGTGCTCGAGTCACCGGACGCGGTCGTCGAGTGGGTTCGGGGCACGCTGCTCACCGACTATGAGTCGCGCATGCCCGAAGCGACGTACCAGCAGTTCGTCGCGCGCTACCGGGAGCGGCTCAACGCCGCGCTCGGTGACCAGCGGCCGTACTTCTACCCGTTCAAACGGATCCTGCTGTGGGGACGGCTCCCGGCCTGAGCGACGACATCGGTAAGGAGCAGCGCATGGAGATCAAACGGCTCGACCTCGGCCACCTCGTGGTCATGACCCACCAATGGCCGGTGCACGGATACGTCATCCTGCACGACCAGCTCGGGGTCATCCTCGTCGACACGGGATGCGGTGGCCCCGACGAGCTGCTCCGCTACTTCCATGTGGTCAATCGCACTGTCGCCGATGCGCTCGCGGACCACGGGCTCGCGCCCATCGACGTGACCACGGTGATCAACACACATCTGCACTTCGATCACTGCGGGCAGAACCCGGCATTCAAGCACGCAAGACTCATGGTTCAGCGCGAGGAGCACGAGCGGATCTTTCGCGAGCGAGACGAGGTCACCGACTGGATCGAGGCATCGGACACGCAGTTCGAGCTGATCGACGGCGATGTCACCCTGGCCGCGGACCTGCGTATCGCGACCACTCCAGGGCACACCTCCGGCCATCAATCGGTGATAGCCACGACCGAGCTGGGAACCGAGCTGTTCATCGGTGACGCCGCATACACGCGTGCGATCTGGAATCACCCGGACATGGCCAAACTGCCGGACGGCCAGGCCGCTGACGCCGACGCCTGGCATGACTCGCTCACCAACCTCAAGATCCTTGCTCCCGCGGAAGTGCACTTCTGTCACGACGGATGACCGCGGCCGCAACCAACTAAGCGTCCGGATCGGTCCCGTCCCACTCCTCGAGCGGCCGTGACCACCATCCCCAGTCCGGGCCCAGCCGTGGGCGGTCCGGGAGCGCCATCCGCCCGTTGCACCAGAGGAACGCGTCCTCGGGTGCGGCGTCGATCGGGAGCCACATCGGGAAGAGACGCGAGACCACCCGGCCGCACAGCTCGCCGGGCAACGGCAACGAGGCGTCGAGCGCGCGCCCGATATCCCAGGTGTGGACGAGCAGCTCGCTGCATGCCATGGCGCTGTAGCCGCTCGCATCGGTCATGCCCGAGTTGTGCCAGGAGCGCGCCTCGGGCGGCGCGTCGCGAATCACCGCGGCGAGCACCGAGGTGTGCGCCTCGAGGTTGTCGAGCAGTCCGTCGACGTCGAGACCCGGGCTCACATCCCGCCAGACGGCAAGCCGCCGCGTCGCCCTGCTGGCGAGGTGCGCCGCGTACCAGAGCTGTGTGTTGATCGCGTGGCGCAGCGTCTCTTCGCAGTTCCACTCCAGGTCCGGGACGGCAGTCTGCCAGTCGCGACCGCGCAGCGGCCTCAGGAAACCGAGCACCAGGTCACGCGTCGCCACGACGTCGTCGGCGGTGACCAGGGCGCTGCTCACGGGGTCACGCGACTGCCTTGACGATCTCCTCGCGAAGGCCGGGGAAGGTGGCGAGGTACGTGCGACGCTCGGCCTTGAGCCGATCGACGAGCGCTCGATACTCGTCCATGCGGCTCTGGCGCTCATACAGCTTTCGAGGCTGCAGGATCTCCAGGTCGTCGAGGCCGGGAAGCATCGACGCCACCTCGTAGCCGAAATCGGGATCCTGCTCCCACT
This sequence comes from Candidatus Dormiibacterota bacterium, assembly GCA_003135895.1. Classification (GTDB taxonomy): domain Bacteria; phylum Chloroflexota; class Dormibacteria; order Aeolococcales; family Aeolococcaceae; genus Palsa-851. The sequence continues at coordinate 47,947 of PNBE01000040.1, forward strand.
CGATGGTCCCCTCGGAGATGGCCTTGACGATCGCGCTCGAGTGCGGGATCGACACCTTCTTGCCGCGCTCATCCTCGTCGGTGCCGCCGACGCGGCCGGTGTTGAGCAGATAGACCTGGAAGTTGCTGCTGTCCATAAGCTCGAGAAACCGGTTGCCCTGTTGCTCGTGGCGAAGCGGGAAGAATGGGTTGGTGCCCGGGACGCGCAGGAACTTGCCTGCCTCCTCCTTGCCACCCGCCGATGTCCCCCGCGTCTCGCCGAGCATGAAGTAGAGCGCTGCCTGCTCCCGATTCAGCCGCGCCACCCCCGGGATGAGATTGTCATTGCGATTGAGGATGAGGAAGTGGTCGACCGCCGGCACCTCGCGGGCGTCCTGGTGCCATCCAAGGGCGTCCATGCGGAACACTGCACGCCCGTTGGGGGTGTATCCGGTGTCGAAGAAGTCGACGACACCCGCGTCATTCTGCGACACGTTCTCGAGGTACGCCTCGGGCTTGCAGACGGCGCCGTAGATGCTGGGCTCGAAGCGCGGATCCAGCGCGAAGGTCTTCGCAAAGCATCCGTTCTCGCTGGCCACGATACGGCCTCCCGGGTACAGCGCCACGAAGTCATCCTGAACTGGCTTACTGTCGTTTTGGCGAGTAAATGTCGTGGTTGTCTTGCCGGTGCCTGACAAGCCGATGATCAGCAGTGCCTGATCCCCGCGGGCGGTGGGCACGACCTTGCACCCCGCGTGCAACGCCAGGCCTCCCTGGTCGTAAGTCAGCTTGTTCCACATGCGGAGCCCGCCCTTCTTCGACTCCCCGAAGTAATCGCTGTTGAGCACGCGCGTGACGCCGGCCTCGAGGTCCACCGCGATCACTCGGTCGCTGGGGTAGCCGGGAGCGTCCAGGTTGGGCGTATAGATGACTGTCAGCACCGGCGTGAAATCGGGGCCGAGATTCTCGGCATCGAAGTACAGCCAGTGCTGCATGCCGGCGATGTTGGCATTCGCCGCTTCGATGTACAGCCGCGCCGCCACGCGACGCTCGGGATCATTCCCGATGTACCCGTCGATGACCAGCATCTCCTGGTCACGGATGTACGCATCCTGGCGTTCGGCGATCTTCGCGGCGTCGCCGCGGCTCATGGTCTGATCCGAGTGCTCCTCGGGCCGGTCGGTGACCACATAGGTGCTCGCCTTGCTTCTGGAGACCACCTTGGTCTGAACGTTGTAGTTGTCAAACTCGGTGTGCTTGGCACTGGGCATCTGCGACGTCAACTCGCGCAGCTCCGCGGGGGAAGGGTTCCAGCGGATGGTGCGAGCCGCCGGAAGGCCGCTCGCATGGGTCCTGATGACGTCGGTCATGACTCCTCCAATTCCCAATTCCCCGGTTCACGATGCACCCGCTCGACCTCGATCGTCATACCAGGCAGGCTATCCGGACCTCGCGAGCATAGCAAAGGGCCCCTCGAGATGGGCCGAAGCAACGGCTTCCGGCGCTTATGGTTGTAGGCTGTGGCTGATGACTCAGACCGCGCCTGCTCCCATTGCTGAGGCCACGTCGCTCCGGGAGAAGTCCTGGGTGTTCTTCAACGGCGAGGTCGTTCGTTACGCGGACGCCAAGGTCGGCCTGCTCACCCACGGGCTGAACTACGGAACCGGCGTTTTCGAGGGCATCCGCGCGTACTGGAACGAGGAGCACGAACAGCTTTTCGCGCTGAGCCTCCCCGAGCACTTCGAGCGCATGCACCAGAACACGCGCGCCCTCCAGATGACCATTCCATGGAGTGTCGAGGAGCTGGTCGCAACCACCATTGATCTGCTGCGGCGCAACGAGTACCGCGAGGACACCTACGTCCGGCCGCTGTCATTCAAGTCGGCTGAGATCATCGGGGTGAAGCTGCACGATGTGGCCGACAGCTTCGCGATTGTCACCGCGCCCATGGGCCTCTACATTGGCAACGGCGGCATCCGATGCATGGTGTCCTCATGGCGTCGCATTGACGATGCGATGGCCCCGGTGCGTACCAAGTGCACCGGCTTGTACGTGAATTCGGCCCTCGCGAAAAGCGAAGCACTGCAAAACGGATTCGACGAGGCGATCATGCTCTCCGGTGACGGCCATGTCTGCGAGGGGAGTGCCGAGAACATTTTCATCGTGCGCAAGGGTGAGATCATCACCCCGCCGCCCTCGGACAACATTCTCGAAGGCATCACCCGCGCATCGGTGATGCACGTGGTGCGCGAGGAACTCGGACTCGACGTGCGCGAACGGTCGATCGATCGCTCCGAGCTCTACGTCGCCGACGAGGTTTTCCTGGTCGGCACGGGAGCGCAGGTCGCGCCGGTGATCGAGATCGACAGGCGCCGTATCGGCGACGGCGAGCCCGGTCCGCTCACCAACCGCGTGCAGGACACGTACCACAAGATCGTGACCGGCCGCGATCCGAAATACGCGGCCTGGCTGACCCCGATCTACTGATCTCGGGCTGAGCCCCCGCGAGCCGGGCGGCGCTCAGGACCGGGCGAGCGCGGCCGCGCAGGCGGCACAGGTGCCGTAGAAGTCCAGGGCGTCGTGGTCGAGCGCAAACCCATACCCGCCGCGCACCGCGTCGATCAACTGGTTGACGGCGGTGTCATCGATCTCCGTGGTCGATCCGCAGATGCGGCACACGAGATGGTGGTGATGGTTGTCTGCACACGACGTGTAGACGTGGACATGGCCTTCGGCCTCGAAGCGCTGGGCAAGTCCGTTCTCGACGAGGAAATCCAGGGTCCGGAACACGGTGGCGCGACCGAGGAGCGGATGCTCGATGCGAAGCGAGTCGTAGAGCTCCTGGGCGCTGACCGTCCGCCGAGCGCGGGCCAGCGCACTCGCCACGATCATCCGCTGGAGGGTCAGCCGATGCCCCTGGGCCGCGAGACGGTCCTTGACGGTGGTCGGCGCAGCTGCCGGCATCGCTCAGGCCGCCCGCCGCAGCCAGTGTTCGGGATGGCGGAGCTCGTCGAGCGTCGGCATCATCTCCGCCGACTCCCACACTCGATTCAGGGTGCTCAGTCCAGCGCGGTCGACGATCCCGGCAGCGAAGTGCTCGCCGACCTCGTACTGGCGCATCTTCATCTCCAGTCCGGTGATGGTGAGGACCAGCCGCTCGATCGGCCCGCGTTGACGCCTTCGCTGCTGCATCGCAGCCTCCAGGCGCTCCGATCCGCGAATTGCGTTGCGGCCGGCGCGATGCATGACGAAGTTGCTGTAGCCCTCGAGCACGCTCATCACCGCCTGAACGTGGCGGATCGTGTGCACCTGGCCGCGCACCGTATCCGGAAGCCTGCGAACCATCTGACGTGAGGGGAGGAGCGTCTCCCCGTCCGCGGACAGGGCATCGACCATCAACCCGCGCATCAAGCTTTCGAGGTGCTCGCCCAGCCACGGGTGGAGCTCGAACTGCCAGGCGTGGGTGAGCTCGTGGAGGATCAGCCAGGGGCGGAGGTCGGTCCCGGTGAGATAGAGGTTGCGCTCGATGCCGGCGATGTTCGGCTCGACGAGGTAGAGGGCGCTCGCCTGACGCGTGGCGCCGGGGACGTCCTCGAGCGCGAGGACGGGGTCGTACTGCCCGAGCACCCGCCGCGACATCAGCCCGAAGAGTTCGCCGACGTACCTGTCGAGCATGCGCCGGCTCACGCCGGTCGCCAGCGACTCAGGGACGTTCGCGCGGATCCTTTCGACCGGCGCGAGGAGGCGCTGGACCATGCCGAGGTTGGCGTCGATGAAGCCGCGACGGTCGAGGGCGATGAATCGCGGGTACGCGGTCAAGGGCACCTGGGTGACCTCGGTCATGAGCGGTGCGACCCGCGCCGCCATCTCCATGTAGGCCGCCTCGAGCGCCTCGGCGTTGATCCCGACCCCCCGGCCGGTGTCTCCGGTGCGGGAGACGGCGATGCGGCGGACGTCCTCCCAGTCGACCAGGCGTCGCGGCGTCTCGAGTTGGGGGCGGAGGAGGGCTCGCGCCGACAGGACGGCTCCCGCGCCGACCACTCCAACGGCGAGCGTCCGCCGGACCATGTCGCCTCGAGTGGCAGGACTCATGGTTCGATCATACGGGTGGACCCCCGCCCGCTCGGAACTTACATCGGGGAGCCGGACCGCCCGTCAATGTAGACCGGGTGGTCGGGAGGCTTGCCCTCAAGCCAGTAGGCGTCGAGGCGCTCGTCGGTCCAGCCCCGTTCGCGGAGAAACGGCTCGTCGAGGATCTGCCGGCCCGTGAGCGACGGCGGCTCGGTGCTGACGATCTCCATCATCGCGTCGCACAGGATCTCGGGCGACCGCCACTGGCTGCGATCGCCGAGGCCCCAGTTGATGCTCGCGAGGCTCTCGATGATGGTCACCGGCCAGAGTGAATTGCTGGCGATGCCGTCCCCGGCATGCTCGGCCGCGATGCCGATGGCCAGCCGGGTCATCCCCATCTTGGTGGTCATGTAGGCGACGTGGCCGGGGCTCGGCTGCGTGCTGATCGGCGGCGAGCAATTGATGATGTGGCCCCAGTGGTTCGCGACCATGTGTGGGAGCGCGTAGTAGGCGCAGAGGTATGCCGCGCGAACGTTGATCTCCCACATCAGGTCGTAGCGCTTGGGGGGCGTCTCCAGAATGGGTTGCCACCACAGCGCCCCCGCGTTGTTGATGAGGATGTCGAGCCGGCCAAAGCGTTCGACCGTCGCGTCGACCATCGCCTGCACCTCTTCCTCGTGGCGGACGTCCACCCGAACCGCGAGGGCCGATCCTCCGGCAGCCTCGACCTCGGCCGCGACCGTGTGAATGCTGCCCGGGAGCTTCTCCGTGCCGCTCTCCGATTTGCCGGTCACCACAACCGATGCACCTTCGCGAGCGAGGCGGAGCGTCATCGCGCGGCCGATGCCGCGGCTCGATCCGGTGACCACAGCGACGCGGCCGTCGAGTGGACGTTGGGCGCTCATCGGCGGGCATCATATGCCTCGATCTGATCCGAGCGAGGTCGACGGCCTCAGGGAACGAGCGCGGCGATTTCCTTGACGATGCCGGCGAGTTCGTCCGTCAACGGGCCAGGCAGCCGACGCTGAAGGATCTCGACGACGCTCGTGTAGTACCAGAGCTGGGCTTTGGGATCCGACACGGTGAACCGCTGCCACACGATGTCGCCCTCGGTGCGCAGGTCGGCGAGGATCGCCCTCGCGTTATGGACCTTGTCGCATGCTGAGACGAGCAGCACGTCGGTGTCGGCGTCGGCTTCCAGGTGGCGGAGGTACTGCTCTTTTCGCTGGCGCCATTCGGGTTTCGGCTGCTCCGGGACCGCGACCGCATCGCTGCAGGCCATCACGATCCGCGCGACCCGGTCGCCGAACTGGTCCTGGATGACGAGGTGCGTGGCCGCGCCGTCCTCCGAGTCCTCGACCGTGTCGTGGAGCAACGCGGCCATGGCGACATCCTCGTCGGCGCCATGCTCCATGGCGAGCGCGGACACGGACATCACGTGCGCGATGTACGGAACCCTGGTCTTCTTGCGCAACTGGGTCCCGTGCACCGCCCAGGCCAGTGCGAAGGCCGCGGCGAAGCGCGCGGTGAGCGGGGGCGCGGTCTGATTCCGTTCTGGCACGGCAACATTGTGGGGTCCAGCCTGGTCCGGAGCGAACGGCCGGCGGCGCGAGCGCCAGAATGGCGCGTGCGTTTCTACCTCGGCCATCGCCTTCCGGGAGGATTCTGGGGAGGCGTCTCGACCTACGCGCGGCGGCCCCACCGCGCCGTCCGTCAAGCCGCGCACGCGACCGGTGGCATCGGTTGCGTGGGCTTCGTTGTCCTGGTCGTGGTGCTCGCCCTGAGCATCGCCTACTGGTACATCAGCGTCCCGGTCCTGGTGCTGACGGCGATCGCCGTCGGCCTGACCGTGCACCGACAGCACGTGCATCGGGCAGGTCTGGCGGCGAGCCCGTCTGCGGTTCCGCCGCCACCCGCCGGCGCACCGCCGGCGCCACCGCCCACGCCGCAGCGTCCCCAGGGCCTGGTGAGGACCCCGCCGCTGACGATGCCGGCCGACACGTTCAAGGTCGGCTCGCTGGTCCACCTCGAGAGGGACGGGCGGCGCGCCACCTATTTCGTCGACCACGGCAGAACACCCGACGAGATCGTCCTCAAACGTGTGACCAGCACGCCGCCGGTTTCCGATGCCTGATGCCGCGCTGCTCGGTCTGGTCGTGGATCGGATCGATTCCAGTCCCCCTGCGGACGGGGCCGCGGACCTGATCCTCGGCGCATTCCAGGGCGCGGATTCCGTCGACGCCGTGCTCCGCGGCGAGCCCGGTTCGGTGGCGACACCCGCGACGCGTGGGGTCTCGCGGGCGGTGCGCTCCGCGGTGTATCTCACCGCGATCGAGGTCGAGGGCTTCCGCGGTATCGGTCCGCCGGTCACGCTGACGATCGATCCGGGTCCGGGTCTGACGCTGGTGGTCGGTCGCAACGGCTCAGGGAAATCGTCCTTCTCCGAGGCGCTCGAGATGGTCCTGCTCGGCACCAACCAACGCTGGGAGCAGCGCGTCAAGGTGTGGCGCGACGGCTGGCAGAACCTGCACCACCGGCACACGCGGGTGGCCGCGCGCTTCATCGTCGACGGACGCAAGCAGGCGCTGGATGTTGCTCGCCTCTGGAAGGATGGAGACGGGGTTGACGGCTCGACGCTGACTGTCGACGGCAAACCCGCGTCGTCCGAGGCGCTCGGATGGGCACCTCAGCTCGCCGGCTATCCACCGTTGCTCTCACACAACGAGCTCGAGCACGCGCTCGATCGCGAGCAGTCGAAGCTCTACGACGCGCTGGCCGGCATCCTCGGACTGGGTGATCTCGCGGCCGCGCAGCAGGTGCTCCAAAAGACGCGCCTCAATCGCGAACACGACGCCAAGGAAGCGCGCGATGCCCTGCCGGCCTTGCGTGCGCTCCTGGGAAGAACCACCGACGAGCGGGCTGGGCTGGTGCGCGCGGCGCTCTCAGGGAAGGTGTGGGATCTGGACGCGGTCACGACCAGCGTCGGCGGCGACGCCCAGAGCGACGAGCGCAGCGTGCTGCGCAAGCTGCGCGACCTGGCGGGACTTCCGGTGCTTGATCGCGAGCGGCTCAACGCAGCCACCACCGACTTGCGCGACGCGCATGCGGCCGCAGAACGCCTGCGCGGCACCGACGCCGGCAGGGCGCATGAGGTCGCGTCACTCCTCCAGCAGGCACTCGACGTACATGCGCATGCTGAGGACGAACGCTGCCCGGTCTGCGGCACCGAGGGCGTGCTGACCTACCAGTGGCGCGTGCAGGCACGCGACCAGGTGGTCGCGCTGCGAGCCGATGCGGACGCGGTGCGCAAGACGCGCGACATGCTTGGCAACGCCTTGCGCCAGGCTCGTCAACTGGTGACCGCACCGCTGGTCGCGCTTCGCGACGGCGCCGGCGCGGGCGTCGAGATCGGCCCCGTCGTCGAGCTCTGGGAGCGATGGGCTGCTGTTGCTGCCGATGATGACGCTCTCGCACTGGCCAGCCATCTCGAGACGCACGCCCCGCCGCTCATCGCAGCTGTCAGCGATCTGCGCCGCGCTGCCGCCGCTGAGCTCGAGCGGTTGGAGCGCGCCTGGCGACCCGCCGCCGACGCGATTGTGTTGTGGTTGCCTCTGGGTCGAAGAGCGCAGGACGCCGAGCGTGAGGTGANNCCCATCGCCGGAGCGGTGCAGGAGAACTGGACGGAACTGCGCCAGGACAGCAATGTCTCGCTCGGCGACCTCCGTTTGCTCGGCGCTCAAACCCAGCGCCGGCTCTCACTCGACGTCAAGGTCGACGGCGAGGACGGATCCGCCCTTGGGGTGATGAGCCAGGGCGAGCTGAACTGCCTGGCGCTGTCGCTGTTCCTGCCGCGTGCCTCGATGCCCGAATCACCCTTTCGATTCGTGGTGATCGACGACCCGGTGCAGGCGATGGACCCGGCCAAGGTGGCCGGGCTCGCCACCGTGCTCGCACGCGCGGCACGGGAACGCCAGGTGGTCGTGCTCACCCACGACACCCGTCTCGCCGACGCGATGCGCGCGCTCGACATCGCGGCGACGGTGGTCGAGGTTGTGCGCCGCGAGCAATCGGTCGTNNGTTCCGGCTGAGGCGCTACGCGTCATCCCCGGTTTTTGCAGGCTCGCACTCGAGGCTGCGTCGTCGCTGGCGGCAACGCGGCGTCTACTCCACCAGGGTAGGAGGTACGCGGAGGTGCAGACGATCCTCGCGAAGCCGACGACGTTGAACATGTGGCTGGCGCTGGCGCTGTTGAGCGATCCCGATCGCGGCGGCGACGTCACCGGCTTCCTGATGAAACAGTATCCCTGGGCGGTCGACGCTGTGAAGGAGTGCAACCGCGGAACCCACAGCGGGAAGGTGTTCGGGGACATGATGGGGTTCATCCGCAGCATCGAGCGCCTGACCAAGACCATGCTCAGCGAGCGGTGATTCCGGCGTGAACGGAGCGGTGGATGCCCATGCGCTCGTTTCGGCAGCGCGCGACCTCATTCGGGACGACGACGCCACGACGGCCGGTCTCTGGCCCCGCGCCGCGGCGCTGCTGGCGCGTCAGGGACTGGAGCTCGCCATGGCGAGCCTCTGGGATGTGACCGCGCCCGGGCTGGAGCGGACCTCAACGCGCTGTCAGCTGCTCTGCGTGGGCGACATGCTCAACGATCGAGAGCTCGGCGGCCGCGCGACGCTGACGTGGCATTCGCTCTCCAATGCGTGCCATCACCGTGTGTATGAGCTCCCCCCGACGGCGAGCGAGCTCAACCTTGCGCTCGAGACGGTGTGGGATCTGGCCGAGGCTGTGGAGCAGTTGCGCGGGAAGATCCGGGGCTGAGCAAGCGCCCGAAGTCGGGCTGCGCCGCGACAGGCATCTGTCGCCTGGCCACGCGACGCTCACCCCTGGAGATCCGTGGCGGGGTAGCGAAGTGAGGAAAAGCGATGCTCAGGAAGGTAGAACCCATCACACTCGGCTGTGACGTTCACATCGAGGGCGACAACATCGCCGTCACGGGTCTCTCTCTGCACGACGCCGAGCTGGCGGCCTACGTGGGCGAGCACCCCGACGTCGATCGCCCTGCCGTTGTCGAGCGCGGGCTCAAGGTCGGGCTGATCGCGTTGCGGAATGCGGGCGTCACGCTCAACGTCGATTTCGTCGCGCGCGAGTTCGAACGACTGATGCATCGGACCGATGACTCGCATGATCGGGCGGCTACGGCGCTGGACGTCGCGCTTCGCGAAACCTTCGCCGCGGAGGACGGTACGCTGCCTCGAACGCTGGAGCGATTCCTCGGCGATGACGGAACGTTGCGCCACCTCGTCGACGACCTGTTCAACGAGGAGCGCCGTGACAGCGCGATCGGCCGCATGCGTACATTGCTCGCGGGGTACTTCGACGGCGATGGTGCGGTGATCAGCCGCATGCTCGACCCTCGCCGCACCGACAGTCCGCTGCACGGGTTTCGCGCCGAGATGCGCGACCTCTTGCGGGATGTGAGTGACCGCCTGGTGCGGATCGAAACCGCCCGTGACGCGCGCGCCGACGAGCGCGAGAAGGGCACCGCCAAGGGCCTCGATTTCGAGGAGGCGGTCGAGGCTCGATTGGATGTGTTGCTGCGGGGAACAGGCGATCTCGTCGAGTCGACCGGCACCGCGGTGGGCAACAGCGTTCGCGGTCGCAAGGGAGACTTCGTCATCACGCTTGATCCGTCGTGGACGCGGGGCCTGCCTGTGCGTGTTGCTGTCGAAGCCAAGAGTGGTCGCGTGGGGCTGGCGAAGCTCTGCCGCGATCTCGATGAGACGCGGCGGAATCGCGGTGCTGTCATTGCTGTTGCCGTGTACCGCGCCGGCAACGCGCCGTCGGGATGCGCGCCCTTCACGCTCCACGGCGAACACGTCATCTGCGAGCTCGATCCGGACGATCCGGACGACACTGCGTTCACGGCCGCGGTGCGCGTGGCTCGGGTGCTTGCGCTTGCCGCGGCGCGCGACCACGCTGACGTCGTCGACGCCGCGGCGGTGCGGCGCGACCTCGACGGTATCCGCGCGCAGCTGAACGCGATCGCGGGAATGAAGGCGAAGCTCACCTCGATCTCGACTGCGACTGGGGATGTGCGCAACGGGCTCGACACGTTGCGTCAGGGAGTGCTGGATCGGGTCGTTTCCATCGAAGGCAACGTTGCCGAGGCAGGAGTCGGACGGCAGGACGTCGCGTGATGACTGCTGATGCTCGCTGGAGCGTGATCACACGTCTCTTGCAAAGCTTTCTCGACTCAGCGCAGGAGTCGCAGGTAGTCATCCTCGAGAATGGTGACGCGGTGGATGAGTACATCCAGTTCAAGCGAAACCACAAGATCCTCTATGGCGAAGTTGGCTCGCGCGAATGGGATGTCGCCGACAAGCGACGGCCGCTCGACGCGGCGGCACGCGAGCGGCTTGCCGGGCTCGGGTTCACGCATGGGGGACCTGAGCGCAACTACATCTGCGACGACCTCGCCCAGAGCGCGCCGTACCTCGCAGATCTCTTTCTGAGGCTCCACATGGCCGCATACGGAAGCGTGCCGGCGAGCTTGTCCGTGATGAGNNTTGCGATCGGCGCCGATCAACGCGTCGCCGGGGGTGAAGTTCCGCGTTGAGCGAGCGTTGCGCAGCAACTTTGCGGAGATCGGCTCGACCAGCGAAGAACTCGAGGCGTTGCGCTTCGAAGTCGAACACGCCGGATCATGGGATGCGTTGCCGGAGTGGGTGCAGGACTGGATTCGCAAGGCGGAGGAAGGACCACTCTGGGTCGTGCTCGGACGATGAGCCGCCCCACGCCCCGGCGGCTGCGTCCAAGCCTTGACAAGCCTTTTCGGTAGGTCTATTTTCACCGTTCGTGTCTACTTACCAAGTTGACCCGTTCTTGTCAGAACCAGGACGCCCTGCCAGCGTCGCTGACGATCTTCGCGAGCCGGAGCGGCGATGAGACGGCGGTTGTTTGCGGCGCTGTATGACACGGTCAACAAGGGATCGGAGGCAGCTGGTATGCGGTCCCGAAGGCGCCCAAGGTCGNNGAGCGCCCCATGATCGTCGGCACCGCACGCCGCTGACACGGACTCCGACGCAGCCCTCGTGACTACGTACCAAGAGAAGGCGCTGCAAGCGCTCGGGGATCCAAGCCGGCGCCAGATCTTCGAACGCCTCAGCCAGAATCCCTCGCCGGTCGGTCAACTCGCGCGCGAGCTTCCGATCAGCCGTCCCGCCGTCTCCCAGCATCTCAAAGTGCTCAAGGAGGCTGGAGTTGTGTTCGACCGCAAATCGGGAACGCGACGCGTCTACCAGGTCGATCCGAAAGCAGTCGAGGCGCTGCGCGAGTACTTCGACTCGTTCTGGAGCCAAGCGCTCGAGAGCTTTCGCGCAACCGCCCAGGACCAACCGTGCAAGGACGAGAGATGACCACCACAGACGACACTGCCCCTCGGTAGCCTGGTATGCCCCGCGGTACAACCACTACTCCCCGAAAATCTGATCCCAGGCAGCGGGGTCCTCCGGATAAAACCAGCGTTCGAGCTGCTGTCCGTCGCGGTAGTGGAAGACGCTCACCACACGCGTCTGCACGTCGACACCGCTACGTCGCGCACCCATGGTGCTCAGTGCACAGACATGCTCGTCGTTACCGAATACGTCGTGCTCAGTGAGCCAGAAGCCCTTCGCCTTCACCCGGCTGAGCCACGCGATGAGTTGGTCACGTCCACGAAGCTCCCCCGCCATCGAGTGCGTGCCGGGGACGTGCCAAACAACATCGATGGCGACAAGGGCTGCCAGTGCGCCTACGTCGGCAGACCGGAAGGCGTCTGCGGTGTTGCGATACGCGAGAGCATTGGGATGTTCGGTGGTCACCTTCGAGACGATACGGCGTCGGTCTGGCCAGCGATCCCCTGGTAACACGAGTTGAGGGGGCCCTTGCCAGGCCCGCGGCGCCACCGACCGATCACAGCAGCATCCGGACCCAGGTCGCGTAGATCGGACCAACGCTCGAGGTTCCAGAGCGCCGTGAGCGTGCCCAACTCCTTAGCACTCAGCCCCGCCACCCGCTAGCAGTCAGACCTCCCGAGTGCTAAACTAGCCCCTGGAACCCTCGGCTAGAGGATCAAACCAGGAGGAACCATGGCCAAGCAATTGCTATTCGACGTCGAGGCCCGGGCCCATCTCAAACGAGGGGTCGATCGGGTGGCCGACGCCGTGAAGATCACCATCGGCCCCAAGGGCCGGAACGTCGTGCTGGACAAGAAGTTCGGCTCGCCGACCATCACCAACGACGGAGTCACGATCGCCAAGGAGATCGAGCTCGAGGAGCCCTTCGAGAACATGGGCGCCCAGCTGGTCAAGGAAGTGGCGAGCAAGACCAACGACATCGCTGGTGACGGGACCACCACCGCCACCGTTCTCGCCCAGGCCCTGATCGCAGCCGGCCTGCAGAACGTGGCCGCCGGCGCCAACCCGATCCAGCTCAAGAAGGGCATCGAGCTCGGCGTTGAGGCGATCGTCAAGGCAATCAAGGAGCAGTCGATCCCGATCTCCGAGCGCGAGAAGATCGCCCAGGTCGCATCGATCTCGGCGGCTGACCCCACGATCGGCGAGACCGTCGCCGACGCGATGGAGAAGGTGGGCAAGGACGGCGTCATCACCGTCGAGGAGTCGAAGGGCCTCGAGACCGAACTCGAGCTCGTCGAGGGAATGCAGTTCGACAAGGGCTACATCTCCGCGTACATGGTCACCAATGCCCAGCGCATGGAGGCCGTGCTCGAAGACCCGTACATCCTCATCACCGACAAGAAGATCTCGGCGATCGCGGACCTGCTCCCGATCCTCGAGAAGGTCGTCCAAAGCGGCAAGCCACTCCTGGTGATCGCCGAGGACGTCGAGGGCGAGGCGCTTGCCACCCTGATCGTCAACAAGCTCCGTGGCACCTTCAATGCCGTCGCGGTCAAGGCCCCAGGCTTCGGTGATCGTCGCAAGGCGATGCTCCAGGACATCGCGATCCTGACCGGTGGCCAGGTCATCAGCGAGGAGGTCGGCCTCAAGCTCGACTCCGCGCAACTCAGCTCGCTGGGCCGCGCCCGCAGCGTGACCATCACCAAGGACGACACCACGATCGTCGAGGGCAACGGCAGCAAGGACGCGATCAAGGGCCGGATCGAGCAGATCAAGGCCGAGATCGAGAAGTCCACCAGCGACTGGGACAAGGAAAAGCTCCAGGAGCGCCTTGCCAAGCTCAGTGGCGGCGTCGCCGTGATCAAGGTCGGCGCCCCGACCGAGACCGAGCTCAAGGAGAAGAAGCACCGCATGGAGGACGCCGTGTCTGCCACGCGCGCCGCAGTCGAAGAGGGCATCGTGCCTGGTGGCGGTGTCGTGCTCGTCAACGCGATCCACGCGCTCGACAAGGTGAAGGCCGAGGGCGATGTGCTCACCGGCGTGAACATCCTTCGCCGCGCGCTCGAGGAGCCCCTCCGCCAGATCGCGCAGAACGCGGGCATGGAAGGCTCCGTGGTCGTCGACAAAGTGAAGTCCCTTCCCAAGGGCCAGGGCTTCGACGCCGCCAAGGGCGAGTACGTCGACATGGTCAAGGCCGGGATCATCGACCCGACCAAGGTCACCCGTTCGGCGGTCCAGAACGCGGCGTCGATCGCCGCGCTGCTGCTCACCACCGAGGCGCTGATCACCGACATCCCTGAGAAGAAGGGAGCATCGGCGGGCCCGCCGATGCCGGAGTACTGATCACCAACTGATCCGATTCCTGAAAGGGCGGTCCGGGTTTCCCGGGCCGCTCTTTCTTTTGTCCGGCACCCGGCTGTGTCCGGCACTCGGGTGCCCGGCGCTCGCGATGAGTCGATCAACGATCGGCTACAACCCGGCGACAGTCGAAATCGCGAGTGCCGCCTGCCGGTAGATTCGAGCCTCCGAACTCTCCACTCAGAGGTACCTCGATGACCGATCACCTGTCAGAGCTGAGCGACCAGCTCTCAGACGCTGCGGAGTCAGTTGGCTCCGGGTTCTTGCATGTGACCGGGATCGGGAGCCGCCTCGCCAGGCGGGAGGCTGACCAGGAGCAACTGGACGCGATCGACGACACCATGGTCAGCGACCTCGACCGGGAGTTCCACGAGCGGGGCGAGGAGGCGGTGCCGGGCCTGGATCTCGCGGCAGTGACCCAGGTCGACCCGTCATTCACCCCTGACACCTTTCTCCTCATTGCGAGGGACGCTTTTCGGGTCCTGCAGGACGGGCACACGGACGGGGCGCCGGCGCTTGACGCGGACATCGCATCGGCCGAGGTCACGGCGGCCTCGATGGTGGATGGTCGCGAGCGGGCGGTCGTCCGCTTCGGCATCAACGGCAGCACCTCGGTGACCCAGGACTGGACATTCGAACGCGATCCTGCGGTCGACACCACCGCCGACGACGAGGACCACGAAGTGGCCGACGGCGGATGGCTCGTGGCCCATCGAGGCTGGCGACTGACTGGGATCGCCGAAGCCGCGTAGCGATCGACGCGTCGGGTGCTTCGCACTCGCGGCCCGGAGATTCCGCTGCGAGGAGCAGGTCAGGGACAGGCGGTGGCCCGGTACGAGGCGTTGCCCAGCTCCGGGGCCGCCTTCCCGGTGATCGTGATGGTCGCGCCGCGCGTCGGCGGCGCACAGCCGCGGGGAAAGACCACGAACACGCTCCGAGCCCCGGCGGAGATGTACCCATCGCAGCTCGTGCTGGTGCACTCGTAGGGCTCGAAGCTTCCAGAGAGCGTCGCCGTCCCGTCAGGGCTCACCGACTTCACGGGGTTGGCGAAGAGCCCGGTGAAGCCGACCACGAACAGCACCACGATCACCACCACAGCGATCACCACGACCGGGACGCCCCAGACCGGCCGGCGGCGCGGGGCCACGGGTTCGGCCACGGCGGGCGACGACGCGACTTGCTCGGACGCGTTCCGCGGATTCTCCATGGCACTGGTACGGTACCGAAGTCCGCCATGCGGCAGCCGATCGTCTTCGTCACCGACTTCGGGCGCGACGACGCGTATGCGGCGGCGCTGATCGGCGCTGCCTGGGGCGTCGACCCCCTCGCGGTCTGTGTCGAAGGGACCCACGGGATTCCTCCCGGCGATGTCCTTGCCGGCGCCTATCAGCTCAAGGCGCTGGCGCGGGCATTCACCGGCGGGGCGGTCTTCTGCGCCGTCGTCGACCCGGGCGTCGGCACCGCGCGGCGGGCGATCGCCATCCAGGCCGGCAGGGTCAGGTGCGTCGCTCCGGACAACGGCCTGGTGTCGTATCTCTGGGACGAGACGGCGCCCGAAGACCGCTGGGCGGTGCGCATCGACATCGGGCGCGATGCATCGCCGACCTTTCACGGTCGCGACGTGTTCGCGCCCTTTGCCGCCGAGCTCTCGTCCAAGGAGCGATTCAATATCTCCGGCGATATCATCGATGACCCCCTGGTCCTGGCCGACGCTTTCGCCCGGCGAGATGGCGCTCGCATCAGCGGGAGGGTCGTGGTGGTCGATCACTTCGGCAACGCCATCACGACCATCCGCGGCGCGGACATCGGTGGCGCAAAGGTGCGCGCGGTGACGTGGCCTGGTGGTGAATCCCGGGGCCTGGTCGACACCTACGCGCAGATCGACGGGGCTGGAGCGCTGATCGGCAGCGCCGGTCATCTCGAGGTCGCCGGCCGCGGCATCGCCGCCGCGGCGGTTGGCGGTCCGCATGCCGGCGACGCGGTGGAAGTCGAGCTCGGATGACCGCGAGCTCCGAGTCGCCTGGAGCCCTGGGCGAGCTCACCTCCGAACAGGTCGCCCGCCTCGACGCCGCGGCCGCGGAGTGCGGCGTGTCCACAGTCCAGCTCATGGAGGTCGCCGGGTGGCAGGTTGCGCGGTGCGCGTGGCGTCATCTCGGCGGCCCGGCTTCGGTGACAGTTGTCGCCGGGTATGGCAACAACGGTGGCGATGGACTGGTCGCCGCGCGACACCTCGCGACCTGGGGATGTGCGCTACGGGTGCTCGTCCTGGGCGATGAGGAGCGGGTGACCGGCGTGGTGCGCGACCACGTCGTCTCGGCACGCAGGTGTGGGATCGACGTCGCCGTGGGCACCGATCCTGCGGCGGTGCACGGCGTCGTTGCCGAGGCTGCGCTGATCATCGATGCGATCCTCGGCACCGGGTTGCGCTCCGCACCCCGCGAGCCCCAGGCGAGCGCGATCCGAGCCCTCAACGAGTCGGCGGTTGCGGTCCTGAGCGTCGACGTCCCGAGCGGCCTGGATGCGACGACCGGTGAGGCCTTCGACCCCACTGTTCGCGCCGCGCTGACCTGCACGCTGACCGCGATGAAGCGGGGTCTTCGCCAGCGCGATGCCGCGAGTCACGCCGGCGCGGTGTGGGTTGCCGACATCGGGATGCCCGCGACCGCCTGGCTCCGCGCCGGGCTCGTCAGGCCTCCCGGCGTCACCGGCGGGGAGTTGGTGCACGCTTCGTCTTGATCTCCCACCTTGACCACAGAGCGGAGTCCCGGCTATTCTTCGACCCGTACTCCGCGCCCACAGCGCAAACGTCATGATCAACGTCTCAGCACACATCGCTCCCGAGGCGCGCGAGCTCGCCGCAACCGCACGCGAGCAGCTCGATGATCTAGTCACGTATGCCACGCATCTGGTCAACCACCAGGCGGACGCTGTGGCGTTCGTCGCCGGTGGGATCCATCATGCGAGCCGCTATCCACCCGCGCGCCTCCGTGTCGACGGCCGGGCGGCCCTCTACCGCGCGGTGACGCGCGCGTGCCGCCACGGTCAGCGATTTCCAGCGCGGCCCCAGGGAATCGGCAGGATGTTCCGGCGTGGCGCCGGACCGGTGCGCGTCGAGTTCGAGGACGCAAGCGCGGGTCGCATCAACACCGTCAAGCGCGCCCTCGCAATGCTCGGCTTCGACCGCAGGGCGGCGCTGCTCCTCCGTGATCTCTGCGGCCTCGACTACCACGAGATGTCCCGGGCGCTCGAGTGCTCACCCGAGGCGGCAGCACGGCTGGTCGCCGCGGCACGCCGCGAGTTCGGTTCGATCTATCGAGAGATCGCGCTATGAGGTGCAGCCTCCTCGCGCTCAGCAGCTACATCGATACCGAGCTCGACCTCGAGCCGGCGGGTGAGCTCGAGGCGCATCTGGTCGCGTGCGAACGCTGCCGGACAGCGATCGGCCATCTCCGTGAGGAATCCGCGCGTATCGGCGGGCTCGCCCGTGTCCATGTGCCCGATGACGCAGTGCACGACCTGTTCAGCCAGATCGGATTGATTGCGGAGGAGGACGACTTGCCAAAGGGACCCGTGCATCGCGATCGACCGGCACCAGTCGAAGCGCCGCCGTGGTTCGGCGCCGAGCGTGGTGCGGCACTGCCGTGGGCGCCGCGACCCACCGTGCACGATCATGCGCAGCCCCGTGAGCTGATCGGCGAGCGCTCACCGAGCACGGCGGTTGCCGACCCGCCGGAACTCCTGCTTTGGGACGAGACCATCGATCAGATCGCGACCTCGGTCCCAGCACCGCCGCCGGTGCACCTGTCTCGCGCACCTGAACCCGATCCGACGCCCGACGTCGAGCCGCAGCCTGTCGCTCATACCGAGCCCGAGCCTGCCGCCGACCTCGAGCCGCAGCCACCTCACATCGCGCCTGAGCCGCAACCACCGGACCTGTCCACGTCGGCACCGATGGGGCCCGCTCCGCGCCTGGCGGCGGGGACAAATGCCTTCCAGCGTCTCCGCGATGCAGTGGCCGTTCGCCTTGCGCTCCGGCGTGGCGCGGGGTCAATCGGCTCCGGCGTCGAGATCGTCAGCGGCACGGGCGCACCGACATGGAATCAGCGCGCGCGTCCCCAGCCCTGGAGCGACAGCCCGCCGGTCGTCGCCGCGGCTGCCCCGCCAGTCGTCGTCGCGCCGCCATCGCCGCCGGCGGTGGCCAAGCCGAAGCGTGCAAGCCGGTTCATGGCGCGTATCACCGCGCAGCCGGCACCGCCGGAGGACATCGCCGCCGTCGAACCCGCGGACCTGGATGCGCCGGCTGCGCACGCCACCCACCAGTCCGTCGAAGCCACGGCCGCGCTCGAGCTGGCGGATGTGCTGAGCGAAGTGGCGAGCCTGGCCGCGCCGCTCGAGCGCACGCACCCGCCGCGCGAGGACGTGGCGTCCACGGAGCGCACTTCGACGGAAGAGGTGGCGTCCGCGCAGCTCATGTCGACGGAACACGTGACGTCCCCGGAGCCCACTCCAATCGAAGAGGTGGCGTCGCCGGATCCCACACCCTCGGCGGAATCGACCCCGGCCCCGGCCTTCGACCGCTTCAGAGCGGCCTGGGCTCGAACGATCGCACCGGAGATCGAGTCAGCACCTGCTGACGACGAGGAGACGCAGTTCGGTGTGCGTACCGAACCGGCGTTCGTGCCGGTTACCGGGCGTCATGTCCGGCGCCTGCATTCGCAGAAGTCAGATCGGCGTGAATGGAATCCGGCGCAACCGGTGACCGGCCGTCACGTGCTGCCACTTGGTGGCCCTGCCGTCGGGGCAGCGGATCGCGACCGGCGCCTGTGGCTGTTCGGCGCCGTGACCGCAGTCCTCATGGTGCTCGGCCTGCTCATTGGCAGACAGGTCACCCAGACGGGGCCGCTTGTTGCCTCCACGATTCCCCGATCGACGCCGAGCCTTCATGCCACGACCCCGCCCACCGCGGCGCCACTACCCGTCGTGATCCCGACCCTCGCCCCCACACCGATCATCCCCTCAGCACCGACGCCGCAGCAACTGACCAGCGTCAAGACACTCGGCACCGGGAGCGGTGGGTTCTCTGTTGCCGACGTTCGTTACGGCGAGCATCCCAACGACTTCCGCCTGGTCTTCGACATGGCGTTCCCGGCCACGGTCACGGGGGATCCATCGACGGTGATCGGCTACTCCGGATCCACGACGTTGTACGTCGAGTTCACAGGCGTCAACGGAGCCTCGAACGTTGCCTCAATGCCGACGGGACAGGTGGTTGCGTCCGTCGTCGCGCTGCCGATGGTGCGCAACACCGGTCGCTTGATCTTCAAGATCACGCTGCGCAAGCACGCGGCCTTCGACGCGTACTACCTCTCAGGCGCTCGCCTGGTCATCGACGTCACGTAGGGTCGCGGCGTCAGCCGGCAGTGGTTGTGGCTCCCTCTTGTGGAGCGGGCGACTCGGTTTCAACAACCGCCTGTCCGTGGCGCTCGCGGAGATCGAACTTGAGCACCTTCCCCGCGGGATTGCGGGGCAGGACGTCGACGAAGACGACGGATTTCGGCTGCTTGTATCGAGCCAGCCTGTCCCGCGAGAACTCGATGACGTCCGCCTCGGTGAGTGACACGCCGTCCTTCACCACCACGATCGCGCGCACGGTCTCACCCCAGCGTGGATCCTGCACGCCGATGACCGCGACCTCCTTGATATCGGGATGCTGGTAGAGCGCGTCCTCCACCTCAGCCGGGTACACGTTCTCACCGCCGCTGATGATCATGTCCTTCTTGCGATCGACGATGAAGTAGTAGCCGTCGGCATCGCGAATGCCCACATCGCCGGTGTGGAACCACCCGTCGACGAGCGCCTCCGCGGTGGCCTCGGGGCGATTCCAGTAGCCCTTCATCACGTTCGGGCCGCGGACGACGATCTCGCCACGCTCACCGTCCGGGACATCGTGACCGTCGTCGTCGACGATCTTGACGTCGGTGAAGAAGGGAGCGATGCCGGCGGAACCGAGCTTCCGGGTCGCCATCGACGAGGGGAGGAAGGACGCGAACGGTGACGTCTCGGTCAGCCCGTACCCCTGGTTGAAAGGCAGGCCGCGCGCGGCGTAGATCTTGATCAGGGCTTCCGGCACCGGCGCGCCGCCGCACGACAGCACGCGGATGCTGCTCAGGTCGCGAGTTGCGAAGTCCGAATGCTGCGCCATGAACAGGTACATGGCGGGGACGCCGAACATCGATGTCACATGGTATTTCTCGATGTTCTCGAGCACCATGCCCGGCTCAAACATCTGCTCCATCACAACGGTCGCGCCCTTCATGAACGACAGCAGCGGGGTGACGTTGAGGCCGCCGATATGGAACAGCGGCGCGACCACCAGCGTGATCTCCTGCGAGGTGGCGTCGTCGGCGAGGAACGCGTTGATGTTGTTCCAGATGATGTTCCCGTGGGTGAGCATGGCGCCCTTCGGACGTCCGGTCGTTCCCGACGTGTACATGATCAGGGCCACGTCGCTCATCGCGACCGGGTAGTCGAGATCGGTGTCGCGCTGGTCGTGCAGCAGCGAGTCGAACCCGCGTGACCCGCTCTGCTCGACTGCGCAGACGTACTCGCGCACGCTGAGGTCGGCGCGGATCGAGTCGACGATCGAGGCGAAAGCCTCCTCGTACACAAGGGTGTGCAGCCCGGCATCACGGATGATGAAGGTGAGCTCGGGTCCCGTCAGCCGGAAGTTGAGGGGCACGAAAATAGCGTCGAGTTTCGCCGCGGCGAACAGCGTGAAGAAGAAGCGCGGATGGTTGAGCCCCAGGAATCCCACGCGGTCACCGGGATTGACTCCCAGCGCGTGGAGTCCGTGTGCCATTTTGTTGGTGAGCTGGTTGAGCTCGGCGTAGGTCCATCGCTCTTCCCGAAAGATGAGGGCTGTGTTGTCCGGGTTGAGCTGGGAACGCCGGCTGAGCGTGAAGCCAAGACCCTGGTCGTTCGACATAGCTGGAAGCCCTCCGAGTGCCCTCTTCGCCGCAGCGCGATTCTGCCATTCGCGACGTGGGGACGTTTCGACTAAGCGGTCCATCCCCCGTCGACGACCAGGACAGAGCCGGTCACGAACGACGCCGCATCGGATGCGAGGAAGAGAGCGGCGCCCGCGATCTCGTCGGGGACGGCGTGGCGGCCGAGTGCGGTCTGCGCGAGGATCTGGTCGTGGATCTGCGGGGTTTCCACGAGGTAGCGAGCAAGCTTTGTCTCGACGAGTCCCGGGGCGATCGCGTTGACCCGAATCCCGAGCGGTCCCAGTTCTCTCGAGAGCGTTCGCGTGAGGGTGATCAGCGCGGCCTTGCTCGCGTTGTACGCACCGGTGAGGGCTTCGGGCCGGATCCCAGCGACCGACGCCATGTTGATGACACTGCCGCCGTGATCGCGCATCCAAGCGGCGACCGCGTGGCGGGTGAGCCGGATCGGCCCCATGACGTTGACGTCCCAGATCTTGTTGATCGCCCCCTCGTCAGCGTCGAGGATCGGCCCGTACTGCGGGTTGGTCCCCGCGTTGTTCACNNGGCGTCGCCGACGTGTCCGGGCACGGCGATCGCCCGGCCCCCGGCGGCGACGATTGCCGCTGCGCCTGCCTCGCACGCCTCCCCGTGACGTGCGTTGAGCGCGACGGTCGCCCCCGCCTCGGCGAGCGCAGTGGCGATGGCCAGACCGATGCCCCGGCTCCCACCGGTGACCAGCGCGACGCGACCGTCCAGTGAGAACCGCTCGGCGACGCTCATGCTCAGTTGAGGCTGGATGTGCCGGCGTGGTCCTTCGACCGAACCAGCATGCGGTCGAGGAGTGCCGCCTCGCGCCGGAGCAGCCGCAGGCACGCTGCCAGCCGTTCCGCTGTCCCGTCGATCTCGAGCAATCGCTGGCGCTGCGCTGTCTCGACCTGCATCGCGGCGGCGACGAGGTAGGAGAGCAACTCCGGGTCGGAGGGCAGCCCGAATTCGAAGGGATCCTCCTGGCCGATGCCGCGAAGCTGGCCGGCGTACCCGCGAAACGCCGCGGTCACCGCGGTCGCGAGACGCTCGGTGTCGTCCGCCGGGGCGGGGATGTCCTGGAGGTAGTGGACCGATCCCACCAGGTATGGCCGCTTGTGGGAGAAGGAGTCGATGTGGAAGCGAGAGGCACCCACGACCATCAGGTTGCAGCCGCCGTCCGGGAGTTCCTCGATCTCATCGAGCTGGGCGAGGGTGCCGACCTCGTACGGGATGGCACCGCCACCCGTCTCCTGGCCAGAGCGGATGGCCACGATGCCGAAGGTCGTTGATGCCTTGCGGCAGTCGCGCATCATCGTCTTGTAGCGCTCCTCGAAGATGTGCAGCGACATGGGCATGTGTGGGAAGAGCACGGTGCCGAGCGGAAAGAGCGGGACTTCGATGGCCATCACACGGTGGTCCGCGCCCGCATCAGCGCTGCCCTACGCGGCTTTGCAGTTCTTGGTGTGCTTGATGATCCGCTCGCGGCGGGGCTCGCCGGGACGGCGGCTGTGCCGGAATGCGATCTCCACGCCGATCTCGTTCTGACGCATCAGGTTGTTGCAGATCGGGCACCGGACGTGCGTGAGGATATCGCGCTGGGAGGCGACACCTTTGGATTCCTTGATCGTATTTGCCATGGCTGCTGGGGCTCCTTGAGAGGTGGGCTAACTCGATTGTACGCGGCGTCGGGGTACGATTCGCCGCCGATGTCTTCCTCCCCCGGCACGCCGCGCCTGCGTTTCGTGGGCACCCTGGCCGGCGCCGCGCTGGCGGTTCTGGCTCTCGGCGCGTGCGGCAGCATCGTGCACGTGAGCAGCCACATCACCCCGCGACCGCCGGATTGCGCCACGCCGCGACCGGTCTCCGCGTCGGATTCGTTCACCACGCCGGTGGTGCTCCAGCCCGACGCCTCGGGGCTCCAGTTCGCCGATATCAGTGTCGGCTGCGGCGCGGTCGCCAAGGCGACTGCCACCGTCAATGTGCAGTTCACAGTCTGGCTCTCGACGGGCAAGCAGGTGATCACCACCCGAGGGGCGAATCAGCCGACCAACTCGCTCCAGCTCTCCAACTCGTCGACGCTGCAGTTCTGGCGGCTCGGCGTGCCCGGGATGCGCGTCGGGGGAACGCGGCGACTGATCGTGCCGCCGGCGCTCGGGTTCGGCGCGGCTGGGAATTCCTCGGCCAATGTCCCACCCAACGCGACCCTGGTGGTCGACATCGAGCTGGTCTCGCTGGCCTGAGGCCCCGCCTATGACCGGGCCCGGGTCCAGAGGATGAGCAGGCCCAGGCAGGCCCCGGCGGCGAGCAGCACGAACGCGACCGGGATGCCGATTACCACCGAGAGGCCGGGCGCCGACGTTGCCAACATGGAGCGACAAGCATACCGCCACGACGATCCGGAACCCGACCGGCGGGTCAGATCAAGAGGCGACTTCCATGCGGGCGCCGAGCAACCCGAGCTCGATGTCGTGCATCACCGTGATGCGGAAAGCCTGACGCGCGGCGGCGTCGAGCTCCGGGGCTATGGTCTCGTTGCGCGGGCGGCCGATCCAGGGCGGCTGGTGGCGGCCCATGGGCTCGCCCGCGACCCGGACGACCACAGCGCGATCGTCCTCCTCGTCGACCTCGATGGACACGTGCTGGAGGACCCCGGTGCTATCGACCAGCGTCCAGGAACGCAACCAGACGGGCATCGTGCTGCCGGGCACCCGCACCGGTCGGACGGCGCCACTGACGACGTACGCGTCCTTGTGCGGCGCGTCCGCGGTCAGGGCGATGCGCACCGCGGTGTCCAGCTCCCCACCGACCCAGGTGGCGAGGGACGGGGCGCGGTTCTCGACGTCGGGGAGCATGTGGGTGAAGAAGCCATTCGAGAGTGACGGCGCCACCGTTGCATGTCGGCGGCAGTATGGGAGGCCGAGCACGATCCTGCTGTGCTCATCGCACCAGGTGGTGCCGCACTTCACCTGACGGCGGTCGACGTAGGTGCAGCGGCAGGAGGCAGGCTTGGAGCACTCGCCGTCGAGGCACTCGCCCAGACCGTCATGGTCGCTGCCGGCCGGCGCTCCGTCGCCCGACTGCTTCCTGGAGAGCCGCTGCCACGGCTTCAGCTTGTCCAACCTTGGTAACTCCTCGGCACCCACGATTCGGTGCCAGACCCCAGCCTAGTCGCCTTTCCGTCCCGACCACGGCAGGCGCATCCATCTTGTTACGGCTCGCATGCGGGTCGTGACCGCCGCCGGATCCCGAACGAACCAGGCGGACGAGCCCGGGTATATTGCGTCGGTGAGGACGGCGAAGGCCGCACTGCTGGTCGCGTTGTGTCTGGCAACGGGCGTCGGGATTGGGTTGTGGAATGCCTCGATGACGTATCCGTGCACAGCGTTCTGCCTCTACCCGGAGCCTCGGTTCGCCATCTGGCAGAGCTGTCTCGTCGGGGTTGGAGCCAGCGCGAGCGTTCTCGCCGTTGTTTGCGCGCTTGGCCAGGATCTCGTGCGCCGAGGCGCCGCAAGCCTTCGCGTCGCCTGGCACTTCCTGTTCGACGACCTCAGCCGCCGGCAGATTCCCTAGCCACGACATCGCCGTCGGCAATCCGTCGGCAAACGGACGCTGACGATTGGTACCCCGTATCGGATTCGAACCGATGGTCTCCGCCTTGAGAGGGCGGTGTCCTGGGCCACTAGACGAACGGGGCCCGAAGGTCCCGGATCATACCAGCGCCCGGACTTGGCCTCCCGTTCAGACCTGGTCGGGCGCGGCCATCCCGAGGGTGTGCAGGGCATCCGCGAGCGTCGCTCGCGTTGCGGCGACCAGCGCGCGCCGGAACCGCCGCACCCGAGCGTCCGCCTCGCGAACGATCGCCGGGGTGTGCTCGTAGAAGTCGCTGAACGCCGACGCCAGGCCGAACGCGTAGGTCGTGAGCAGCGATGGCGAGAGCGCGAGCGCGGTCTCGGTGAGCGCTCGGGCGTACGCCTCGATGGCGTGCAGGAGCTCGCGCTCCGCCGGGTGCAGCTCGGGTGGAACCTCGACGCTCGCGCCGTCGTCGTCGACCTTGCGCAGGATGCCGGCGGCGCGCGCATGCGCGTACTGCAGGTACACGCCGGTGTCACCGGTGACCCGCAGCGCCTCGTCGAAGTCGAAGGCGATGATCTGGTTCAGCGAGAATTTGAGCAGGTAGTAGCGCAGCGCTCCCGCGGCGACGGCGGTCGCGCCGGCAGCGTCGCGCGCATTGGCGCTGAGCCGCGCGATCGCCCGGTCGAGGAGATCGTCGGCACGGACCTCGATACCGCGACGCCCACTCAAAGCAACGCGATCGCGGCCCTCCTCGATCTCGACTCCGAGTTCCGCCGCCGCAGCCGGTGTCAGGGCCACCACCTCGTAGCTCAAATGGATCGAGTTGTCCGCCTCGCGCTCGTGGTGCAAACGGCGCAGCGCCCGCTGCACCACTCGTTGCGGGTACGCCTGACGCGCGTCGATGACGTTGATCACCCGCTGCGCGTGACCGAAATGGGCAGGTGGCACATCCGGCTGTGGCACCGTGGAGGTGGTC
>PNBE01000062.1 GCA_003135895.1 Candidatus Dormiibacterota bacterium
GTGCCGATCAGGGCGTCGGAGAACCCGTGCGTGGCGGAACGGATCGGTGCCGGGCTGGGCTTCGAGGTGAGGATTGACGCAGGCGTGCCGGCGGTCACGGCCCAGCCCGGGCGGAGCGGACCGGCCACGCTCCAGGCGCAGATCGCATACGTCGCCATCACCACGACCACGCCACTTGCGAGGCGCACCGGCAGAGTGCGCAGGCGTCCGACCAGCAGGCGCTGCGCCAGGCTGACGAGCACCGCTGCGATGCACGCAGCGGTGAGGCCGAGCATCCACGGTTCCTGAGAGTCCGTGCCGGTTCCGAGCCCATGCACCACCGCCAGCGGCCACGACGCATACGCGGCCCAGTGGATGATCCGCCAGACGCGGGGACCGATCCGCCCGCGCAGGAGGCTGGTGACCGTGACCGCGAGCAGCACCTCGGCGGCGAGGACGCCGAGCCCGAGCCAGAACGTCCGGTACGCGCCCGCGAACGGAACGACCGCATCGACGGGCCGAACCCCCGCGAACGGGTCGAGAACCGATGTCGCGATGTGCACCGCCAGGAGCAGGATCGTGAAGAGCGCGAAGTTGCGATGCAGCGCCGCGATCACAAAGCGCGGTGAGCGCTGACCCGTCACCCGGAGCGACGTTGAGATCCCCAGGATCACGACCCCGGTCAGACAGACGAGCGTCATGACGCCGGCACCGCGCGTGGCAAACCACAGCGGACTCGGCTTGGTCGAAAACGCCGCGAGCATCAAGCCGGGGCCCGGTGTCAGACCGGCCACTGTCCTACCGTCACGATCGAGCCATCACGCCTGACAAGGCGTGCCGGCACGCCAAGGCTGTCGAGCCACGAGGGCGCGCCTTCTCCCAGCACGATCGAGGCGGTCGCGGCAGCGTTGGCCTGAGCACACGACGCGGCAGCGACGCTGGCCATCACCCACGGAGAGTCCGACGGGAGCCCGGTTGCGGGATCCAGGATGTGGTGAAGGACCTCTCCGCCACGGCGCCATGTCCTGCTGCCGGTGCCAGAGGTGGCGACGCCGCCGTCGAACACGTGGATGTCCTGCCAGTCTGCCGAGTCGATCGCTTCGGCGACCCTGACGCACCACCCGTCCTTGGGACCCGGTCCGGACACCGCCA
Source organism: Candidatus Dormiibacterota bacterium (assembly GCA_003135895.1). Classification (GTDB taxonomy): domain Bacteria; phylum Chloroflexota; class Dormibacteria; order Aeolococcales; family Aeolococcaceae; genus Palsa-851. The sequence continues at coordinate 1,132 of PNBE01000062.1, forward strand.
CATCGCCGCCACACGACACCAGGACCCCGGTGCCGGCTCGCCGTGCCGCGGCGAGCGCAGCGCGGTCGGCGGCCCAGGCCTTGCCGACCGCCCCGAGGTCGATCGACGCCCCCTCCGGGAGCGTCACCGTGCGCTTGACCCGATCGTGCTCGATGCTCGTCCATCCTGGCGCTGAGCGGATCTGGAGATCTATCGAGGGACCGTCCACGGGCAGGTCGACAAAGGTCACCGTGTACCCGATGCGCTCCATGAGCGCACCAACGGTCGGGTCGACCAGCCCGTCAGTGGCCGCCGCGGCCGAAAGGGCGTCGCTGATGACGTCGTCGAGCAGTTCCGAGACGGGAACCGGCCCGCACCCGGCCGACCTGTTGAGCATCGAGATCTCCGAATCCGCTCGAAAACGGGAGCACGCCTTGTCGACCGCGTGGATCACCTCGCGGGCGGCGGCGGTCGCCGGCGCCAGTGCGTCGAGGTCGTCAACCGCCACGACGTTCAACGTGCCCATCGCACGGAATGTGTGAGAGGTCAACACGGACGCGTTGGCGTCGAGTGACATGCCGGTGGCGGCGGGGGCGGAGGAGGTGGCGAGGAACCCTTCGCAGAGCCGCCCGGCGCTGCACGAGGCGGGGAGATCCCACTCGATCCCCGGTACGAGGCTCCTGCCGAAGCCGGAACGTGGACAACTTTGATGATCACGGCCGGCGACGGTCGAGCCGATTGGACCGGAGCTGTCTCGGGAGGGATCGGCGGCACGCGCTCGACCGACGCGCTCGTCGCGGCCGCAAAACCCGCTGCGCTGACCGCCGACAAGGCTCCGGTGACCGCTACGACGCCGGAAACGCCGCCGATCGTCCATGACCCGACTCGCCTGAAAGCTTTGTCGCGGTCCTCGGGTCGATACTGGGCCACCTCAGTTGTCTCCGCCGCCGCCGCCACCACCACCGCAGCTGTCATCGCACCACGGTGTCGGGGAAGCGGTGGCGGTCGGCCAGGGTGTCGCCGTCGACCTGGGGCCCCCACCCGAGTAACNNTTGTCGGAGCCGGATAGAGGCTGTCGGCTCGAAGCGGCGCACCTGGGAGCTGGGCGGCGACGGTGTGCTGAGCAGCGGCGCCGAGCGCCGCGAAGGGGCCGACGTGGCCTGCGGCACCGACGCCGGTGATGACGCCGGCCAGCCCAACCAGTACGGCCGTCGAGAAGAACTGCGAGCGAGCATGAGGGCGCAAGGGGGGTGTCCTCCATGGTTGCGAGCGCCGCTACGGCGTCTGATCCATGCCACTAAGTCGCGCGAGATCCCAGGTTGGATACGGCCTGCCGGTGAGGACAGAAGGGGGACCATTCGCGGATAGACGTGATGACCCGTTCAGCATGCTGCCCGAGGTCGCGGACGCGGACTCCCCTGAAGATGCGCTCACGGACCTGGCGCAGCGCTACCCATATGTCATCCCGGACGACCGGTCGCTGTCAGTGCTTGCCGGATGCCGCCGCGTGCCTGGAGCGCGGCTGGGAAGACGGCGTCGCCTTCTACGACTTCCCGGAGGAAGCACTGGACGCATCTGCGCACCAGCAGTCCCATCGAGAGCATCTTCGCCGGCGTGCGCCTGCGCACCAACGCTGCCAAGCGCACGCGCGTGCGCGAGAACGCCCTTTACTGGTCTTCAAGCTGGTCACTCGTCTGAGCCTCAACTGGCGCGCCATCAACGGCCCCAACCAGATGCTGCTCCTGCTCGCCGGCGGGCGCTTCGTCGACGGCAAGCTGCAACGTCAACCGAACACGGAGGTGCTGCCGCATAGCTCAACTCACCGACTTACCAGGAGGAAATTTCACAAGTCTTGACAAGAGCTCCGCCGTTCGACCGTCGCGCCGAGTTTCCTAGGACGTTAGGCATTCGGGTGACCACAAATCAGAGTTCGCCATGATGCACATATGCCCTGATGGATTCGCGATGCACACGAGTCTCGTCTGCCGCGTTGGAGAAATGACGACGGGAACTCGCGGCGGGGCGCAAGACGATTGGACCGGCGTGGGAATCGCGATCGGCGCTGGTGTAGGAATTATTTTGGGAACGATGGCCGGCAATATGACCATGGGCATCGCCATCGGCATAACGCTCGGGATCGTCTGCGGAGCAACGGCTTCCAACGGATCGCGTCGTGGCTGAACACACACGTTGAGGTTGACCACACTAGTGATCTCCTCTTTCACGCTCGGCCGCTCCATCAGGGCCCCTGGTGCACGGTTGTTTGCGGCGGCACATGGATTGGAGGTCACTCTCGCAAGAATCACCTCAAATGCCTCCATGGCTCCCCGGTAGCAACGCCGCGCTTCCTGTCTGCGCGGAGGATCACGACAACGCGAATCCTCCTCGCGACGTCCTCACGCAGCCCTAGCGAGCGCCGCATGTGCCGCGACGGTCGTCAGGCCGACAAATGATTGAATCCCGATCAGCGTCCTGGTCTTGACATCCATGACGAGGACCTCTGCCCTCAGCCGATCTCGGACGGCTCGCCATGAGGGCGGCACAAACCGCGGCTGCTCACCATTCTCATGCGGAGAGTTACAGCGAGCCAGGGCCGTTGGCCACAATCAGAGGCACCGACCGCCGCGCCACTGTCGAACCGCGCTCTACGTCGAATGGTGCGTCTTAGCGAACTCCAAGCATTCTCGAACGCTATCGCCAGCCATGCGCGCGAAGATTGTGTCACTCCGCCACCAACCGCGGAGAGAAACCACATGACATCCCTACCATCCCCCCAAGAACGCGCCGAACGGCGAGACCGAGCCCTCGCTCGTCGCCGAAGGATCAACGCGGTCGCCGCCGCCGGTGGTATCGCGGGCGTCAGTCTTGTCGGCTATCTCGCCGCCGTTGGCGCACCGCCAAAGACAGCGATCCCCGTGATCTCAGCAGTGCGAACGGTGAACACTGTGATCACGGTCGGTGAAGACGGCGTCATTTCAAAGACGACGACGACAACCCTCTCACCAGGAACAGCAACAGCCGGCACGGCCACCAGCGCGGTCACTGTCACGGGCGGCTCGACGGTCGTCAAGAAGCCCTGACCATCGGCGCCGAGCGGAGCTCTGGGGCCCGGTGCACCTTCATGCCTCCGGCGCCGATGCGGCTCGGTGGTCAGAGTTGTCCACGGTGGTGTCTTGCTACTGCGCAGCAGCTCTCGCCACGCCCCCTTGAGGACAACCACCACGGGATCGACCTCGAAGTAGTCGCCGAGACCATGGCGCAGCTCGTTCGAAGAGTCTCCCGGCTCTAATGGGAGTCGAGTAGCTGGCCAGGCCACAGTCTCCGAGAAGGAGCAGCGATGTTCGAGACAGCCGTGGAGGATGCTGACGAGGCGATTGGCGAGGGCACGAAGCGCCTGGCGATGGATGCACCCGCGACGCCCTCTTCGCGTGGGCCGGCTTGAGCTCCTTTGGGTGCCTGACCCGGTTATGTCTCCATCGCCATACATGGCTCGACGACCACCCACGCGCCCGCGATCGTCACCCACGATGTAGATCGACTGTGCCAAACGGCCAGGAGGCTTGTTACGTCCTACCCTCGTCAAAAAGGCACCAGAAGCGTGTACTTGAGCGTGCTGAATCGGGCGATTCGTGGGTTTCGCAAAGAAGGCACGTCGATGACCAGCGGGGGCAGTCAGAAAGGCACGGCGCTCACCATCATCGTCATCGAGGGCCCTGTCGGGATCGCCGCGCTGATCGCCCGGCCTCTTCTTCGCCTAATGTCAGCATTACGAAAGGATTGGAGGGCAGGCTAGGGATCCCCCCTCTAAGAGAGTCGTCGCCAGTCGGTCCCCCACCGTTGCAGGCGGCGACTCTCTGTCGCTCACACCGCGCCCGGGTTCCGGGCGTGGACAAGCCGAAGACGACCTCAGTGGGTGGAGAGCCGTCATCAGTGACGTCGCGGTGATCGCCGCAAATGCGTCACGGCTCGGCAAGATCGGCTCTCGGCGGCAGAGCAGTCCACGCGCCGAGGCCGCTACGCGGCGCTCAGACGGCCTAGGTGTAGTGCCCAGGGACGTTGTTGAGGCGTGAGATAGGCGGGAGCTGACCGAGACTGCCGTGCGCAAACGTGACCACTGGATATAGCCGTAGAGGCCGCGAGCGTCATGCGTGCCGCTCACTCGAGGCACTCAAAGGAAGCTCGACCTCGAGAGGTCGCGATGAGATGACCCAGGCTCCGCCTGGCCTAACCGGTCGGGATCTCTGTGACGGTTGCCGTCAGGGTCTCCTGCGCGCCAGAAGACGTAACCACGGTGATGGTGATCGCCTTCCCCGGTTGGAGGTCGGCCAGCGCCGCCGACAAGTCGGTCGAGGTGCGAACCTTGGTTCCCCCGAGGTCGATGATGATGTCCCCAGTCGTAAGCCCAGCCTTCTCAGCCGGCCCACCCGCGGCGACGGAGGCGACCAAGACGCCGACCGGACTATTCGCGCTGTTCACAACAGTGCTCGTGCGGATGCCGAGATAGGCTCGGTGAGAGTTCACGACGTGTCCGTTCGCGATGATCTGGGTCGCGATGTCCTTGACAGTGTTGGAGGGAATCGCGAAACCGATCCCGTTTGCGGCGCCGAGCGTTGGATCGACCGCCGTGAGCGTAGGGATCCCCACCACGTTGCCCGCCAGATCCACCAGGGCGCCACCGCTATTCCCCGGGTTGATGGCCGCGCTGGTCTGGACCATGTCCGGCAGCGTGATGGCGCCGGATTCGGAAACAGTTCGATTCACCGCGCTCACGATGCCCTCAGTGACGCTGCTCTGGAGGCCGAGGGGGTTACCAACAGCGAGGACGATCATCCCGACTTTGAGCGTGGTCGAATCCGAGAACGTCACGGGCCGAAGAGGACCAGGGACCCTGATCACCGCGAGGTCACCCACGGGGAATGTGCCAATCAGCGAGGCCGTCTGGGTCTTGCCCTCCGCTGTTGTGACCTGAATCGTCGTTGCTCCCGAGACAACATGGTTATTGGTCACCACGTCGCCCTTGTCATCGAAGACGATTCCCGACCCGAGCCCGGAGTTCGTCTGGATCTGGACCACCGACGAGCGTACCCGTTCGACCACAGCGACAAAGGCGTCTTGAAGGTTCGCGGCGCCCGTATCGACGGACGAGGCCGCTGTGGGAGACACAGCGACCGAGGACGATGGGACGCTCTGCTCACCGCACGCCGCAACGACCAGCGCAACGAGAACGACGGGGACGACAGCGGCGGCCTTCAGCGC
>PNBE01000166.1 GCA_003135895.1 Candidatus Dormiibacterota bacterium
CGCGTGATGCTCGTGAAATGCGCGCTGCAGCGGGTGAAGGTCGCCGCCTCTCGCGACTCCCTCAATTGTGCGCACACTCGTCCCTTCGGCCTGGAGCGCGAGCAGCAGACATGAGCGGATGGGGTCGCCGTCCAAAAGAACGGTGCACGCACCACAGAAACCATGCTCGCACCCGACATGTGTGCCGGTCAGGCCACCTTCGCGCAGTGCGTCAGCAAGCGTCCATGATGGTGTGGCAACCTTGAGCGTAGCTGTCGTGCCGTTGAGCTCGAGCGTCACCGTGGTAGCGGCCGGAGGAGTCATGTGTCTGATCCGCCGGAGTTGTGGACTCTTGCACCCTGACTCGCTGGCGTGCCAGCCAGCCGACCGGCCAAGACCTCAGGCGTGCTGCGTAGCGCCAGCGAGAGGAAGCGTTGGCGGTGGGGCCAAGACCGTGATTGGCTGTGATTCCAGGGCGCTGGTGCGGCAGGACGGCAATGAGTGAGCCGCAGCGATGCTGAAAGGCCGTGAGTTACCGCAGCTTGTCTGAATCTGGGCGATCTACGAGAAGTCACGAAGTCGTCTCCTCGGCGCGCCGAAGCAGGCGCTCGAGGGCGCGTCGAACTACAACAGCAACCAATTGACGACGGTGTTCGCCATTCGTATGTGAGTCTGGTTGGGGAGCACATTCGGAAGCAGCGACACGAGCAGCTTCCGCGAGTACCTGCGCGGATGCCATTGATCCAGTGAGCATGGCCTCGGCGCACATCGCTCGCATCGGCACCGGCGCTACGCTGCCAAGGCCAACTCGCGCCCAGCTGATTCGGCCGTCGTGAATGGCTAAGCCCGCGCAGACAGAGGCCCACGCCAGACCACCTGACCGCTCGCGAAACTCCTCGAAGGTGCTGAGCGCGTTTGGAGGTGGCGTTGCAAATCTGATTCCCATGACTATCTCTGCAGGTGCCCGAAGAGTCGTCTGTGGAGCTAGAAAAAAGTCCGTGGCGGCCACCTGCCGCGTCGCACCGCGGGAGCGAAGTTGTATATGCGCATCAAGCGCCACCGCCGCGACGCACAACTCGGCCGAGGGATCGGCCTGCGCGATGCTACCACCCAAAGTACCCCGACTTCGAACAGCGTAGTTACCAACGTAGCGGGCTGCTTCGGGGAGCGCCGCCCACGCACCGGCGAGCCTGCCAGCCTGTTCAAGGGCAGCGTACCGCACGAGAGCTCCGATAACCAGGCCGTCTGCGCTCTCCTCGATGTGATCAAGTCCGCCCACCCGATTGATGTCGATGAGGGACGTCGGGTTGATGCGACGGAAAGCCATGGCCGCAATGAGGCTCTGTCCGCCAGCCAGGAGCATCGTTTCATCGCTGCCTTCCTGCAGCCATAACAATGCCTCTCCCACCGATGTCGCGCGACGGTAGTCGAAGACAGGTAGCTTCACGAGAAGCGGCCGAGCATGCTCGGCTCAGAAGCACGCATGTGCCGTGAGCGCTCAGCGCGAGTACTTCGCAGGGTCCTGCGTGCTCCCGCTGACATCGGCCAAGTCATGGAGCCAGACCACTGGATCCGCCGCTCACGGTTACGACTGTCGCAGCGCCGGATCATCTTTGAGTCCCTCAAGATGAAGCTCGTTGGCCGGCGTCTCATTGAGGCGACACCGTGCCGGTGGATTCCGACCGACAGGCAGGCTGAACCGGTGCTGCTGGCTCGGATACCACCGGAGGAGCGTGGCAAAGCGTCCAGCGTTGGCTGCTCCGCGACGATCACGACAGCCACCTCTCGAACGGCGTTCTAAACGTCCTGCCTGCGCTTATCCAGGGCTTCCACCGCGAACTTTCCGTTTCCGGCATTAGCGATCCAGGTCCAAACCACGATTCGAGCGCCGACTTCTCGGCGCGCCGGACAAGAGTGGTCATGCCCTCTCGATCTAATGGTCCATTTGTACTACAAAGGATCCTAGCTCAACGCTGATGCCGCGTCAAGCGACACCCAGGCTGTTCGCCGCCGAGGTATCCCGACGGATTTGACCTCGCGCGGCTACATCTTCTCCTTGCCCAGCACCCGCTCTCGAGTGCGGCCGCGGGTGAAGCATCGGCGTGCGCGCGCTCGTTGCCGCGGTAGCGCGGGCAGCGATCCAGGTCGAGGCGCAGGCCGGTGACTTAGCTTAGAGAGATGTCGGGTGAAGGCAGGTTCTCCAGCACTCCTCGAGGATGGCACGTAGCCATTGCTCGGCGGATGTCCGGCGTGAGTGAAGAGATGGCGAGCTTTCGGAGGCCTCGTCGCTCGTCACCGCCTCGAGCCGCCATCTACGCGCAGCGAGATCGGCAGCGAGGCGCTGGCCAGCCCAAAGGTCCGCAGGGGGCGGGATTGATGGCGTCACGTCAGGTTTCCGACCTGGTGTACGCGGAAGCCACATCGATAGCCGGAGGACTCGCCAGACGCCATTCCCGGAGGGCCGGACCACCCCAGAAGCGCATAGGCGGACTGATCGCCGGGATCACGGACAGAACGGCATCCACACTCCTATTCGGTCACGCGTTCGGTCACGCCGGCATTGGTGGACATGCGGATCAACTGCACGCGGTTGAAGATCTGGTTATCTCCGACCGACCTTCCGGTGATCAGGCCCCGTTTGTACGCACGAAGACATGAATTCCGTCGCTCTCGGGCACGAAGACCTGAGTGGTTTCTCCTGACGCGGCGACCGCATGGAACGCACCGCTGGTGTCGCTGATGGGGATGGCCGTGAGGAAGTCGCGCCGCGCGGCGCCGATGACTATCACTGACGGCGGGATCGTACTGTTGCCGCCTTCGGCTGCGAAATAACGGCCGTCCTCCTTGTTAAACCACACCTCGTCGGCACAGCAGGCGTCATGTCCGGTCAGATCAGCCTGGATACGACCAGTCGCTCGATTGATGATCACCGGTGGGGTGCTGTCGCATCCGAGCAGTGCGTCGTGATTGGGGCCCAGCGCGATACCGGCCGGGTGGCACGCTACATCGAGGGGAAGCACCGCCTGTAGCCGTGGGGCGCGCGGGTCGACGATGGCCACCTCACCGTTGGGGAAGTCGCGGGTCTCGCGCACCGAGATGAGGAAGTCGCCCGTCTGCGGGTCCCATGCCGGCTGCTCTACAGAGTCGAGGCCGGCCCCGGGGATAAGGACATGGCCGAGGACCGCGTGGTGACCCTCACGATCGGGCAGAGCCGAGATGAGGGTGACGAACGGCTTCGGCTGTGGCTTCGCCGACGACGCTGTAGTCTCCGATGGGTTGGTGACAATCACGATCTGATCGCGGGGGTCGTATGCTAGTTCGTCAGCGCGCGCTCTGCCACCTGTGGCCACCGAATCGGTCTCAGCGAATGGCGGAGACGCCGCACCGACCTTTACCGTGCCGTCGCCGTTACCGGCCCATATCTGCCCGAGCCCATCGACTAGGACGCCATCCGGGCCGAGATTGTCAAAACTGCTGGGGAACCCCATCTCTCCAGTGAAGCCCCCGCTCATCGCACCCAGGAACGTTCTGGTACGCGTGTTCCACACATCGACTTGGGCATTGGCATCATCGGCCAAGTAAACGCGATGGCTCGCCGCATCGGCGAAGACGATGTCCGACACAAGACCGAATTGCCCAGGGATCCGCGGCGGGACCAGCACGGCCCGTTGCACGTATCCGGACGACGCTGCCCGAGCGGTGCCCGGGGCCGCAACTATCGTTCCGATCGCGATCCCCACGAGGAGCCACCGTCGGTGCATCGCATCCCCTTTGTACAAGTCGCCAAGCCGAAATGAACTGCCGAGCGGTGCCCAATTTGTCATACATTCTAAGCACCGGGATTGGCGGGTTGCAAGATCTCACTGGCTTCCGCCCAGCGACGACAGAATGGCTGGAGTAGCTGAGGAGCGCACGCCGCTCTCGAGGACCCGTGGCCCCCTGGCCACTGCCATGCCAGCGGCTCGGGAGGCGCGGTGCGCAGCGGTGGCGGCCCATCCGTCGATCACGCCGGGGGCCGCTGCGCAGGGGGCGCTCATCGAGCCGAAGTTCGCGATCGCGATCGACTGGGCGCAGGCCTTTGACGCGAAGAACGCCGCGCTGCGCGGCGACCACGCGGTCCTGAGCTCCACATGGGCGCTTAGCGATCCGCCGTCGGCGTCGAGGCGAACGGCAACCAGCTCGGCCAGGATGACGAGCGCGATCTCCGCCGGTTCGCTGCCTCCCGGGTCGAGGCCGATTGGACTATGTAGTCGTGCACCAAGCACTCGGCACGGACCAGTGCACCAACCCGCACGCCGTGTTCGTTGACGTCGATTCGGTCCAGGCCGCCGACCCGGTTGATGTCGATGACCACGTCGGGCCGGGCGAGGCGGAGGTTGAGGAGCGGCACCAAGCTCCGGCCGCCGGCGAGGATGGAGCGCCATCCCCGTGCTCGGCAAGCAGTGCGATCGCTTCCGACAGTTCCTGCGGTGCCTCGGAGTGGAACGGTGCGGGCTTCATCCGACCAACCTGTGCGGCTGCGGAGACACGCCGTTCTCCATGGGTATCGGTCGCCGAGCCGGTCCGGCCGCCGCCACCGTCGCTCTCGCGTCAGCCAGCGGGGCTTCACGGGCGACGAGCGGACGAAGCATTGCCAGGGCACGCGGCGCGTCGAGTGTCAGGGCACCGCAGAGGCGCTCATCGCGGGCGTACAGCACAACGATTCGCGTCTCGTCCAGAGCCAGGATCTCCGCCTCACTTGATGACCATCCGACGAAGTGGATCTTCCGCCCGTGCTGATCGGACCAGAAGTAGGGCGTCGGTGCATACGGGCGCTGCGTGAGTCCGTGCAGCGAGGCGATGAGGTTGTGCGCTGCGTGCCGGCCCTGCTCCACCGCATTGGTCCAGTGTTCGACGCGAACGCTTTTGCCGGTGCTCTGCGCCCAACGCGCCACGTCACCAGCGGCGTAAACATGCGGCGCGGCGCGGCAGAACTGGTCGCACTCCACCCCGTCGGAGACAGCCAACCCGGCTCCCTCCAACCACGCGGTGGCCGGCGACACGCCGGTGCCAACGATCACGACGTCGGCGGGAACGCGACTGCCGTCCTCCAGCTGCACCGCCTCGACGACGCCGTCGCCCACCAGTCCGGCAACGGTCGCATTGCACACCACCACAACACCGTGTTCCGAGTGCAAACGCCCGAGTTTCTCTCCGACAGCAGCCCCCAGCGCCTGCGCCATGGGACTTGCCAGTGCCTCGAGCACGGTCACCTCACACCCCATTCCGCGTGCGGTCGCCGCGACCTCCGACCCGATGAAGCCGGCCCCGATCACGACCACCCTCGGCCTGCGGAGGAGAGCGCTGCGCAGGCCGAGGGCCTCGCCGAGGGTACGCAGCAGGTGCACGCCCTCGAGCGGCCGCACGAAGCCCGGGAGGCGGGGGTTGGCTCCGGTGGCGATGAGGAGACGGTCGTAACGCAGCGCCTCCCCATTGTCCAGGTTGATGGCGCGTGCGGAGACGTCGAGGCTCGTCGCGCTGACGCCGAGCCGCAGCTCCACGTCGAGCTCAGAGTAGCGAGCTGCGGGACGCAACATCACCTGCTCCGTGTCCCATGCCCCGGCGAGCAGCTGCTTCGACAGTGGAGGCCGGTCGTATGGCATGTGCGCCTCCGCCCCGACAAGGATCACGTCGCCCTCGAAGCCACCGTCGCGCAGAGCCTCGACCGCGCTGACGCCAGCGACCGAAGCGCCGACAACGACAGCCCTGCGCTTGCTGCGCGCGGTCATGCTACGTGGCGCGTTTCGGCATCCACGGTGATCGCCTGGGTCGGGCAATTGCGAACCGCCTCCTGCACAGCCGCACGCCTCTCGTCGGTCGGCGTCTCCTCCAGCACGACCACCTTGCCGCTGGCATCGTCGAGGTCGAATACGTCCGGCGCTGCGAGGATGCAGTTGGCGTACGCCTGGCACTTGCGCTGGTCGGCGCGCACCCTCATCGACAGCCGAGCCTCGCGGGCCAGACTGCGAGCGCGATGACGCTCACGACGATCATCGTCAGAAGGGCGGAGGCGTCCAGGCGCCGGGGTCGGGGACACCCACGAAGGGCTCCGCTTTGCGCACCCCTGCCGTGCCCCAAAGGTCGGACTCCTCGGGTAGGCGCCGAAACACCCGCGGGGTCCACGTCGCGTCGTCCTCGATGCGCTCGAGCTCGGTGGTGAACTCGGTGACGAAACCGCTCGGTGCGGAAAAGTACGAGAAGGTATTGTCCCCGGGACCATGACGGCCTGGACCCCAGGCGAGATCAGTTCCCGCCCGCAGCGCGCGTCCGGTCGCTCGCATGTATTCGTCGATTCCGCGCATCTCCCACGCCACGTGGTTGAGGGACGCGTGAGGGTTGTCCGAGAGTGCCAGCGTGTGATGCCATGCGTTGCAGCGCAGGAAGCACATGTGGTGCTCGAGCCAGTCAGATACCTTGAAGCCGAGGATCTCGGTGTAGAAGCGAACAGCCGCATCCAGGTCGGTGGTGTTGAGGACGACATGGCTGAGACCGGTGGGGATCGACTCCTTCGGGTGCAACTGACGAGCACTCCGGTGCTCAACCTCCGCCGAGATCTCCAACGTGCGCCCTTCGAAGTCAAGGAAGCGGAACCCGTACCCGCCTCCGGGCGTCTGCATCGTTCCTGGCTCCGTGACCAGCCCGCGCCCCAACGCGGTCACCGCTTCCGCGTAGCCGTCGACATCGTCCTGGGTCTCGACCGCGAAGGCGACAAGGTCGAGTCGGCGCTCAGGCGCGGGCCGCAGTCGGAGCGCGTACTGCTCCGGGGATCCCTCAGCGGCGAGAAATAGCGCATCGCCATCGTCGACGGTCGACACCAGCCCCCACACGTCACGGTAGAACCCGCGCTCGGTGGGAAGGTCCGGGACCCCTATTCCGACATGCCGAAGATGCGTGATGCCGCTGCCTGTCATGAGTTGCTGCCCTCCAAAGGACTGTCGCCACAGACGTCTCGGAACGCCTTCATCGCCTCGATAAAACGCGGGACGCCGGCGGGTGGCATCACTTGCTCGAGCACGGCGAGCAGCTCGCGCTCCGTGGCGCCGTAGCGCAGCGCAGCCCGCAAATGCGCGACGAGGTGTTCGCGGGGCGACCCCAGGGCGGTGAGTGTCCCCACGTAGACCAGCTCGCGCGTGCGGCGATCGAGCACCGTATTATCGAGAAACGTCGCGTCAAGGAAATCGTCGTACTGGCGCAGGAACGTGGGATCCCACGCCGCCAGCATCTCGTGAATCTCGAGGACGTAGCCGCGCTTGCGGCGCATCTCCGCGAGCAGGGAGGCAGCGTCGTCCATGACGGCGGGCTCCTCCTGCGGCATGGACAGCGACGCATGGGGAGCGTTGTAGCCGAGCAGAGCGCCGTACACGTCGGTTCGGCGATCGCGTCGCGGCGAGATGCCCTCTCCGCGCTCGCGAGCGTGCTGCGCCTCATCCAGGTCCACCGCGACGCTCACCGTCTGCTCGGCGTCATTGCTGAGAGGGCCCACCAGACTCTCCCCGTACGGTGACACCACCAACGACCCGCCGAGAAACTCGAATGCCTCCGACGTCCCCACCTGGTCGGCGCACGCCACGAAGACCTGGTTGAGATTCGCCTGAACGATCACACCGTCGAGCTGCCCGCTCCGTTCTGCGCCGACGCGGCGGTCGAAGCCGCGCACCCACGCGGTCGGAACAGCCACCAGTTCCGCGCCCTGGAGTGCCAGGACCCGGAGGGCTTCCGGGAAACGGAGGTCGTAGCAGATCAGCACGCCGAGAGTGACGCCGTCGAGCTCGACCACTGGGAGGCCTCGGTCACCGGGGCTGAAGACGTTGCGCTCCCCGGCGAAGAGGTGCAGCTTGCGATAGTGGCCGACCATCTCTCCACGTCGATCAATGATCGCGGCGGCGTTGTACAGTCGCCCGCCGTCGGCTTCAGCAAAGCCTCCGACGACGGCCACGTCGTGGCGGCGGGCCGCCGCACGCCACGCGGAGAGAACCGGTCCAGTGCCGTCGGCGGGCTCGGCCAAAGGCCCGATCCTCGCCGCGTCGAGGAGGTAGCCGGTGCTCATCAACTCGGGCAGAACGACGATATCCGCGTCCGAAGCAGCACCAATCGCAGCAACCGCGCGGGCGATGTTCGCGGCCACATCGAGTGGCGCGGCGCGCAGCTGGGCAACGGCCACGATCACCACTCGACGCCTTCCGGTCGTACGCTGCCCTCGTCCGGGCCGAGGGGCGTCTCCAACCCCTGGCCGATCTCCCAGACGCTCCGCCACGTGAGGCTCTCCAGCGACAGCGCGTCGATGCGGACCGTCGTTTCGTGTTTCAGGGAATGCAGCTCGAGTCGCTCGCCATTGCGGGTCCGCACCTTGCGCACGCGGACTGCGGCGAACTCGTTGACGATGAGCATCTCCTCAACCGGGGTCGGCAGATCGGCTTGAACCGACTCGTCGTCTGTCACAGCATCGCCCTCACCTGCGGAAAGGCCAGAAGGGTCTCGTCGAGGATCGCGATGCGCCGCAGGAGCCGAAGACCGGTGTCAGTTCGCCGCACCAGGTCGAAACGCTCCGCGGATAGGAACGCCGGTGCATCCCCCTGCCGCACGCCGATGAGGAGCACGTTCGACCTGACGTCGTAAACGTTCTCGTCGTCGGTGCCACGCACCCGCACATTCGTCACGAAGTGGCGCAGCCGCACTGGAGGGTTCTCGCCCCACGCGATCTCGTACATGCCCTTCTCGTATCGCCGAAACCAAAGTTGGATCATCGACGCCTTGGACTCGTCGAGCAGCAGGCACTCGGGATCGAACGGAGGGCTGAGAGGGTTGTCCGGGGTCACCGGGACCGGCACGAGGTAGCGGAAGCTCTCGTCGACCAGCTCCGCCCACTCGGAGAAACGCCGCGAATCCATGTACTCGGACTCGCGAGCGAGGAACGCGGACGCCTCCGCGTGCGCCATGGCATCCGCGAAGTCGCGCTCCGGGACACCCCACCTACCGGGCACCTGCAGCGCGGGGATCATCGTCCGTGCGACACGGTCACGCTCTGCGACTGCGAGGGGTTGCCCTCCATAAGATCATGCCAGCGCAGCAGGAATGCGCGTATGGTCCTCTCGGTTCTGTCTCCGTCGACCACGTCGCCGGGCCAGCCGAGTGCCGCTGGCGCAGCCTGCCCGTGGAGGCCGCCCTCGAGCGTGAAGTCGAAATCGCGGCTCACATTGCCCTCGTGGGCCTGCGAGATGCTGACGAAATTCTCGAGGTCGTCGACCTCGAACATGCCGGCTGGGCCGTTGGTTCGGAGGTAGCCGAGCCGCGACAGGCGCTGCCATTCCTCGCTGGCGCCGCGGGGGCGCAAGCCGAACCACACCACCTCCGTCAGGGTAGCGCTCAGCGGGTAACGCAGGGTGATGCGGATATACCGCGCGTGCCTGCCGGGACCGTCCACCGACGTCTTGAAGTTCTCGAGGAAGGAGAAGTTGGGGAAGACTGTGCCGTGCCCCACCGACAGGCACGACTGCACCTCGACCTGTGCGGGCGTGAGATTGCGCTCTATCTGCTCCCACAACTCCTCGGGATAGCCGTGGAAGGCGGGGCGAGGCGTATTCAGCGGGAGCCGCTGGATGCGCATGGTGTGGCCATTCCCGCAGTCCGCGGTCCGGCCTGTGAAACGCGGACCAGACACCTCGCCGAGGAGCTCAAGGTCCGACTTTGTCGCGAAGAGACCGAGCTCGAAGGCTGTGGCGTGGGTGACAGGGGTGTGATATCCGTCACCGGAGAGGTTCTCCGACTCCGACTTCCAATTGGCGTGGATGAGGGTCCGCGCCGGAACCCCGATCAACTCCACTCCGTCATCGAACTTACCGAGCACGGTGGTGAGGTACCACGCCATCGGCCCCAGGTACTCGAGCAGCGACGGTGCCTCCGGGTCCCAGCACGCGAAGACGAGCCCCTGGAAGATGTCGACGTGCGGGGGGCTGAAGAGGCTGAAGCGCGACTTGTCGAAGTCCCTGCCGTACACCTCGGGCTGGAACGTCACTCCGCGGAGTTCGCCGCTGTTGGCGTACGTCCAACCGTGGTAGCTGCAGCGGAAGTGGGACGTGTTGCCACGGTCGGCTCGGCACAGCCGGGTACCGCGATGGCGACAGCTGTTGAGGAGGACCCGGATACCGCCCTCCTCGTCGCGCGTGACGATCACGCGGTCGATGCCGAGCCGCCGGGTCACGTAGTCGCCGGGCTCGGCGATCTCACTCTCGTGCGCCACGAAGAGCCACGACCGCCGGAAGATGCGCTCAAGTTCGGCGTGGTGGATGTTCTCGTCGTTGTAGATGCGCCGGCTTACCGCGAAGCGCGGTGCTGTCTCGATGAGGCTCACTGTTTCATCCTCCTGATGGTGCGTGCGCGGCCGAAGCGGGGCAGTCCACCTGGGAGTGCGCCGCGCGCTCGATGATCTCCTCCGTCCCTGCGCCGAAGAAGCAGAGGATCCGGCACGGACAGGCCTCACCGCCCTCGAACTTCCAGGGAAAGGCACCGATGACGCAGCGTTGATTTAGCGCTAGGTCGATGTCGCCGCCGACGTTCTCCGCGTGGATACATCCCTGCGCGAACGCGAGGTAGTGCATGGGGAAGAGGTCTTCCTTGACCCGGCGCCCCGACCGATGATGGGTGTACTCGTACTCACCGAAGAACTCCAGCGGCGTCTTTCCGGAGTGCTCCTTGAACCGGTGGGCGAGGTCGGGGCGCATGTTACGAATGGTGGTGTTCATCGGGTGGTCGCCGCTGCCGGCGTCGATCCCCCACCAGGAGATCTCCATCTCGAGCATCCACTCCGCCAGCTCGACGCCGCCTCCCGGGTGCATGCAGAAGTAGCGGACCAGATCCTGCTGCGATTGACCCTGATAGTAGCGGTGATAACCGGTGTGGATGATGAGTACGTCGCCCTTCTTGACCTCAACCTTGGCAGTGATGTGTTCCGGCTTGATCACGTCCCAGTCACCGCACACATCGGACACATCGACGACCGCGCCCTCGTG
>PNBE01000135.1:0-5319 GCA_003135895.1 Candidatus Dormiibacterota bacterium
GCGGTGCAGCTATACCTCGGGGTCGATATTGCCGAGGAAGGCCGCCTCTAGGACCGCGCCGACACGGAGCGCGAAGCGCGGCGCGTTGATGCCGAGCCAGATTGCCTCACTCCAGTTCGAGGGCCGCCGGATCGCACGCGCCGGCTCGGCCCATGCAGGAGACAGTTCCCGCGATGGCGTGTCGAGGATCACCCGCAGCACACCGAAGCGCTGCGCCGACTCAGCGGTCCCGGCCGACTCCATGTCCACCGCGACGTGACCTCGGCCCGCCCATGTCTCCCTCGCGGCGCCGGTGACCATTCCCGCGGTCGAGACCAGCGACCCGCTGGTCACCGGGAGGCGCAGGTACTGCGCGGCCCGCTCGAGTGCGGCGACGACCCCGGGATCGCAGGCGTGGGTCACGCCCTGCTCGTCGACGACCTGGGTGGCGATGACCACCATGCCCGGCATCTGATCGGGCAGCAGGCCGCCACACAGTCCTGCGCTGATGACGATTCCGGACATCCCGCGAGGCGGCCTGCCGCCGATCCCCACCTGCACGACGCGGAGATGCCGGGCGCGCCGGCGCACCCCCCACGCCTCCACGCCCATCGCGCAGATGGCATGGACGGGCTCCTCAGACGGCATAGCCGTTCTCGCGATACCAGCGCACAGCGCGTTCGACTGCGTCGTCCGCACTCGAGGGGCGGTATCCCAGCTCGTCTGCCGCCTTCGCGCTGGACGAGTACATCTCGAGCCGTCCCATGCGCACCCCTTCCAGTGGGATCGCGGGCGTCCCGCCGGTGAGCCGGACCCGGACGCCATCGACACGTGCCGCCGCCGCCGCGATGGCGTAGGGGAGGCGGAATGTCAGCTCCGGCCTCCCGGCTGCTCGCGAGATGAGCCCCCACAATTCCGCCAGGGTGAGGTTGACGCCTCCCGCGATATAGCGCTCGCCCGGGCGACCGTGTTCCAGGGCAAGCACGTGCGCCGCCGCGACGTCTTCCACCGGGACGATGTTCATGCCCCCACCGAGGGTCGCGGGCATGCGTCCGCGGAGCAGGTCGACGACGATCTTGCCGGTCGGCGTCGGGCGGCGATCCCCGGGGCCGACCGGTGCCGTCGGCAGCACCGTGGTCACCGGGATCGGCGCGCTGAGCGCGGCTCGCTCGCCGGCAAGCTTGGATGCGTGGTACGACCAGCCCCGGTGGCGGACGCTCGCCCAGTCGCGCTCCGTCGCAGGCCGCGAGCCCGCCGCGGGTGGCAACGCGGCCGAGCTGGATGTCACGACGCATCGCTCGACGCCGGCGATTCGCGCGGCCTCGAGGATGCCCGCTGTCCCGCGGACGTTCACCGCCGCAATCGCCGGGCGATCGCGCGGCGCGAACGAGTACAGCGCCGCGGTATGGATCACGTAGCGGCAATCTCGGAGCGCAGGGATCAGTGCGCCGGGCGCGTGCAGATCCCCGGCCACGCTGACGACACCAGGCGGCGCATCCCACGGACCGCGCACCAGGGCGCGAACGCGGTATCCGCCGGCCAGCAGCGCGGCGAGCACGTGCGATCCGACGAACCCTGACGCGCCGGTGAGAAAGACCTCCCCTTCGCCGGGCGCTGCCTGCGCCGCGTTCACGTCAGTTCAGATGCGTCTTGGTTCCGCGCGGCCGGAGGCTGTCGCTCGCCGCTCGCAGCGATTCGCGCAGCGACGCCGACGTGGCCACCACGGCGGTGGGCTCGTAGCCGCAGTGTGCCATGCAGTTCCCGCAGCGTTCGTCGCGGCCGCGACCGTACTGCTCCCACGCGGTGGTGTCGAGCAGGTCGCGGTACGAGGACGCATAGCCGTCCGACATCAGGTAGCAGGGACGCTGCCAGCCGAGCACCGAGTAGCTCGGGATTCCCCATGCGGTGCAACTGAAGTCCACCTTGCCCTCGAGGAAGTCCAGGAAGAGCGGGGAATGGTTGAGCCGCCACTTCTTGCGCTTGCCGTCGGCAAACGCCTCGCGGAAGATCGCGTGGGTGCGCTCGACGTTGAGCCAGTGATCCTGGTCCGGTGCCTTCTCGTACGCGTATCCCGGAGAGATCTGCATGCTGTCGACCTGCACCTCATCGTTGAGGAAATCGAGCACGCCTCGAATCGAACGTGCGTCGTCCTGGTCGAAGAACGTCGTGTTGGTGGTCACCCGAAAACCGCGCGCCTTGGCAGCCGCGATGGCGGCGATGGCCTTGTCGAACACACCGGTCCGGCAGACCGACTCGTCGTGGCGCTCACGCAGACCGTCGATGTGTACCGAGAACGAGAAGTACGGCGAAGGCGTGAACAGATGCAGCTTCTTCTCGAGCAGGAGGGCATTGGTGCAGAGGTACACATAGCGCTTGCGTGCCACCAGCGCGGCCACGATCTGATCGATCTCCTTGTGGACCAGTGGCTCTCCGCCCGCGATCGACACCATCGGCGCCTCGCATTCCTCGACGGCATCGATGCATTGCTGCACCGTGAGCCGTCGCTGGAGGATGGGATCCTCGTGCTGGATCTTCCCGCAGCCGGCGCAGGCCAGGTTGCATTGATACAGCGGCTCGAGCTGCAGCACCAGCGCGAATTTCTCGTTGCGCCGCAGCCGTTGCCGCGCCACGTAGCTCCCAACGCGCATCGCCTGTCGAAGTGGCACCGCCATGGCTGTCTCCTTATTGCTCTTCGGTTATCTGGGGGCGGCGAGCTCGCGCTCGGCAGCACGCTTCCCGGTCTCGACCGACTCGCCGCCGGCGAGCGCGAGGGTCGGAAATACGTGCCGGTACAGGTGGTAGTTGATGTAGAAGTCACCGGGGAACCCGGTCCCGGTGTGTTCGGGCTCGTCCCAGGTACCGTCCCGCTGACGTTCCACGAGAAACCCGCGGCCACGTGCGCACGCCGGGTCGTCACCAAGCCCCGCGAGTTGCAAGGTCAGCATCGCCCAGGCGGTTTGCGACGGCGTGCTGGTGCCGACACCGGCGAACGACTCATCGACATAGGAGTGACACGATTCACCCCAGCCACCGTCCGGGTTCTGCACCTGGCGCATCCAGGCCGCAGCCTTCCGCACCATGTCCTCGCCGACGTGCAGTGCGACCAGCGCACTGACCACGCACCAGGTGCCGTAGATGTGATTCACGCCCCAGCGGCCGTACCACGATCCCCAGGGACGCTGCGACGTGCGCAGGTACTCGAGTGCCGCCGGGATGTGGGGGTCATCGGGCCCACAGCCCACGGCCGCAAGCATCTCGATCACGTGCGCGGTCACATCCTCGGAAGGCGGATCGAGCATGGCGCCGAAATCGGCGAAGGGCAGCTTGTACACGAGCGCGCGCGTATTGTCCTTGTCGAACGCGGCCCACGCGCCGTTGCGCGAACGCATCGCCCTGCACCACAGGACGGCGTCGGCGACCGGCTTTGACACCGTAGCCGGGTCCGCGGAGTCGAGGAGCGCGAGGACGACGACAGCTGTGTCATCGATGTCGGGATAGATGTCGTTGTCGAACTCGAACGCCCATCCACCGCACGCGTCGAGTGGCACCTTGACCTCCCAGTCACCGCCGCCCGAGATCTGCTCGGCGAGCACCCAGTCGACGGCGCGGCGCAGGGCCGCGTGCTCGCGCGGGATCCCGGCCTTGCGCAGCGCGAGCATCGCCCACGCGGTGTCCCATACCGGCGACATGCAGGCCTGGAGGCGCCACCCGTCCGCATCGTCGATGGAGAATCGCCGGAATCCCTCGAGCCCGCGGCGGATCACCGGGTGATCGAGCGACATGCCCTCGAGGTTCAGCGCGATCAGCGAGTACACCCATGGCGGCTGGATTCCGCCCCACCCACCGTCGGCCTCCTGGTGTGCGGTGATCCACTTGACGAGCCTGGCGCGCGATGACGCGCGTCCGGGATGGCGCGGCAGGCGGTCGTAGAGCTTCAGCGCGTGGTCGAGCCAGAGGAAGACACCCGAACCCGCGACCTTGTGCATTCGATGGTCGCTTCCGGGAGCGATCACCTCACGGACGTCGACGCCGAGGTCGCGCACCGGACGGTGCGAGATGACGATGAGCAGCGGCGCGATCGTGCCCCGTGCCCAGCTTGCGAAGTCATACAGGTTCAGCGGTGCCCACGAGGGGAGTCGCACGAGCTCCGGTGGCATGCTCGGCACGCCGTCCCACGGGTAGATGCCGAACAGCGCGAGCCAGATCTTGGTGAACACGCGCGCTTCGACCAGCCCGCCCTGGTCGAGGATCACGCGCAGCGCCTTGCGGAGCCGGGGTTGCGTGGCGTCGACACCCAGGACGCGAAGCGCCACATAGGCCTCGATCGTCGTGCTCAGATCGCCGGGTCCGTCGTGGTAGAGCGACCAGCTTCCGTCCTCACGCTGCGCACCGAATATGTGGCGGATCGCTCCGTCGCGAATATCGTCGTGCGACACACCGAGAAAGCGGAGCAGGAGCACGTGCTCGGCCGTCATGGTCACGTTGGTTTCCAGCTCGCCGCTCCACCAACCCGCGGCGTCCTGGTGGTCGAGGAGCCAGTCGACTGCGGAACGCAGCGCTTCAGATGGCACTGGCCATCTCCAGCTCCGCACCGGCGGCGCGCGCGCCCCCCGTGGATCGCCAGCCGGCGGCGTTGCTGAACAGCGTGAGCGCCGCGGTCCGTCCACTGCGGACCGCCGACTCGATCGTCGCCGGCCAGCCCGTGTCCGTCCACGCACCTGCGATCACCAGGTTGGAGAGCGCGGTCGTGGGGCCGGGGCGGCGCACACCTGGCGCGGGAATGAATGTCGCGTCCGGGTCGCGGGTTGCCGCGCCACGCAGCAACCTCGCGCGAGCTGCCTGCGGCAGGACGGCGGCGAGCTCCTTGCGGCCCAGCTCAACGAGCTCACGCTCCGGGCGCTGTACGAGGTAGTCGGCTGCGCTCAGGCTGCAGCACACGTATCCGGGTGACTTCTCGAACACCCACTGCACCGGCGAGTCGAGCAGCGCCGCGAAGTCGCACCCCAGGACCGGACGGTCGTACCAGAGATGCACGTCGACGATGGGCATGGCTTCGAAGGCTTCGAGCCCAGCGATACCGAGCGCGGGCGCGTCATCGAGCATCGCGTTCAGGCGCTTCGGTGGCACGGCGATGACGCAGGCGTCGCATGCGGCACCCGCACCACCGCTCAGCTTCACGCCGGTGACGCGGTCACCTTCGCGGTGCACACCGACCACGGCCTGGCGAAGGTGTACTCCGTCGAGACGCGCCGCCGCGGCCTCCGCGAGCCTTGCGAGCGGGACCTTCAGATATGCGATGCGCGCCGCGTCGCGATCACCGAGAAACGCGGTCCGGATGAC
>PNBE01000135.1:5356-37361 GCA_003135895.1 Candidatus Dormiibacterota bacterium
ACCCTGCCATCAGGTGGAGCGGCGCCGGCAGGGCAGAAGCTCGCAGGTGCGCCGGTGGACGCTTGCGGGAGAGGACCGTGACCTCGAATCTCGGTTGTATATACAGCGAATCGCTGAGCCCGAGCTCCTCGACGAGGTCGAGGGTCGCGGTGCAGCACGCCAGCACCACGTGCTGTCCGCAGTCGACCTCGTGGCCCTCGACCTCGAACGAGGTGGTCTTGCCGCCGAGCAGGCGGGAGCGCTCGTACAGGTCGACACGCCAGCCCCGCTTGGCGAGCGCGAGGCCGGCGGTGAGGCCCGCCAGTCCGGCGCCGACGACTGCGACGCGCGGCTGCCGTGTCACACCGCCGCCAGCCACGAGCGAGCCATCACGCCCAGCTTCGCCGCCTTTGAAATCCGGGCCCGTCCGCGAAGCGGCAGCTCCGGTGCGGCCTCGATCTGATCGAGGATCCCGAGATAAATCCCCGCCATGGTGCGTACGCAGACCGCCGGCTGTTTCGGGATCGATTCGGTCACGCGGATGCCGGACGCGTGCAGCTGCCTGGCGCGTGCGATCTGCATCGTCATGAACGCGTGCCACCCGGGCGCGACGCGGCCGTCAAGGATGTGTCTCTCGGTGATCCCGAAGTCGGCAAGCTCGTCCAGGGGCAGATAGATGCGCCCGCGGGTCGCGTCCTCCTGCACGTCACGCAGGATGTTGATGAGCTGCAAGGCGACTCCCAGCTCGTCGGCGCGCGCCAGGGCGATCGGGTCGCGAAAGCCGAAGATGCGAACGCACATCCGGCCGACGACCGAAGCCACGAGGTTGGCATACGCGCGCAACTCATCCCACGTCTGATATCGGGTCGTGGTCAGGTCCATCGCCACACCGTCGATGAGCATGTCGAGCTCGGTGATGGGAATCCCGTGACGCCGCATCGCGATCGCGAGCAGCCCCATCACCGGGTCGGTGCTATCGCCGGGGCGGGTGTCGCGGAGGCGGCGGCGGTGGTGCTCGAGACGGTCATCGCGTGACGCCCGGCCGTCGAGGTCGGCATCATCGTCGACCTGGCGCGCGAAGTCGTAGAGCGCATAGATCGAGGTGCGTTGGCGGCGTGGCAACGCGATGAATCCCCAGTAGAAGTTGGCCGCCTCCCGGCGTGCCATGTCCTCACAGTACCGCTCGAGTGCGCGCACGTCGGGAAGCGTGGGTGTGTCAAGCACGCCGTTCTCCCGCCGGCTGCGCAACCGCCGGAACCTCTCGCGCGTCACCACGGTGCACACCCGCCGAGAGCGCTGCGGCAACGATGCGCACCCTCGCGGTTCGATCGATGGTAGGGCGGTCTGCGGCGGTGCGGTAGCCGCTTGCGGCAATGGCGTCGAGAATTGCTTCACCGCCGAGGCGATAGAGCGCGAGCTGCACGCGCAGCCGCGGCGGTGCCAGCGCCTCCAGAGTGAGTCCCGATGCGAGTAACGCGCGCGCACGCCGGCACATCGCGCGGGTCGCGCCCTCGATGCCGTGCTCGCGAATGTCGTTCTGCAGCAGGTAGGTGCGACCCAGCCGCCGGTCAACCGAGACGTCCTGCGCGAAGTTGGCAAGCTGCAGCCCGATGCAGACGTCGTCACTCAGCGCGACGGCGGCAGGATCGCGAATGTCGAACAGGTGGAGCACGATCCGTCCGACCGGCGCCGCGGAGTGGGTGCAGTAGCCTCGGAGCGCAGGCCAATCCTCGTAGATGTCGACGCGCTGATCCTGCAGGTTGGCGTCGATCAGGTCGACGAAGGGCTGTGCGTCCAACCGGAAGCGGCCAACCGTGTCGTTGAGCGCGACCAGGACCGGATGGGTGCGCTCATCGTGCTCGAAGCTCTCGCGGGTCTCGTCGCGCCAGCGCCTAAGGCGGCGTGTCGCCACCGCCCGGTCACCGCTCTCGTCACCGAGATCGTCGGTGAACCTGCAGAACGCGTACACCCTGGTGAGGTCGCGACGCAGCGACCGCGGTGAGAGCCGGGAGGCGACGGTGAAATTCTCGTAGTGCTTCACCAGCCGGCGGCAGTAGGCGTCGGCCGCCTCCAGCGACACGGCCGGTGGGGCCATCAGAGCGCCCGCCCGTCGCATCGGATCAGCCGTGCGTCGCGTCGCAGGTCGAAGACTCTGGCCGCGCCGACACAGAACATGGCGAGGCGCAACTCCTCGAGGATGACGCTGACGGTTTCCTCGAGCGCGTCGTCGCCCGCGGCCGCGGCGCGCACCAGTGGTCCCGCGATCCCTACCGAGTCGGCGCCGAGCGTCAACGCCTTGGCGACGTCGATGCCGTTGCGCACGCCACCGCTCGCGATCAGCACGCTGCCCGGGGCCGCGCCGCGCGCGAGGATCAATGCCTCCGCCGTCGGGATCCCCCAGCCGGCGAACGAAGCCGCGACGCGCGCGCGCACCGGGTCGCTCATGCGATGGCGCTCGACCTCGCTCCACGACGTGCCGCCCGCACCCGCGACGTCGACGGCCGCGACGCCCGCCTCGAAGAGTCGCGTGACCAGGTCATCGGCGATGCCCCATCCGACCTCCTTGATGATCACCGGCGCGCCCAGCCCCGCGCAGATCGCCGCGATCCCCGCCAGCAAACCGGCAAACGCGGTGTTGCCGGACGGCTGGAGCGCCTCCTGCAGCGGGTTCAAGTGCAAGACCAGCGCGTCGGCGTGGAGCACCCGCAGAAGATGGCGGCATTCGTCGATCCCGACGCCGAGGTTGAGCTGCACCGCACCGAGATTGGCGAGCAGGGGCACGTCGGGCGCGAGCTCGCGCACGTCGAATGTCGGCAGGACGTCGGGCTGTTCGAGCAGCACGCGGCACGAACCCAGACCCATCGCGAGCCCGTGGGCTTGCGCAACCCGAGCCAGCCGCTGATTGATGATCCGCGCCTGCTCGGTGCCGCCGGTCATGCACGACACCAGGAGCGGTGCATCGACATGGTGACCGAGAAAGCTGGTCCGCAGCTCCACGTCGTCGAGGTCGATCTCCGGAAGGGCGCGATGCACGAAACGCCAGTCGTCGAAGCCGGTTTCGATGCCCTTGGCGGACACGTCCTCGTCGATGTTGATGCGCAGGTGCTCGTCCTTGCGCGAGGCCGTGCGCGATCCGCGTGTCGCGTCCGTGCTCGTGTTAGCGGTTGCGTTCAGCAACATGGATCGCCAGGTCCGCGAAGTCGGTGAGCGCTTCGTCCGGGAGGTCCGTCAGCGCGGCAATGGCGTCGCGCGCCAGCACCATCGGGACCCCGGCCGTGAGTGCCGGTCCACCCAGCTCGTCGAGCAGGGCGCGCAGCCGGAATTCGCCGCCGGGCTCGCGTTCGCGAAACAGACGGCGCAATTCGCGCCGCCGAACGGGGGTCGCCACGTCGTACGCCGCGACCACCGGATAGGTGAGCTTCCGCCGGCGCAGATCGCCGCTCCTGCCCTTGCCGGTGACCTGGGGGTTGCCCCACGTTCCCAGCCAGTCGTCGCGCACCTGGAACGCGAGGCCGAGCAATCTGCCGGCAGCGTCGAAACGCTGGGCGACAGCGCGTGGTGCGCCCGCGAGCACTGCGCCGGCGGCCATCGCGGCACCGAGCAGCGCCCCGGTTTTCATGGTGACCAGCCGGAGGTAGGTGGCCTGGGAAGCGCCCGCGCGGCCCTCCAGTGAGAGGTCGAGACACTGGCCCTCGACCACCTGGACCACGGCCGCGCTCAGCAAATGAGCGGCGCGCATACGGCGTCCAGGGCGAGGTCCCGGCGCAAGCAGGCCGCTCAGGGCATTGGCGAACATGCCGTCGCCGGCATTGATGCCCTGCTCTGAGCCCCAGATCGTCCACACCGTCGGCCGATGGCGGCGGAGCTGGTCGCCATCCTGGATGTCGTCGTGGATCAACGTGAAGTTGTGGATCAACTCGACGGCGACGGCCGCCGGGAGCGCCCAGGCCGGCTCGCCTCCCAGCGATTCGCAGGCCCAGAGCGCGAGGGCTGGACGGATTCGCTTACCCGAGGGTTCGGCGGCCGGGTGCCCCTGCACGTCCGTGAAGCCGAGGTGATAGGCGGACATCTGACGGAGCAGCCCGCTGGTCCGGGGCGCGGTCTTTCGGAGCCCGGAGTCGAGTAGAACGCTATGCCGGTCGAGAAGCGCCGGCTGCCCCTCGATCGGCGGCGACGCATCGATGTCGAGAACACGTTCCGCCATGGGCCTCCCCCTGCAAGGAAGCTTTCTACGTCGTAACTATCGCCGCATGGTAACCAACCGGCTTCCGCGGCGGCAACCCGGTCAATCGGCGCGCGGTCAGCCGTCGATCGCGGCGGGCAGGTCCACCTGGAACTCGGTCCCGTGGCGAGGCTCGGAGGTTACCGAAACGCTCCCTCCGTGGGCTTCGACCACGTGGCGGACGATGGCCAGGCCGAGCCCCGAACCCTCGCCGTCGCGCTGTCGCGAGCTGTCCGCCTTCCAGAAACGCTCGTAGATGCGTGGCAGATCCGCCGGGGTGATCCCGACTCCGCTGTCACGGCAGCGCAGCACGACGCGGCCCGCCGTGCCGGGAGCCGCGCTGATCGCGATGCGCCCGCCCGACGGTGTGAACTTGATCGCGTTGTGAGCGAGGTTGCGGAGCACCTGTCCCAGGTGCGAGGCGTCGCCGATCAGGTCTGGGGTTTGGGGCGCCACGCTGACCTCGAGCGCGACGCCCTTGCTCGCGGCGAGGGGGCGGAGCCGGTCAAGGCTGCTCATGAGGGTGGCGATGGGGACGCGCTCGCTGGCCATTGGCCTCAGCCCCGACTCGATGGTGCTCAGCTCGAGCAACTCCTCGACCATCTGGGCCATGTGCGAGGCTTCCTGACCGATCCGCCGGACGAAGTCGGCGGCCGCATCGGGGTCCTCCAAACCACCGTTGGCAAGCGTCTCGGCGATGAGCTGCACAGCGGTGATCGGCGTGCGCAACTCGTGCGACACGTTACTGACAAAGTCGCGCCGAACTCGCTCGAGATGGTGCACGCGGGTCTCGTCTCGCACCATCAGCAGGGTCGCCACCTCACCGTTGAGCGCGATCGCTCGAGCGTTGAAGTCGCGGTCGTGCAGGGTGATCGCACGCTCCTCGACACGCCCGCTCTCCCGCGCGGCATCGAGCAGACGGATGAGCCGGTAGTCGACCTCGCCGGCAACGAAGTCCGAACCCTCGACGAGCGCGAGGCCGAGCTGGCGGCGGGCAGGCTCATTGGCGAGCAGGACGCGACCACTCGCATCGAGGCCGACGATGCCGGGATCGAGCAGCAGTCCCACCGCCCGAAGCACGTCGATGCTCCCGGAGCCGGAAAGTAGGTCGACGACGTCGAGCGCCTCCACCGAGGCGAGTATAGGCTCGTCGCAGAGTCGCCTATCCCGGCGAACCGCTAAGCTCGTTTGATGGCGCCCACCGTCGCCAAACGCATCCT
This sequence comes from Candidatus Dormiibacterota bacterium, assembly GCA_003135895.1. Lineage (GTDB taxonomy): Bacteria > Chloroflexota > Dormibacteria > Aeolococcales > Aeolococcaceae > Palsa-851. Next base: position 10,778 of record PNBE01000135.1, read on the forward strand.
GGTTGTCGAGGACGAGGACGCCATTCGCGAGACGCTGCGCTACAACCTCGCTCGCGAGGGCTACGACGTTCTCGAGGCTGCAACCGGGCCGGACGCGCTCAACGTCGCCAGGAGCGAGCGGCCCGACCTCATCCTCCTCGACGTGATGCTTCCGGGGTTGAGCGGGCTCGAGGTGTGCCGGGTGTTGCGCCAGGAATCCTCGACACCGATCCTGATGCTCACCGCCAAGGGCACGGAGGTCGACAAGGTCGTCGGGCTGCAACTCGGCGCTGATGACTACGTCACCAAGCCCTTCTCCTTCAATGAGCTGCTTGCCCGGGTCACCGCCCTGCTCCGCCGCTCGGACATGAGCGCCCGGCCCACCGGCGCACCGGAGATCGAGGAGTTCGACGGCTTCAGGATCGACCGCGCCGCCCGCACGATTCACGTCGAGGAAGTGGAACTCCGGCTCGCACCCAAGGAGTTCGACCTCCTTTCATTGCTGCTGCGCAACAGTGGCCGGGTGCTCTCACGCCAGGCGATCATCGCGGCGGTGTGGGGCAACCGTTTCTACGGCGATCCCAAGACCGTGGATGTGCACGTTCGCTGGCTTCGCGAGAAGTTCGAGCCCTTCGCGCAGATCCCGTTCCGGATCAACACCGTCTTCGGCGTCGGGTATCGCCTCGATCGAATCGGCGCGATCGAGCAGTCCTCGTAAACTCGATCCAGCATCGGAGGAGACGCGTGGACGCAGTGGTCATCGGCGGAGGGGTCATCGGTCTCGCAGTGGCCTGGCGCGCCGCGCGGGCCGGCGTCAGCGTGGCCGTCGTCGATCCCGAACCGGGATCCGGCGCCTCCCATTTCGCCGCCGGAATGATCGCGCCGGTGGGCGAGGCTGAGTTCGGCGAGGAGGCCGTGGTCGCGCTCAACCGAGATTCCGCGTCGCGGTACCCGTCCTTCATCGCCGAACTCGAGCTCGACGCGGGCCGCTCGGCAGGCTATCGCCAGACCGGGACGCTCCACGTTGCCACCGATGACGACGAGCAGATGGCGCTCGAGCGCCAGTTCCGGTACCGCCAGGAACTCGGGCTGCCGGTGGAGCGGCTCACCTCGCGCCAGACCCGCGACCTCGAGCCGGGCCTTGCCCCGTCGATCCGCGGCGGCATGCTCGTGGAGTCCGACCACCAGGTCGATCCCCGCGCCATGGTCGCCACGCTGCTCCAGGCCTGCAGCCGTCTCGGCGTGCAGATCCACCGTTGCCAAGGCTCGCTGCGCATCGAGGGCGGCCGGGTGACCGGGGTCGATCTCGACGGCGGGGAAACGCTCGAGGCGTCGCGGGTGGTGCTCGCGGCCGGCTGCTGGTCCGGCGCCGTCAAGGGGGTTCCGGACGAGGACATCCCCCCGGTGCGGCCGGTCAAGGGACAGATCCTCCGCCTGCAAGGAGCCCCTGGGATGATCTCGCGGACCCTGCGTGGCGGCTCGGTCTACATCCTTCCAAGAGACGACGGCCGCGTGGTGATCGGTGGGACCGTCGAGGAGCGTGGCTTCGACACGTCGGTGACCGCCGGCGCCGTGTATGAGCTGCTCCGCGAGGCCCGCGCGCTCGTCCCCGATGTCGCCGAGCTCGAACTGGTTGAGGCGTCAGCCGGGCTCCGTCCCGGCTCGCCGGACAACATGCCGATGGTCGGGTCTGCGATCACCCCTGGCCTCGTCATGGCGACGGGCCACTACCGAAACGGCTACCTGCTCGCGCCCGCCACAGCCGACGCCGTCGCCGGGGTGCTGGCGGGAGGGCAATGGCCGGAGGCCACCCAGCCCTGGTCGCCATCGCGGTTCCGCCGGACCGCCGGGGTCAGGACGTGATCATCGTGGTCAATGGCGAGAGCCGCGAGGTGGCCGATGGCCTTGGGTTGACCGATCTGCTCCGCGAGATGGAGCTGCCGCCCGAGCAGCGCGGCATCGCGGTCGCCAGGAATGGAGATGTCGTGCTTCGTGCCAGCTGGCCGGACACCACCCTGGTCGCCGGTGACCGGCTCGAGATCCTCCATGCAGTCCAGGGTGGGTGACGTGGACGACTCCCTGGTCATCGCGGGGGAGCGATTCAGCTCGCGGCTGATCATGGGGACGGGCGGCGCCCCGAGCCTCGACATCCTCGAGCGGGCGCTCGAAGCCTCCGGGACCCAGATCGTCACCGTGGCGCTGCGCCGTCTCGACCCCACCGGTGCGAGCTCCTTCCTGGAGGTTGTGGCCCGATCCGGGCGCCGGATTCTGCCCAACACCGCCGGCTGTTTCACGGCACACGCGGCAGTCACGACCGCCAGGCTCGCCCGCGAGGCCTTCGAGACCAACTGGATCAAGCTCGAGGTGATCGCGGACGAGGACACATTGCTGCCCGATGGCGCCGAGCTCCTGGTCGCGGCGGAGCAGCTGATCGACGAGGGGTTCGTGGTGCTTCCCTATGCCAACGACGACCCGGTCCTCTCCCGACGGCTGGAGGACCTCGGCTGCGCGGCGGTGATGCCGCTCGGGGCGCCGATCGGCAGCGGATCGGGGATCCGGAACCCGTACAACCTCCGGATCATCCGCGAGCGCGCCGGTGTCCCGGTGGTGCTCGATGCGGGGGTGGGGACGGCCTCGGACGCCGCCATCGCCATGGAGCTCGGCTGCGACGCGGTGCTCGTCGCCTCGGCGATCACCCGCGCCGCCGAACCCGTCCTCATGGCACGCGCGATCGGCGCGGCGGTCGAGGCCGGACGGCTCGCGTTCAGAGCCGGGAGGATTCCCCAGCGCCTCTACGCCGCGGCATCGACGTCGTGGGAAGGGCTCGCGGACCTGGGCAACCGTCCCAAGGTGGTGCCTGCGATCGGCGATGCCGGGTAAAGGTGACCGCCGGCGGGAGCGCCTGGCGCGGGCCCGCCTCTATGTGGTCACGGGAGCGCGTGAGGAGCAGGGCGATCTCGTAGCCTTTCTCGCGACCGTCCTCGAAGCTGGCGCGGACATCGTCCAGTTGCGCCAGAAGGACGCGGAGGCTGGTGACATCCTCCGCTGGAGCAGCGACTTCCGCGTCGCCGCGGACCGGTACGGCGCGCTCTTCGTGATCAACGACCGCCCCGACCTCGCCACCGCCGCCGGCGCTGACGGCGTCCACCTCGGCCAGAACGACCTGCCACCGGCGTGGGCGCGCCGGGTGGTCGGGCCCGACGTGATCATCGGTCTGTCGACGCATTCCGTAGCGGAGTTCGACGCCGGCGCGCCTGAGGCCGACTACTTGTGCGTTGGTCCCCTCCACGCCACGCCGACCAAGCCGGGGCGGCCGGCGACGGGCCTCGGGATCGTGGCCCACGCGACCTCCCGTGGGCGCGACGGCTCGGAGCAGCGACCGTGGTTCGCCATCGGCGGCATCGACGCTGAGTCGCTGCCCGATGTCGTCAGCGCTGGGGCGGCGCGGATCGTGGTGGTGCGCGCGGCCGCCGGACCTGATCCCGGCGGCGCCGTCAGAACGCTGCTTGAAGGCCTGGACAAGAGCCTCATCAGGTAGCCATCGCACCGCGCGGCTGCAGATGATGGGACCTCGACAACCGTTAAGCGCCCCTTAACCATCTCGCTGTGTCGACCTTAACGAGTCCATCGGCAGGATAGGGCCGTGCAGTCGCCAGGACGGCGGATGAAGAACGGGTATGAGGGCTGAGATGACCGTCGAGATCGAACCTTTGCTGAACCGTGAGCGCCCATTCTGGCGTCGACGCGCAAGCGCGCAGGGGGCTTTGACACTGCTGGTGGGGGGCTCGATGCTCGCCGCCTGCGGGTCCGGTACCACGGGAGCCACGTCGGCCCCGAGCGCCACGCCGACGCCCGTCTGCACTGGGACCACTGCGAACCCCGGCTACAGCAACGGCCTCGCGACCGTTGCCGGCCAGGCGACGACGCTGAGTGGGGCCGGCTCGACATTTGTCGCTCCCATGATGTCCGTCTGGACCAAGGCGTACGCCACGTCCAATGGCGTCCAGGTGGCATACCAGGCGGTCGGCTCAGGCGCTGGAATCGCTCAGCTTCAGGCGGAGACCGTCGACTTCGGCGATTCGGATGCGTTCATGAAGGACTCCGACATCGCCAAAGCCAAGGGTGGCCCCGTTGTGCAGATCCCGCTCGTGCAGGCGCCGGTCGTCGTTGTGTACAACCTTCCCGGCATTGCGAGTGGCCTCAAGTTCGATGGCGAAACACTGGGCAAAATGTTCTCGGGCGCCATCACGACATGGAACGACCCGGCGATCAAGGCGTTGAACCCGACGATCACGCTGCCGAGCACCCCGATCGCGATCGCTCACCGTTCGGACGGATCGGGGACGACCGCCATCTTCACCGACTTCCTCACGCAGACGAGCCCTGCGTGGGTAACGGCCCTCGGCGGATCGACCACCAGCGTTGGTAAGACGGTGGCATGGCCCGTTGGGATCGGCGGCAAGGGCAACGATGGGGTGTCCGCCATCGTCAGCCAGACAGCCGGTGGCCTCGGCTACGTCGAGCTCGACTACGCCATCGCGCAGCACCAGACCTACGGAGACGTCAAGAACAAGGCAGGCTCGTTCATCGAGCCGTGCGAGCAGACTGCTGCTGCTGCCACTGCTGGAATCACCAGCTACCCACCCGACCTGCGGGTCGATATCGTCAATCAGTCATCGAACCCTCAGGCGTATCCGATCACCGGATTGACATGGGCGCTGGTTTACCAGAATCAGACCAAGGCTGCGACGGCGGCTGCGCTCGTCAACTTCTTCTCATGGGTTCTGACCAAAGGTCAAGATCTCACCGGATCAGTGAACTACACGCCACTGGGAGCGACGCTGCAGGCCCTGTGTATTGCCCAACTCAAGAAGATCACGGTCAACGGTACGCCGGTCTCGCCGTGAGCCGACAACCACATTGACTGTGGTGGACCGCTGATGCCGCCGCCAGCTCATGTTGGCGGCGGCATCGCCGCCTCTGGCGCTCGGGTGCCCCCGATACTGCTGAAGCGCGGCCGCCCCCGCATCGCCGACCGGATCTTCGGTGCCAGCGTTTCGATGATGGGCGGGATCGTGCTCGTCGTGATCGCGGGGATGGTCGTGTTCCTGGTGCTCGAAGGCCTTNNTACGGCATCCTGCAGTTCATCTATGGAACGATGCTCACCTCCATCATCGGAATGATCATCGCCGTCCCACTCGCTGTCGGGGCGGCGCTCGTCATTACGGAGGTCGCACCGCAACGCATCAAGGGTCCGCTCTCTGCGCTGGTGGATCTGCTGGCAGCGGTACCCAGCGTGGTCTATGGTTTTTGGGGAGTCTTCGCACTCATTCCCGCGATCAAGCCGGTCGTGAATTTCCTGACCACGACGCTCGGACCCGTCCCGGTGATCGGTGTTGCTTTCCAGGGTCCATTTTTCGGATATTCGTATTTCACCGCGGGACTGGTGCTCGCGATCATGGTCCTGCCGATCATCGCCGCCGTCTGCCGCGAGGTCTTCCGGAGTACGCCGCGGAACGAGAAGGAGGCGGCACTNNTGCTCGGTCTCGGGCGCGCTTTGGGCGAGACCATCGCGGTAACCATGGTGATCGGCAATGCGGTGCTGCACATCAACCCCAGCATCTTTGCGCAAGGCGCGACCATGTCGAGCGTTATCGCCAACGAATTCACTGAGGCCACCGAGCCCTTCCATCTGTCGGCGTTGTTCGTCGTGGGGTTCTGGCTCTTGATCGTCGCGTTGGTAGTGAACATCCTTGCGCGCCTCATTGCACGCCGTGGGGTGGCGCTGTGACGCAACTCGCGCTCGGCACGCCTGGGCTTCGCAACCGCCCAGCGTTGCGCCGGCGACGTGCGAAGAGTGCGCTGCTCGTCGGCTTGCTGATCGCGGCGGTGGTGGTGGCGGTCGGGGTGCTCGCCTGGGTGCTCATCTACGTCGCCATCCAGGGCGCTGGTGCGTTGAATCTTGGTTTCCTCACCAACACCCCGCCGGGCAACCCGTCGGCTCCCGGCGGCGGCTTCTATAACGGAATTGTCGGGAGCCTTATCATCGTCGGCATCGCGGCGGCGATCGCGATCCCACTCGGGATCGGCGCAGCGATCTACCTGGTGGAGTATGGACGGGGCCGGCTCTCTTCCACGATTCGTTTCTTCAATGACGTGTTGATTGGGATTCCGACCATCGTCACCGGCGCTTTCATCTACGCGATCTGGGTGACCCGGTTCGGCTTCTCTGGTTTCGCTGGATCACTGGCACTCGCAATCGTCATGCTGCCGCTCGTGACCCGGACGACTGAGGAGATGCTGCGGCTGGTACCGAATGAGCTCCGCGAAGGGAGTCTGGCGCTCGGAGCCACTCGTAGTCAGACGGTGATGCGGGTCTGCATCCCGACCGCGCTGCCTGGAATCATCACCGGAGCCATGCTGGCGATCGCGCGCGCCATGGGGGAGACCGCCCCGCTGCTCCTGACTACCCTTGGCAATGACCTCTTCATCGAGTACAACCCGGCGAAGCGCATGTCGACACTCTCCCTGCAGATCTTCGACAATGCGGTCACAGGGTTTCAGGAAGCTCAAGCCCGCGCCTGGGCGGGAGCGCTCACACTCATCGCCATCGTGCTGATCTTCACCTTCGCTGCTCGCTTCTTCGGCCGTCGAGTACGTACGTCGAATGCCTGACGTGGCCACTGAACCTGCGCCTGCCGCGACGAAGGTGGAGGACACGACCGCCACCCCCGAGGAATCGACCGAAGGTTTGTCGATCGAGAAGCTCAACGCCTGGTTTGGCAAGCACCACGTGGTGGCTGACGTGGACCTGACCGCCCCGGCCCATCGGGTGACCGCCCTCATCGGTCCCTCTGGTTGCGGGAAGAGCACGCTCTTGCGCTGTGTGAATCGCATGCATGAGATCGTGCCCGGTGCGCGAGTCCAAGGCCGGGTGATGTTCGGGGGGCAGAATATCTACGATCCCGACATCGACCCGGGCTCTGTGCGCAGCGAGATCGGTATGGTGTTCCAGCGGCCGAACCCATTTCCGACCATGTCGATCTTCGAGAACGCGATCATCGGCGTGCGGCTCGCCAAGTCCGCGGGGAGTCGGAAGCTGGACGACATCGCGGAGAGCGCGCTGCGCCGCGCTCAGCTGTGGGATGAGGTCAAAGACCGCCTCAACAAGCCGGCGGTGAGCCTCTCCGGCGGGCAGCAGCAGCGGCTGTGCATTGCACGTGCTGTCGCGGTGGATCCCGCGCTCCTGCTCATGGATGAGCCGTGCTCTGCGCTGGACCCAATAGCGACCTTCAAGATCGAAGAGCTCATCCGCGAGATCGCCGATCAATACACCGTGATCATCGTGACGCACAACATGCAACAGGCCGCGCGAGTGTCGCAATTCACTGGCTTCATGACGATACAGCACGCCGGGGAGCCCGGACGACTGGTTGAATTCGGTGCAACCGATCAGATTTTTGGGTCGCCCGCTCAGGCGGCGACCGAGGCATATGTGAGTGGTAGGGTCGGGTGAGATGGCGAGTGAGTTGAGCATCATCGGAGCGCTTGAGGAGGACGATCCCGGCAAGGTTCGTCCGGCGCGACCCAACGTCGTGCAGGTGGAGAATCCTGCAGTCAGTACTCGGAATGTCAACGCGTTCTACGGAACGTTTCTCGCGCTCCGCAACGTATCCATTTCGGCACCGAAGGGTGAGATCACAGCGATCATCGGACCTTCCGGCTGTGGCAAGTCCACGCTGCTTCGCAGTCTCAACCGGATCAACGATCTGATCCCGTCATTCACTCTCGAGGGTGAGGTCTTGGTCGGCGATCAGAACGTGTACGAGTCGGGCGTCGACGTCGCAAGTCTGCGCCGTCATGTCGGCATGCTCTTCCAGCGGCCCGCGCCGTTCCCGATGAGCATCTATGACAACGTCGTGTACAGCCTTCGGCTCGACGGACGCCAGGCCAAGGCCACATTGGACGATGCCGTCGAGCGCAGTCTGCAACAGACGGGACTGTGGGAAGAGGTGAAAGACCGTCTCAAGGCGGCAGCCACCGGGCTGTCTGGAGGGCAGCAGCAGCGCCTGTGCTTGGCGCGCACCCTGGCTGCTGGGAGCGACATCATCCTCATGGACGAACCGTGCGCTGCGCTTGATCCCATCTCGACCCTGCGGATCGAGGAGCTGATGAGGGAGCTGCGCGGAACGATCACGATCATCATCGTGACCCACAACCTGCAACAGGCCGCCCGAGTCAGCGACTACACGGCATTCATGCTGATGGGCGAGGGACGCGCCGGAGAGTTGGTTGAGCTCGGCAAGACCGACGAGATGTTCAAGGACCCGGTTGACAAGCGCACAGAGGACTACATCACCGGGAGATTCGGATGAGCGAGCCGACTCCAACGGGAGCCCACGTGACCCACAGACCGGTCCTGCAGGCGGAACTGGACGCCATCCGCGCGGCTATCGTCGAGCTGACCAAGCAAGTCGAGGTCGCGATCGAGCGGGCCGTCTGGGGCCTGCGTGAGCGCAACCCGGACATCTGCACGGCGGTCATCGAGGGCGATGCCGCGATCAACGAGCAGCACCGAAAGATCCGCGACTCCTGCTTTCACGTGATCCTCACCCAGGCTCCCGTGGCGCGCGATCTGCGCGATATTCATGGGTTCGACCACATGGCGTCTGAGTTGGAGCGGATGGCGGACCACTGCGTTTCTATCGCCAGGATTGGCAGGTCGATGACGGAGTTGCCCGACGTGCCCTCGTCGGCGCCGCTCGGAGTGCTTGCCGAGCAAGCGGAGACGCAGGTGCGCGACATCCTGGCGGCCTTCGAGGCGCACGACACCTTGGCTGCCCGTGACATCGCTCGCCGCGACAGCATGGTGGACCTCAAGTATCGCCAGATCTTCTCGGACTATGTCGACCAGATGACGGCCGACGGGAGTCTGGCGCCCCGAGCCACCGGGTTGGTGTTCGTGGCGCACTACCTGGAGCGGATCGGCGACCGGGTGACGAATATCGCGGAGGAGTTGATCTTTGCGGAGACGGGTGGTCTCGAGGATCTAGGGTAGTCAGCTACCTACGGCGTTCCCGAGACCCACTTGTCGGTGAAGCCCTGACCATTTGACGTCAGTGCGGATGGCACCGCGCGGTTGCCCGTGGCTCCCGTCATGGTGATCGACACGTGCGTGAACGCGGAGATGGCGGATGGGTTGGCGCCGTTCGGTGCCTGGCTCGCAAAGCCCGCGGTGAACTTGATCGGCTTGAACTTCGGCAGGTAGGCGATCTGGCCCCCGAAGCTCGGCGACTCGACGATCCACTCCGCGGAGGTGCGGTTACATGTAGGGGTCGTCGTGCAGGCCTCGAGCATGTTCAGCGACCTGCCACTTGTAACGTCCTTGACGAGGATGTCGAACGGCTTCTTCGAACCCGCCTTGTACGTCACCGACGCGAACATCTTGTCGCCGACCTTGACCGCAAAGACCTCCTGCACGGCATTCTTCGGGTACATCTCCCACCAAGCAAAGTGCGTGCCCTGGTTGGTCCCAGAGCAGATCGCGATGGTGCCCCCCTGCTCGACAGTGCCACTGGAATATCCGTCGAGACCCACCCAGATCGCGGAGGACTCGGGCGCATTCCCGTCGCACGTATACGACGGTTCGGTCCAGTTCGCCTCCACGAATGTGTAGGTGCCGCTCTGCGTATCCGCGTAGCCCGACCAGTTGTGGCTCGTTCCTCCGTGGACGCGCAGCGCCACGCCTCCCGAGGTCAGCGCGGGTGCAGCCGACGCCAATGGCGCGGCGGCTAGCGACATCACACCGGCCACGCCGACTCCAAGCCATCGAAGTTGCTTCATGCAAGCCATCGAAGTTGCTTCATGAGGGGGCCCTCTTCACGTGTCTTCTCATACTTGTCCCGGCGCTTCAATCGAGGGATTCTCCTGGTCACGCGTCCTCCCGACGGCGAATCATACGCGTCCCGAGCGATTGCCATGCTCCGTCTCGGATCTTGCGCGGGATTGCGGGGTAGGATGGGGGCTCCGTGGAGTTCTGTCGATGAGCAGCATCTTCCGGCGCCGGCGCCCGGAACCCCCAACCCAACCGCCCCCGGAGCCCGAGCCGACCGGCATCGATTGCAGCGTGCCCGGATGCCCCAACGACAATGCGCTGACCTGCGACTACCGCGATCGCCGCGGGCACATGTGCCAGCTGTCCTTCTGCCCCGACCACGGGGACGTGATCCAGGGAGTCCCGTACTGCCGGCGTCACGCGAGCACGGTGCGGGCGATCGGGTCGCTTGCCACAGATCCCAACGCGCGGCCCGACGTCAACGATCGCACGCCCTCGCTCGTCAACTGGATCTCACGTGAGCTGGATGGGCACATCAGGGCGCAGTTGGAAGCCACGGCGCGCGAAGGCGAAACCGTCGTGGTGGATGATGCCGTTCATCTCTCACGCGATCACAACCGGAACCTCCGCTGGGAGCGGAGCTGGCGGCTCGTGGAACACACCGGCCTGGTCCTCAAGATCAGCATCAGTGTGTCCGAGGAAAACGATGCGCTGGTGCGCATCAACGTCGGGAGTGAGATGGTCGCCGACGGGATTCCGCCGTGGATCGCACGCCGCAGGATGGGTGAGGACGTCGACGTTGCGATCGACGTCGCGCAGCGGCAGCTCTTCTATAAGTACCTACAGGAGAGCATCGCCAACGCCGTGGCCGAGTTCCGAGTCGGCGGCAATCGTCCGCACGGTCACTGAACCGGCTCTCTGGTTGGCTACCCTGTGGCCCGCGGCAGATGGGCCGCGAACCCAACAGGAGAGTCGATGAGCGCCGAGACATACCTGGACAACACGGGTCGGGACGACGTCCTCGGCGGCGGCGCGAGGAGGATCCCGATCACCACCCCGAAAGGGGAGTTCCATGTCTGGACCAAGCGTTTCGGCAACAACCCCACCGCGAAGTTGCTGTTTCTGCACGGCGGGCCGGCCGCGACCCACGAGTACTTCGAGGCGTCCGACTGCTACCTTCCGGCGGCAGGTATCGAGTACTACTACTACGATCAGCTTGGCTCGTTCTACAGCGACCAGCCTGATGACCCCGACCTCTGGCAGCTCGACCGCTTCGTCGACGAGGTCGAGCAGGTGCGTATCGCCCTTGGACTCGACGCCGGGAACTTCTTTCTTCTGGGTCACTCATGGGGCGGCATCCTCGCCACCGAGTACGCGCTCAAGTACCAGCACAACCTGAAAGGGCTGGTGATCTCCAACATGATGATGAGCATCCCCGCATACAACGAGTACGCGCGCAGCGTGCTGATGCCCGCGATGGACCAGGAGGTGCTCGCGGAGATCAAGGGGCTCGAAAGAGCAGGGGAGACCGAGACACCTCGATACATGGAACTGCTCAACGACCATTACCTCGAGCACGTTCTCAGGCTGCCCGCCGACGAGTGGCCGGACCCGGTCAACCGCGCGTTCGCCCGTATCAACCGATCGATCTACGTGCCGATGCAGGGACCGAGCGAACTCGGCGCGAGCGGGCTCCTGGAGAACTGGGACAGGACCAACGATCTGGAGAGCATCAACGTGCCCACCCTGGTGATCGGCGCCACGTACGACACCATGGACCCGGCCCACATGGAGATGGTGGCCGGCCGGATTCCTCACGGCCGCTTTCTGCTCTGCCGTAACGGCAGTCACATGGCCATGTACGACGACCAGGTGACCTATTTCCGCGGGCTCATCGACTTCATCGTCGACATCGATCACTGGAGCGCCGCCCCGCACCTGCGGTGACGCCCGGAGGGTCTGCCCGGCCCTCAACCCCCTATCCTGTGCCCCGTGCGGGCTCCCCAGGATCGGCTCGGTGACGCTGCGCCGGGGCAGCGGCGCTCGCTCTGGCGGATCTGTTTCGAGGCGTTGCTGCTCGCGCTCGCACCGGCCGCCGCCTTCTTCGGCCTGAGACTGACGTTGATGGCGCCGCCGGATCTCAACGACCCGGCGATGCACACCACCTTCATCCTCAACCCACACGACATCTTCCTCCGCTACGCGGCCGCCTTCCAACCGACAGAACGGTTGCGCGAGGGCGCACGAGTCGGATTCCTGGTGCCCGGGCGCATCGCCTATCTGCTGTTCGGCGGCGTCCCGGGATTCGTCGTGTTCCGGTACGTCCTCGCGCTCATCGCCGTGGTGCCGACCTATCTCCTACTCAGACGGTTGTACAGCCGTGTGGCTGGGGTGATCGGGGTCATCGTCATCCTCAGTTGCCCGGTCATCATCCTGGCCTGGGGCACCGACTTTCCCGACTCGGCGGCAGTCTCCTACCTGATCGGCGGATTGGCGTGCCTCGCGATGCCGTCGGCGCGGCATCGCACCGGCTGGTTGATCGGCGCGGCGGCACTGTTCACCTTTTCGGTCTGGGCGCTGGCGTCGTCAGCGCCGTTGGTCCTCGCGACGGTGGTGGCGTACTGGCTCGTCCGGCGCAGGCGGGAACGGCAGCGCCTGTGGCGAGACCTCGCAGTGATGGTCGGCAGCGCCGTCGGAGTCACCGGCCTGCTCGTGGTCGCGTCGGGCCTGCTGATCGGGCCATGGGACTACATCCTGACCACGATCCAGTCGCTGATCTACCTTGCGCAGCCATCGCAGACGATCGCGAACCACTCACGCAGCCCGCTGTGGGCCCCGTATATCACGTACCTGCTGGTTCCGCCGGCAGTTGGGCTCGCGTGCTACGCAGCTTTCGGCGGGCGGCTCAAGGACATACTTGCCGGCGACCGCCTGGCGCGCATCGGTCGTCGCCTTGGGGCGATTCCGACACCTCAGCTCTTGATCAGCGTCGCATGCGGCTTTCAGATCGTCATCTATTCGATCCTGCAGTTCATCGGCAGCACGCAGGTGCTCGAGGTGCACTACTTTTCATCGCTGTTGTGGGCCCCGGTGTTGCTCACGCTCGCCATCACCATCGCAGAGCTCGGTGCGCCGATCCTCGAGCACGCACGCTATCGGTGGCTCATACCGCTGATGCTGCTCGCGGTACCGCTGGTGTTCGAGATCTCTCCCCAGGTGCCGCAGTTCGGCTGGATGCCCGTCGGGTTGTTGATCGTCGTGGCGATCGTGTTGCTCGCGTGGGTCGCGAGGCGGGAAGCCGCCTCGCACGATGTGGTGCGATCACGTCTGATGGTCGGCGCTGCCATCACGGCGATCGTCGCCGGGCTGCTGGTCCTCACGGTCACGCCCACGCAGCACAGACACGAACGCGGCACCGTCGACGACACCTTTCCTGACTACGCTTACGCGTTGGGAGGCAACGACTCCGCCTGGGGAAGCGACTCCACGTGGGTGAATCTGTATGCGGTCACCACGGAGATGCCCACATTCGTCGGCCCCGCCGCGTACTCGGGAGAGCAGCTCCTCATGTGGTGGAACACCGGTCAGCTGAAGGAGCTGCGCGAGCCCATCGGCATCTACCACGCGTTTTTCGACTCGATTCCAAGCGCGCTCGGTGATCTGACACCGCTCGACAACTACTTCATCGGTCAGCGCCACCCGGCGCAGATCCTGCTGATGAGCCTCACCGGTCAGGGCTTCGCTGCGTCGCTCAATTCGTTGAAGCGCTACGGAGCGGAGCTGGTTCGGGCGGGGGTCCTCCGCTCGGGATCGGTCGCTCTACACCTCTGGCTGATCGACCTCCACCAGTATCTGAAAACACCCTAGCCGAGCTCGGGAACCAGCGCACCTCGTCCGATCCCCACAAGCCCGGTACCGGCGAGTCATGATGCTTCCGAGCGGCACCTGCCCGCAGTCGAGAGGGCCAAGCCGACGGGTAACCCCGGTGCGTATCATCGGTCGGACACCGGATCGCCTGTGGGGAGCCGGTGAGGATAGGACTTAGTAGAGGTGGAGGAACAATGGCCGCCAGTAACGTACGTCGAGTCTTCTTTGGCGCGGTGATCAGCGCAACCGGGCTTGCGCTCGCCGCCCCGTTCTCCCAGCCGGGCGTCGCCGCTTCGGCGTCGACCTCCGTCTCTGCGAGCGGCACCACGGGCGTCGTGGCGCCGTCGCACCATGCCGCCGCCGCCGCAGGCCAGACAGCCGCGCACGCACAACGAGGCGTTCGTTCGACCCCACGGTCGACCGGCGCTGCGTCGTCACATGCCGGCGCGCCCTCTGCCGCGGCGGCCACCGCCTCGGTGTCGAGCTCGCTCCTCCAGAACTTCAACGGGACCAGCAGCAACGACAGCCGTAAGACCAACTTCAATCAGCAATTCGAGCCGCCCGACCAGGGACTCTGCGTGGGCAATGGCTACGTGCTCGAGCCAGTCAACTCCGCGTTCCGGATTTTCAAGACCAACGGCCACACGCTGGTCGGTCCGAGCAATGTCAACGACCTGTTTGATCAGGGATCGACGCAGTTCACCAGCGATCCGCGCTGCTACTACGACGCGACCACCAACACATGGTTCGCTACCATTCTCTTCCTGAGCGGCGGCGAGGTTCCGGACGGGAAGTCATCGCAGCTGGACATCGCGGTGAACTCCTCGGGCAACCCGGAGAACATCTGGACCCAGTACCAGATCGATACCACCCACGCCGGCGGCAATGGCTGCCCATGCTTCGGTGACCAGCCGACCCTCGGCATCGATCAGAGCAATCTGTACGTCACCACCAACGAGTTTTCGATCCTTGGGCCCCAGTTCAATGGCGCGCAGATCTACGCTTTCTCGAAGAAGGACCTGGTCGCCGGAGCGCCCGTTCATTTCGCCCATTTCGCCAACCTCATGATCGCGGGCACAATGGCGGCGTCCGTGCAGCCGGCGATCAGCACCGGTGCGCCGAACGCCGAATTCTTCCTCGACTCGCTCGATCCCACCGGCACCACCGACAACCGCGTCGGTGTGTGGGCGATGACCGATCGCACCGCTCTTCAGCACGGTGGATTGCCGAAGCTCTCGAGCACCGTGATCACGTCGGAGACCTACGGCGTGCCGCCGGCCGCGGCGCAGAAGGGCTCGACAGGCGCGATCAATACGGGCGACGATCGCATGCAGCAGACCCAGTACATCAACGGGAAGATCTGGGGTGAGCTGACCAGCGTCGTGACCATAGCCCATGACTCCACGCCGCGCGCAGGAGCCGCATGGTTCAGCGTTCGTCCATCGTTGAGCGGCGGCCACATCAGTGGCGCTGTGATGGCGAATCAGGGCTACGTGGTCGAGAAGGGCAACAACGTGATCTACCCGGCCCTCCAGTCCACGTCGTCGGGCAACGTGGTGATGGTCTTCACCGTGACCGGTGCCGCTCACTTCCCGAGCGCGGCGTACGCCGTCCTGGGCGCGGGTCAATCCGCATTCGGTGCTGTGAACATCGCCGCCGCCGGGACTGGTCCCTACGCGAAGACGTCCAGCCGCTGGGGCGACTACTCCTGGGCGGTCATGGATCCCACGGCCCAGGCCGTGTGGCTCGCCACCGAGTACATGCCACCACTCTCGAGCCAGACCCCCGACCGGCTCAGCAACTGGGGGACGCGCGTCCTCGAGGTTGCAGTCGGCTAGCCCTCCATCGATCAGGCCGGCTATGAGCCGGGTACCGCTCTGCGGCCGCCCGGCTCATAGCTCCGCTCCCTGATACCGTCACTCCGGTCGTGGATCCGGTGAGCGCCGCTCCGCCGTCCTCACCGCGCAGACGAACATGGTGGTCCAGGAACGGTGCCGAGCTTCCGCGCTCGTTCTGGGTCGTCTGGATCGGCACGGTGATCAACCGGCTCGGCTACGTCGTCGAGCCGTTCCTCGCTCTGTATCTGGTTCACGGGCGCGGACTTTCCGTCGGAGTGGCCGGCGTCTTGATCGCCTGCTTCGGTGCGGGCGCGTTTGTGTCGCAACCACTCGGCGGCATGCTCGCCGACAGCGTCGGGCGCCGCACCACGATCATCCTGGGAATGACCGGCTCCGCGGCCGGATTCATCGCGCTCGGCCTGGCCCCGACGCTGGTGGCAATCGGCATCGCCGCCGCTGTGTGCGGCCTCGCGATCGACCTGTACCGTCCTGCGGTCGCGGCGATCGTGGCCGACATCGTTCCGTCGGAACACCGTGCCCGCGCCTATGGCCTGCTCTACTGGGGTCTCAATATCGGCGTCGGGGTGGCCGCGGTCGCCGGCGGTTTTCTTGCCCAGCGCTCGTACTGGTTCCTCTTTGCGCTCGACGCGGCCACGTGCATTGGCTTTGCGGTCGTCATCGCCGTCGGCCTGCCGGAGACGCGGCCGCAGGGTCACGACGAGGATCACGGGGGATATCGGGCCGCGCTCTCCGACGGGTTGCTGGTCGCCCTGGCGGCGTCCGCGTTCGTCAGCGGAGTCGTCTATCTGCAGTCGTTCGTGACCCTGCCCTTGGTGATGACCATCCATGGTCTCGGCCCCTCTGGCTACGGGCTGGCATATGTCGTCAACCCGATCGCGGTGATCGTGTTGCAACCGATGACCATTCGATGGCTGTCGAAGCAGCGGCTGGTGTTCGTCTTCGTCGGCGGTTCGATGTTGCTCGGCCTCGGGTTTTTTCTGACGTTGTTCGCCCACTCGGTGCCCGCGTATGCGGCCACCGTCCTGGTGTGGACGCTTGGCGAGATCGCGTTCAACGCCGTCGGTCCTGCGCTGGTCGCGGATCTGGCGCCGGTGCACCTGCGCGGACGCTACAACGGTGTCTTTGGCACGTCTTTCGGCGCTGCCGCGTTCGTCGCGCCGATTCTCGGTACGCTGACACTCCAACACCTGGGTGAGGGGTGGCTGTGGGGTGGGTGCCTGCTCGCATCGGTAGCGGCCGGCGGCGCGGTCCTGCTCCTGGGAGCTCGGATTGACGCGCGACGCACGTTGATGCTGGAGGCTGCTAGGGGTTCATGAGCAGGGCGCCGGTTCCGACATACCCTTCGAGCCCTTAGTCGGGTGGTGGTGGCGGTGGCGGCGGTGGCGGCGACGCGAATGCGAGCGGCAGCGGGGTTGGTGCGTGGACTGGCGCTGGTCGTTGCGGCGCAACGAAGGTCATGACCAGCACGAAAGCGTACCCCGCGTCGCACAGCAGGGAGCCGATGCTCGCGGCCACGACGGTGGACGTCTGCCCGCTCATCCGCGAGATGGCGCCCAACGCCTCGAGAATGACGACAAGCAACACGATCGCGCGCGCAAGCCCGTACTTGGTGAGCCACACGATGAGCGCAAAGAAGACGATGGCGACGAACGCGACGAGTGCGAGAAACGGCCGGATGTTCAGAGTCTGGTCAACGATCAGGCCAGTACTCGGATCCTGCACCGGGACGGTGATGCTCGGGATGAGCAGTGCGAGCGCAAAGATGCCGAGGACCTGCAGTGCGCCGTAGGCCATGGTGATCCAGCGGGCGATTGAGATCCAGTCGGTGCCGACCACGAGCGGCGCCAGCGATACGGTGGGGGCCTTGATGGCGATCGCGGTGGGAGCCGTGCCATCTCGGGCCTCGTCGACACGCCGGCCGTCCGGCAGCACGAGCGGTGAACCACACCGCTTACAGGTGGACGAATTCTTCAGCTCCGACCATCTCCAGCAGGTGGGGCAGCAGACGGCAACGGGCGAGGTGGCGGCCACCCCTCATTCTCTGCAGAGATCTCCGTGAGGTTCGGCGCCGTTCTCAGACGGTGCCACTGCCGTGACCGGCTTGCGTCAGGCGGTCAGCGGGCGCGGACGGACCAACCGACGGGCTCAAGCTCCAGCGGTGGCGGCTCGGGCGGTGCGACGACGTCACCGACGGGCGGCGCCGCAGCAACTTCGTCCGCACGACGACCGTCGGGAAGGATGAGAGGTGTGCCGCAGCGCTTGCAGGACATCACCGCCCCCAATTCCGACCATTTCCAACACGTCGGGCAACAGACATTTATGACCACCGCTCATTCTCACCAGCCGGATGCCACGGGCCGGTCGCCGTCCGTGGACGGTNNCCCGCCTGTGCGCACGGGCACGACGACTGCCGCGATGCGCACGCCGGAGCGCGGCTCCCAGGTGACCGTGTCCTCGCCACTGGCTCGCGCTGCGCAGATGACTAGGAAAGCGTGGGATCGAACAGCAGGTGCTTCAGATAACGGCTTTCGCGCCAGTCACCCTTGAACAGATACCCTCCTCGACACAGTGCGACAGCTGCAATGATGCCGGTCCATACCCAGATACTCGGTCCGGTCGAAAAGGACACTGACGACGCACCGGCTCCGCTGTTCACCGAGGATGTGTCTGCCGAGGTGGCGGCGGCAACCGACAGCGACGACACCAGCAGGACGATGCCAACAGCTTGATAGAACCTCGGTCCGATCAGATGCCGGAGCGGGATCCGCACGCGAGGGAACCGGTTCATCTGAGAGCTTGCGAGTCCCAACACTGCCGCCACCAGGAACACCGTCCACTCCCAGAAGGCGGGTGATTTCGGACCTGCGCTCGCAGGCTCGACATAGACGCTGTTGATCCCACTGACCCACCCACAGACGCCGCCGGGCGCACAGCCCACGCTTGACCACGTGCTTTGCCAGGGCAACAACGCCCCAAGCAGCGCCAACAGCAGCCAACCACCCACGGCGCGATCCTCCCCCTGAAGTTCTCCATCTTCCATCACCTATCCTCCTGCCGTTGTATCAGGGGTTGGACAACAGCCGCAACGATATCTCTGCCACCTGTGACCCGGTTGCTTGCCGTTGCTGCACGTTGCACCGCCGTCGGAGCGTTGGCCCTCATGGTTGCATGAGGATGACGCCGTCGATCATAGATGACCCATCCCTTCGGTTTGTTAGGCGTGAATCGTCTTCACGATGCGTNNCTGAAATTCCAACTCAAGGTAGTCTGTCTTCTCGATCCACGTGCGGGGATTGACTCCCCGCCGCGTCGGCATGTCCTCGCTGAGTATCGCGGCGATGTGGCCGCCCCAGACATCACTGCACGCCCGAAGATGAGCAAGCACATCGTTCGCCGACCACTCATCGGGGCCGGGGGTCGCCAGCAATTCCGCCGGCAGCAGACCAGTGGTCAGCGCGGCTATGCGTGTTGGTGTGTCTGCAAGCTTGATCAGAACCTGTTGAATCGTGAGCGATCTGCTGGGCACGGGACGTCTATCCTTTCGCCGAGCGGCGCATTGGGCGAGATGTCAAGTCAACCTTTGCATCGGCAAACCGTCTGCACGACGGCTCAGCGTCAACACGGTAGGAAGCGTACGCCGAAGTTCGCCGATCCTCACCACGTGACGCGCGCCTTGGCGGGTGCCAAACGCGGCGTTCGCTGCTGACAAATCCGGGGTCAGGGCCACCGAGGCACCTCGACCTCGCGCTTGACCCTGGATCGGAGTCTCCCGATCGAGGCGGCGTGACGGACGTGTGTCGGTTCAATACTCGCGCGATCGCCACGAACTGGGCGTGGTACCACGACCGACACCGATGAGAACTCGAGGCGACTTCTCGGTAGTTGCGCTTGCTCTGCTGACTTGCGGCAACTCCCTTGCAACGTTCTGGGCAGGAGCCCTTCCAGCCGGCGTTGTCCTGACCGCGGCCGCGGCCGTATGTATCGGGTTCGCCCTGCACAGCTCTCCTGGCGCGCCCAGTCCCCAGGTCATCGGGGGAGCCGTGGCCACATCAGCGCTCTCGCTCATCGACCATCCATTGGCGCCGATATTGACCGTAGTCGTGCTCGTCATCGCCATCGCCGGCGTGTGGGCACGAGGGTTTCGCCTTGGCGTGGTCCTCGTCGTGGCCGCCGCGACCATCGTGGTCGTCGCAGAGGTGATGCGCCTGCAGTGGGGACAGCTTGCCTTCGATGTCTTTCGGGAGATGCAGGTGGGGACCGGTGCGCTGGCCCGTGGTCTGAATCCTTACGGACCGACGGTACAGGCCATGATTCCGGTCAGTGACCACAGCGCTTACCTCACTCCCGAGCACTTTGGTTACGGACCCGGCATTCTCTTGCTGGGTTTGCCGGGAAGGCTGATCGGTGACGTGAGGCTTTCACAGGCTGCGATCTGGATCGCGATCGCAGTCGTGATTGGGTTGGCGGCGAGCCGCCAACGTACCGCCGTTGCGGTGGGATCGATTGCGCTTGTCCTGCTGTCGCCGTTCGGTGTTGACCTGGCTGAACACGCCTTCAATGATGCCGGTGGAATCCTTTTCCTCCTCCTGTGGTTTCTGGGAAGGCAGGGGCACCCTCGATGGGCTCGCCTCGCGCTCGGGGTCGCACTCACCACCAAGCCAACCATCCTCGCCGCGCTCCTCGTCATGCTCGTGTGGTCGCGCGCGGCCCGCCGGGATATCTGGTGGGGGTTGGGGATCGCGGCTGCGATCGTGATCCCGTTTGCGCTGTGGGACGGGGTTGGCAACTTCATGCATTCGACGCTTGAACTTTGGCTTGGCCCCATATTCATGGTGAACCGAGCCGACGCGATCACCATCGGAGCCCTCATCCACACCTACGGTCTTCCGTACCTGCCCAGCGTCGTGATCGGCGCCGCGACTCTCTTGGTGGGGGCGTTGATCTTGCGCCATCGCCCACGCGATTCAGTCGATCTTCTCCTCGGCGGCGCCGTGCTCACCATCGCCTACCTGATTTTGGGACACATAGCATTCATGAACTACTATTCAGTGGCCGCCGTGTTGCTGATGGCAGTGATTGCAATCGATGGGAACCATCGCTGTGTCGCCGACGACGACATTGCGCTGCCACGAGGTCGGCACTCGCATCCAGCTGGCGTGGTCAGATCAAGCGAGCCAGTGACAGTGGGCTCTTCCCTGGATTGAGCGTTTGTAGCTCGGGGTGGCCGATCGCGTTACGACCGAAGGTCTTCAGTACTCCGGTTGCTGGTGAATCCGCCCTTGCCGTAACCAACCTTGCCTTTGTGCATGCGATAACAAGGCATGCGTCCGCCGGAAACCGGGCGTGATCGCACAATATGGTGTCAAATAGGGTGTCAAACGGCTCGCGGCAGCGGTATCCGCGGCGATGGCCGAGCACCGCTCGTTCGAACTCGGAACTTGGTGGCGTGTTCACGCGTCAAAGTGAAGAGTGAGGATGATGCTGCGGGTGGCCGTGGGGCCGGTACTGCTTGGCTGCGTGATGGCCACCGCCGCCGGCTGCGGCTCGAATGGGTCAGGGGCTCTCGTAACACCGGCTGGGACCCCGCATTGCTCGGCCGCCGAGACCGCCGCGGCACGCCTGCAGCAGTCTGAGCAGCAGAATCCCGCCGTGTCACAGCCGCCGCCTTCAGGAAGTGCCCTTCCTCCGCCCGTACCGACAACCGGTTCGCCGCCACCGACGCCGACACCCATGCCGACGGCGATACCTACCGTCGTGACAGCTGCGACTCTGAAACTCGAGCCGGCGGAGCTATCCAGGTATCCGTCGGCTCAGTACGTCATCCGTGTCGGCACCGTCGTCGACGTCGAACTACCTGACGAGTCGGCACCTTTCTGTTGGTCAATCCCCGCATCGTCGGCTGCCACCGTGCTCGAGGTAGTGGATCAGGGCGATGATCTGGGTGGCGGGGCGCATGCCCGTTTTCGCGCCATCGCGCCCGGGGTGGTCACGATTGCGACAACCAACGCCTGCTATACATTTCCGCCGTGTGGGGCGGCGGTCGCCCTGAGCGAGTCGGTCGTAACGGTACGAGCGTAGATGCGCACGCGTGAGTCGTAGCCGAGTGGCTCGGCAGCGGGACTCTCCGCTGCACGGGTCGCCTCCCCAGCTGTCCGTTGTCGGCGGTTGGAACTGGCACACGATGCGCCGACTAGACAGCGCCCGATCGGTTTTTGAGTTCGTCCACAGTGAGTTCGACCGTGTCGGTCTACGGCCGTGTCGTGTTCAAACAAGGCATCGGAACGGCGATTCCGTCCGCCGAGCACTGAGAGTGACCGCGAAATAGGGTGTTAGAACGGGGGTCAGCCACGTCAAGCGAGATGAGGCTGGGGTGTGCGGTCATGCTCAGGCTAGGAGACCGTCACCAACACCTCATCCGACGCAACGTGGCGGGACCAGATAGCAATTCAACAGCGAGCACAATTATCTCGATGAACACGCCCACCAGCTCGGCCTCCCGGCGTCTCACCCTCGCAATGTCCCTTGCGGCCGCACTTACCTTGCCGGGGTACCTGTGGGGGATGCAAAGCGAGGGTGCTCCTCCTTCGTTGTCGATCGTGGCGGTGATCGTGGCTGTGACCATCGCTGCCCTTGCTGGTGGCGTGCTTCGTTTGCGTTGGCTGCAGGCGCCTGCACTCGCAGCCGCCACTCTTAGCGCGGCGGCCTTCGGTCTAGTCCTGCTGACATCGTACGGGTGGACGATGCTCCTCGCAGCTGGTTTCGGTGCCGCAGCGATACTCAAAGAGCGCGGAGCTCGCAAAGCCACCTTGCGCTGACCGATAGGTNNTATGGCGATGCCTCTGGTGACATTTGCGGATGCTGGCCTGGTCAAGGACGTAGCCCCTCGGGCCTGGCGCGCGGGTACGTAACGGACGTGCGACTCCATCGAACGCCAAGCGAGCGATGGAGCATTCTGCGAGGAATGGATGACACGAACTCCGCCGCACGCTATCCATTCCCTCCAGGACGACCGGCGCATTTCTTCCTGGGCGCGGTAATCGGTCTGAGTCCGTGGGCACTTGTTTGGTTCTTTCCTATTGGCCCTGCACTGCTCAGTGTGGTTGTCGTTCTGGCCGCACTTGGCCTTCTGAGTCGACGGACCGGGCGTAGCTATGGCTGTGGCGCCCTGGTCGCCGTACTCTTCGATATCCTCACGCTCGCGTTCCTCGCGATCGTCGGGCTCCGGCCGGGATAGAGGGCTGCGGCGACAGTGAGCTTTGTCCGCGGATCGTGAGCCACCCCCTGGCGACATTTGCGGATACTGGCGTGCGCCGCCTGTTCCTCCCCGGCGGTCAGCATCTTCGGTTAGAGGCGATGAAGTCGAGGAATTCCAAAACCGCCTTCGCAGCTTGTCGCGCCCGAGGGTCACACCGACGAGCCATGACCGGCCCACCCGGACTGCTCCTCCTTCGGTAGCGCGGAGTCCCATTGTGGGCCGGTACGGCGGAGCACGACGAAGAACCTTACGACCCCCGCGTCCTACCGCTCGCCGGGTGCGCCCTAGAATGTGCTGTCCTCGCGAAACAAGGAGACCCACATGGTTGAGTACGAGCGAAGCAAGACCGTTCCGGCCTCAGGGGCGACCGTATATGCGTACGTCGCNNCGAGCTCCACGTCGCTGCAGAGGTCGAGGGCAGGCATGAGGAGGGTGACGCTCGATTCCAGGCCGACTCCGCCGCCAGGCGCATCGAGTGGGGTGGCCCCGGCACCAGCGCCTACCACGGCTGGCTGCAGGTCGCGGACGCCGAGCCGGGAAGCTCGACCGTCACGATCCACCTGTCGACCACGAGCGCGGACGATGCCGACCAGGTGGAGCAAGCGCTCGCTGAAACGCTGGCGAACATCGGCCGGGGCGTCGGCTGACCCGAGGTTTCGGGCGGCGCGGCAGACGAACATTTGGGAAGAGCAAGGCGAGGTCGCCGATATCTTGATAATCGCCCAGCGGCCTCGCGACGAGTAGCCTCGCACGGTTCCTCGCTGACGGTCGCGCGGTCGGTCTGGCCTCTGGCGACATTAGCGGACCCTCGCCTGGGCTGAGGCGGTCTGGCTTGAGACCCCAAACGCAGCAGCGAGCGACGCTGGCTCGAACGCGTTGGAGCTGGCTTAGGGCGTTGAGCGGCCATCGGGTCCGCTGAGCTCGAGGTCACGCTGGCTGACTAACGACCTGACCGCCGCTCAGGGGAAATCGTGATGACAAGGTCCGCTAGACACGTCAACCGACGCGGCTCAGGATTCTCCTCGTGCCACAACCATCGCAACGACCACCCGCGCGCAGTTACAAAGCGTTGAGGAGCGAAATGCCGAGATCGTGGGCCGATATGAGACCGGAGAGACGTTAGCGAGCATCGGCTTGAGCCGTGGGCTCACGCGAGAGCGGGTTCGACAGATCGTGAAGCTGGCGGGCGCAAGCGTGCCGCGGACGTCCAAGTGCGGCGTTGAGGACTGCCACACCGCCCCACGCTGGCCGAGGATCTACTGCCACGCGCATCAGGCTCGCTTCGAGCTCCTCGGCGACCCGGACGGCAGCAGTCCGGTCGTTCCGCTCGTGCCGGCCGAGCACGGCACGAGGGCCCGTTATCGGGAGGGCGGCTGCCGATGTGATCTGTGCCGGAAGGCGAGCGCGGGTCAGCGTCGTGAACACTTCCACCAAGCGCATCCCGAGTGGCGATATATGCCACTCAAGCAAGGGTCGGAGGTTGCAATCAGGAAGGGCTGCCCAGGATACGAGCCGCTGACGCGCTGCCAGGAACTCCGTTCAGGAAGGGATTGTGGCGTCAAGACCAGAGTGCGATCGGTCGCGAGGCGCGTCAGAAGATATAGACGCGGCAACTCAAAGGTCGAGTTCAAACACAAGCTGGTTGACAAAGCACAGCCCTGAAGCGTATAGCTCGTTCGCTCCATGAAAGGAGATTGGATGGTTTGAGCCCCGCGCGGCTCAGGGAGGTCGGCATGGCTGGCAAGAGAGGGCGTTGGGTCACGTTGGCCGCTGCGCTCCCGCTCGCGGTGGGAGTGCTCGCGATCCAGTCGGGAGGCAGCATCTCGGGAAGCGTGACCCAAACCGTGGCGCGCGCGGCTGGTCTCCACCTGAGCGCCATGCAGACGCGGTTGCTCTCCGGCACCTCGGAGCAGGCGTTGACCGCATTGGGCGCGCTTGGTCCACAAGCTGCCGGGCACGCTGGCGCCAAGTCGAGCGGGCGCAGCGACATCGCGAGTGGCGCTGCGGGTGCCCACGTTGGCGGGCAGGTCTCGGCAGCCGCGGGTTCGATTTTCCCCAACGCGTCGGGCAGCTGCGAAACCCACTCCGGGAACAACGTCCGGGTGAACACGGCGTGCACCAACTACGCGGACACAGATCTGAACGGACGCTCCATGGCCCAGAACGAGACGGCCATTGCTGTCAGTCCGACCAACCCCAAGAACGTGATTGCCTCCGCCAACGACTACATGCGGGGTGACGGCAACTGCGGCTCCTACTACAGCCGCAACGGTGGGCAGACGTGGAACGGCACCACCGCCCCGATGCTCTTCGTTCGCGGTTCATCGCTGACCCCGGCCAGCAGCAATGCGCGGGAATACTGGCAGGCTGGTGGCGATACCACCGTGGCGTTCGACAGCAAGGGAACCGCGTTCCTGCAATGCCAGGTGTTCAACCGCGGTGCGGGCACAACCCAGGACCCCGACGTGAGCAGCGGTGTCCTCATCTTCCGCTCCGCCAACGGTGGCGCCAGCTGGGACTTCCCCGGCCGCGTGGCGGTGAGCTCGTTTGAGCCGAATGGCACCTTCCCGAACGGCGTCGCTCTGCATGACAAACCGCTCTTCACGATCGACAACCGCGTCGGCAGCCCGTTCCAGGACCGGCTCTACATCACCTGGACCCTGTTTGCGACGGATGGCTCCGCATACATCTACGAGGTCCACTCGGCTGACGGTGGCGAGACCTGGAGCTCGCCGGTGGTCGTCAGCGGCACCAGCGCCGCCTGCACGAACACGTTCGGCGTTGCGACGGCGCACGGAACCTGCAACGAAAATCAGTTCAGCGATCCCTTCGTTGGCTCCGACGGCTCGCTGTATGTCGCCTACGACAACTACAACAACCAGCCCCTCAGCGGCACCGGCAATCAGTACCAGGTGCTGCTGGCCAAATCGACCAACGGCGGGGTCAGCTTCTCGGCTCCCGTCAAGGTCTCGGACTTCTATGATCTGCCCGATTGCGCCACCTACACCGGCCAGGACGCCGGCCGCTCGTGCGTGGTGGACAAAAGCTCCATCCAGAACAGCTTCTTCCGTGCCACCAACTATCCGTCCGGGGCGGTTGATCCGACGAACTCGAGCCATGTGATCATCGACTTCGGCAGCTACATCAACAAGAACTCGAATGAGAGCGGTGGCTGCGTCCCCAACGGGTTCAGTGGATTTGGCAACCCGCTGTACACCGGTGCGACGACCGTCTGCAACAACCAGATCCTTCGGGCAACGAGTACTGACGGTGGAGCCACGTTCCCGGCCGGAACGGATCCGCGCACCCTACCGACCGCCGCCACGCAGAAGCACGTGGCCGACGAGTTCTGGCAGTGGACCGGGTTCACTAGCAGCGGCGTCGCCGTGGCCGGCTTCTACGACCGCCAATACGGCACCGATGAGACCTCGGGCGCAAGCGACTATTCGGCCGCGTGGGCAGCCCATGTGCTCCGGGTGACCACCAGCTCCCTGCCGCCACCCGCGGAATTCCTGGGCACGTTCAACGGCGACTACAACACCCTTGCCGTGTCCGGGAGCACGGCGCACTTCACGTGGACGGACACGCGCAACCCCGGGGCCACGAGCTGTCCCGGTAACCCCGACGCGATCTGCGCCTTTGGCAATGACGAGGACGACTACACAGCGAGCGTGCTGCTCGGGCCGTAACCACGCATTGCAACGGTAACGAAGAGGGCCGCCTTTCCGAGGCGGCCCTCTTCCTACCGAAATTCCCTACTCAGGGGATTTGGCGGAGGGAGAGGGATTC
>PNBE01000175.1:0-378 GCA_003135895.1 Candidatus Dormiibacterota bacterium
GAGCGCGATGGACCTCGACCTCGGGCCGCCTGACGTGACGACCGCGATACAGCGACGGGATTCCGATGAGCGCACGTGTTCGTCCTGTCTCACCGATGATCACCACGTCGAACCGGCCGTCATCGAGCTCGGCGCCGGGCGCGACCCGCATGCCGCCGCCGAAATACCGGCCGTTGGCGACGACGACGCTGCGCACATCGCGATCGATGCGCATGCCATCGATCTCGATGTGGGCAACACGCGATGCGTACCTCAGCAGCGTCGACAGGGATATGGCCAGGAACATTGCGCTGCCGCGAGCGCCGCCTCTCTTGCGTCCGCGCCGGTTGACGCGCGCCGCCACCTCTCCCCCCATCCCGCAGTCGGCGATGTTGACGA
>PNBE01000175.1:420-14273 GCA_003135895.1 Candidatus Dormiibacterota bacterium
CACCTCGTTGAGGGTGCCGTCCCCGCCGACCACCACGACGGTGCGATACCCGCCGGCCAGGGCCGCACGCACCGCCTGGGTGGCGTCGCCCGCCGCGGCGGTGCGATGCAGGTCGAAGGGCACCCCCGCCGAGCCCAGCGCCCTCGCGATCGCCGGCCAGTTCCGGTGTGTCCTGCCCCCGGCGCTGGCCGGGTTCATCACCAGGAATGCCGCAGCTGTCACGAGGGAGGCGACGATCGCCGCAGGATGTCGCGGGTGCGCTCGATGTCGCGGGCCATCGCCGCCGTGAGCGCCGCAATCGACGTGAACGCGCGCTCGCGGCGGATCCGCCGGCTCAGCGCGAGCCGCGCACGCCGCCCGTAGAGATCGCCGTCGAAGTCGAGGACGTGGGCCTCGACGGTCACCGCTCCTCCGCCGAACGTGGGCCGGGTGCCAATCCCAGTCGCGGCGGGACGCCAGCCGTCGCCGAAGTCGAGCCAGCCGGCGTACACGCCTGCGGCCGGGATGCACCGCCTCGGGTCGACTCCGAGGTTGGCGGTGGGCACACCAAGTCCCGCGCCGCGACCCTCACCTCGTTCCACCACACCGTCGAGGACGTAGGGGCGGCCGAGCATCGAGATGGCCTCGGAAAGGCCGCCCTCGGAGATCGCCGCGCGAATCCTCCCCGACGAGACCGGTCTGCCGCCTCGCGTCGAGGGCGCCACCGTGGCCACCCGGAAGCCGCGTCGCGCGCCCAGGAGTCCGAGGAACTCGAGGTTGCCCTCGCGTTCCCGCCCGAGGGCGAACCCGGGCCCGACGATGAGCAGGCGCATCCCGAGACTCTCGGTGAGCGTGGCGGCGAAGCGATCCGCCCTCCAGGTGCTCAATTCGCGCGTGAACGGGATGACGACCACTCGCTCGGCGCCGCACCGCCCGAGGAGCTCGACTCGGGCTTCAAGGCTGCAGAGCAGTGGTGGGCAGCCGGATGGATCGACCACGCAGCGCGGATGGGGATCGAAGGTGACCGCGACGGCGGTCATTGCCCGGCGCGCGGCGGCCGAGCGAACCCGCTGGAGCAGCCGCTGATGTCCGATGTGGACGCCATCGAAGCTGCCGATCGTCACCACCGACCCTGGGCCGCCCGCCTCCCCCGCGGGGAACTCATGGAGCAGTTCCATCGCGATGTCAGCCGGCCAGCACCTTGGTCGGCCGGAGCAGTCCGCCGTTGAGCTCACCGATGCCGATCAGCTCACCGGTTGGATCGTGCATCCGGCACTCCCCGGCGACGTCGGGCAGGATCGACCGGGGCAGCCACACCGACTGGCCGCGCCGGATCTGCAGGACCTGGGACGGTCCGAGATTGACCAGCGGCAGGTGGGCCACCGCCACCTCCGGCGGGAGGAGCGCCGCCCAGGGGTCGTCCATGGCGGCGAGCTGGTCGAGGGTGACCGACGAGCTGAGCATGAGGGTCCCATAGCTCGTCCGCGACAGCCAGCCGAGCAGCCCACCGGTCCCGAGGGCGTCGCCGAGGTCGGAGGCGAGGACTCGCATATAGACGCCCTTGCCGCTGACGACCACGACCTCCGCCTCCGCGACCGCACCAGGCCGGAAATCGACGAGCTCCGCCGAGTGGATGGTCACGCGGCGCGCCTCGCGGACGACCTCCTCACCGGCGCGCGCGAGCTCGTACAGATGCCGGCCCTCATGCCTGACCGCCGAGTGCATCGGGGGAATCTGCAGGACCTCGCCCTGGAAGCGAACCAGCTCGGTGCGGACCTGGTCGGCGGTGACGCCACTCGCGTCAGCACCGGTGACCACCACACCCTCGGTGTCGCAGGTATCACTGCGCTCGCCGAGACGGACCACGCAGTGATAGGTCTTGGGCTGGGCATGAAAGTAGTCGACGAATCGAGTGGTGCGTCCGACGCAGATCGGGAGGAGACCCGTCGCCGTGGGATCGAGCGTTCCCGCATGGCCGACCCGCCGCTCACCCAGGATGCGTCGAACCTGCCGGATGGCGTCGAAGGACGTGATGCCGGCGGGCTTGTCGAGCGGGAGGACGCCTCCTCTGCGCGCGACCGCCGACCCGGGGCGTGGGCCGGCGCCCGGCGCGGCGACGCCGGTCACCGCGCTGAGTCGATCAACCGGCGAGCCACCTCGAGCACCTTGCGCTCTGCGACCGGAAGCGGGTCCCCGAACTCGGCGCCGGCGGCGCGCCGGTGACCTCCACCTCCGAATGGCGTGCAGACGTCGGTCGCATCGATCGGATCGCGACTGCGCACGCTGATCTTGGTGCGGTCGGCTGTGTGTTCCTTGAAAAGGATCGCGATCTGCATGGTCGCGATGCTCTGCAGCGCGTCGATGATGCCCTCGGAGTCCTGCATGTCGGCGCCGGCCTGCTCGAGCATCTGATCGGTCACCTCTGACCAGAGCAGGCGGCCGTCCATCTCCGAGTGCATCTGGGCAACGGCCATCCCCTCGAGGCGGACCTGCGCCAGCGAGCGCGACTTGTAGCTCTTCAGTGCGACCCATCCGGGGTCCGCTCCCGCGGCGACCAGTGCTGCCGCAAGCCGGAGCGACGCCTCGGTCGTGTTCTCGTGGCGGAAGCCGCCCGTATCGGTGAACAGCGCCGCGTAGAGGTCGGTGGCGACCGCCGGGCTGATCGGGGCGCCGAGCTCCCTGAGCAGGCGGTAGATCACCTGACCGGTCGCGCTTGCCGACGCGTCGACGAGATTGATAGTGCCGAACCCGGTATTGCTGAGGTGATGGTCGATGTTCACGACGGTGCCGGCGCGCTCGACCTCGGCGCGACGCTCGCCGAACCGCCCCAGGGTGGCGCAGTCGAAGGTGAAGACCGTGCCCCCGAGGGGGGCGCCACCGGTTTCGACCATCTCGAAACCGGGCAGGTACTCGAGCAAGCGCGGCAGCGGCTCGGGGACCACGACGCGGATGATGCGTCCCTTTGCACGCAGTGCCTGGGCGAACCCGAGCGCGGAGCCAAGGCTGTCGGCGTCCGCATCCTTGTGCGCGAGGCAGGTGATCTGATCTGCGTCGGCGACGATCCTGCGGATCGGATCGACGACGTCCTCGAGGCGAGGCCAGACGGCGGCTGCGGCGACAGTCACTCGGGAACCTCCACGACCACCTCGGCGGGACGTTCACCGGCGAGATCTCTCAGGAGCGTGCTCACCCTCACGCTGTAGGCGATCGATTCATCGAGCTCGAAGTGGAGTCGGGGAATACTCCGCAGGTTCTCGAGCCGCCTGCCAAGTTGAGCACGAAGGAACCCTTCGGCGTGTCCGAGGGCGTCGACGACCTTCTGGCGCTCGGCGTCGTCGCCGAGTGCGCTCACGGCGAGCCACGCCTCGCGAAGATCCGGGCTCACCCTGACTCGCGAGATCGAGGCCAGCCGGACTCTCGGATCCTTGATCTCGGTGAGCATCATGCTCGAGATCTCCTCACGAAGCTGCTCGCCCACCCGCTCGCGGCGCGGGCTGCGAGCCCCGGAGCGAAGCGTCATGCGTTCTGCTGCTCCATGGTGAACGCCTCGAGGATGTCACCCTCGTGGAAATCGCTGAAGTCGGCGAGGGTGATACCGCAGTCGTAGCCGTGGGTCACCTCGCGGACGTCATCCTTGAAACGCTTGAGCGCTTCGATCCGGCTCTGCGCGATCTCCTTCGAGTCACGCAGGACTCGGCAGGTCGCGTTGCGCGTGATCCTGCCGTCAAGCACATGGGAGCCCGCGATCGCCGGCTTGCCGTCCACCTGGTAGACGCGGCGGACCTCGGCGCGGCCCTGGGTGACCTCGATCATGGTCGGCTGNNACGCCCTGCTCCTCGGCTGCGGCACGGGCATGGTCGTCGGGACGGACGTTGAACCCGATCACGATCGCGTCGGTGACCGCGGCCAGGTTGACATCGGACTCGCTGACGGCGCCAACGCCCTCGCCGACGACCTTGATCTTGACCGTCGGGTCCTCGATCTTGGTCACCTGGCTGCGGAGGGCTTCGAGGGAGCCGTTGGCCTCCGCCTTGAGCACGAGGTTGAGCGACTTCATCTCGCCTTCCGAGATGTTCTGGGCGAGGTCCGCAAGCGTGATCCGGCGCACCGGCTGAGCGAGACGCTGCTTCTCGGCGAAGCCACGCTGCTCAGCCTTGGCGCGCGCGCCGCGCTCGGTCTCGACCACCTCGAAGATCTCCCCGGCCATCAGGACCTCGGAGAGGCCCGTGACCACAACCGGGGTGCTCGGACCGGCTTCCTTGATGCGCTTGCCGCTGTCGTCGACCAGCGCACGTACCTTGCCGAACGCCGACCCCGCGACCAGGTTGTCCCCGACCCGGAGTGTGCCGTTCTGCACGACCAGGGTCGCAATCGCGCCTCGGCCCCGCTCGAGGTGGGAATCGATCACGGTGCCGACCGCGCGGCCGTTGGGATCTGCCTTGGGCTCGACGTAGACGTCGGCCACGTCGAGCACGCTCTGGAGCAGGTCGTCGATGCCCTCGCCGGTCTTGGCGCTGGTGCGGACCACCGGGACATCGCCGCCGAACGCCTCGACCACGACCTCGCGGTCGGCGAGCTGCTGGAGCACGCGATCCGGGTTGATCCCTTCCTTGTCGATCTTGTTCATGGCGACGACGATCGGCACACCCGCCGCTCTGATGTGCTGGATCGCCTCTTCAGTCTGGGGCATAACGCCGTCGTCGGCGGCGACCACGAGGATCGCGACGTCGGTGACGTCCGCTCCCCGGGCGCGCATGGCGGTGAACGCCTCGTGACCCGGCGTGTCGATGAACGTGATCAGCCGGCCGTTGTGCTCGACCTGGTGCGCGCGGATCACCTGGGTGATGCCGCCCGCCTCGCCGGATGCGACCTTGGTCTTGCGCACGGCGTCGAGGAGCGAGGTCTTGCCGTGATCGACGTGGCCGAGGACGGCCACCACCGGCGGCCGTGGGACCAGCGTTCCGGGTGCGGCACCGGACACATCGAGCAACGGGTGGCGGCGCCGGCCCGTGGCGGGTGCGGCGGAGGCCGCCTGGGCGACAGCATCCTCGGACTCCGCTTCGAAGCCGAAGTGATCCGCCGCGAGCGCCGCGGTGTCGAAGTCCACCGTCTGGTTGAGCGTGGCCATGACGCCATTGCTCATCAGGTACTTGATCAGCTGTGGGCCCGACACCTCGAGGCGATCGGCGAGCTCAGCGACCGTGAGACCTGCCGGCAGGGTGACTTTCTTGACCGTGGCTATGTCGATTCCTCCGTGACGAACTCCCGCAGCGCTGCGGCGAGGGTGGGCTCGTCGATTACATCATCCCCGACCCGTAGCGAGCGCGCCAGAGATCGGTGCCGCCGTGACTGGCGCAGACAGGTGATACCCGTTTCCCGGCAGAGATACGCGCCCCGGCCGGGACAGCGGCCAGACGGGTCAAGAGTAACCCTCCCGGAGGCAACGATGACCGCCAGCCGGACCAGCTCCTGCTTGGGACGCACCTTCCGGCAACCGGCGCAGGTCCGGAGCGGTGTCGACGTCGTCACTCCGGTCGGCCCTCGCCGGGCGCGTCGTCCTGGGGGTCGTCGCCTCGGATGTCGATCCTCCACCCGGTCAGCCGGGCAGCGAGGCGCGCGTTCTCGCCGCCCCGCCCGATTGCCAGCGAGAGCTGGTCCGAGGCCACCGAGATGTGGGCGGTTCTGGATTCGGTGTCGAGCTCGACTCCGCGGGCGACTGCGGGGATGAGCGAGTTCATGACGAACTTCGCCGGGTCGGCGGACCAGGCGACGATCTGCACCTGCTCCTCGCCGAGCTCGGAGGTCACCGCCCGCTGGCGCACCCCATTTCTACCGATGCAAGCCCCCTGGGGGTCCACGTCGCCCTCGGGTGCATCGACGGCAACCTTGGTGCGGCGCCCGGGGTCGCGGGCGATCGCGCGGATCACGACCTGCCCGGTCTGCAGCTCCGGCACCTCCTGCTCCATGAGGCGCTGGACCAGCTGCGGATGGGATCGCGAAACCACCACAACGGCGTCGGGTCCCTTGCGCCGGCCCTCGACGATGACCACTTTGATGTGGTCCCTGAGGGCCAGCCGTTCGCCGGGGATCTGTTCCTCGGGGGGGAGCATGCCCGGGACACCGGCCGCATCGAGGTACCAGATCGATCCCATGCGTCGCTCCACGATCGCGTCGCGAAGCCCGCCGCGCTGGCTCGAGCCCTCGCCGAGGATCCGGCGCTGCTCGACGCTGGCGAGGCGCTCAGCGACCGCGGTGCGCGCGGCCGCGGCGGCCTGCCTGGGGAAATCCGGGACGTCCACCTTGACAGGCTGCTCGTCGCCGTCGTCGCCGACCTTGTAGACGATGAAGGTTCCCGACTCCAGGTTCACCCGAGCCCGGACNNGGTCACGGCCGGCCCGGGCATCAGATGTCGACGACGATCCGGGCCGCCACCACCGCTTCGAGCGAGAAGGCGACGGCACGGGTCGTCCTGCGATCTCGAACCTCGATCTCAGCCTGGTCGCCGGCGATCGAGACGAGCTTGCCCTCCAGCACCAGTTCCCCCTCACCCTCGCGCAGGCGGACGTTGATGCGCCGGCCCACGGCCGCGGGCCACTCCTCGGCGCGGCGAATCGGACGCTCGGCGCCGGGCGAGCTCACCTCGAGACGGTAGGGGTGATCGATCGGATCATTCACGTCGAGCACAGCGGAGGCGGTGTTGGAGGCGCGTTCGCAGTCGTCCAGAGTGACGCCGCCCTCGGCGCGGTCGATGACCAGGCGAAGCACCGCACCGCGCCCGCGGCCCGACCACTGCACGTCGACAAGGTCGATCCCGAGGTGGGCGAAGGACGGACGCAGCAGTGAGGCAATGCCGGAGACGTCGTCGGTGTTCATATGTGTGGTGCCCCTGGGGGCGGGTGCGACCTACGCAGTCCGGGCGGCGACCCGTCTCCTGCCGGCGGGTGGTGCGACCGTCCTCGAGCCGCGAGCCTTTTCCCAGGCGACCAGCAGCGTGCTGGCGTTGAAGATCGAGCTGTAGGTGCCGGTGACGATGCCGATCAACAGCGCGAGGACGAACCCGCGGATCGAGTCACCACCGAAGATCACCAGCGACAGGAGCACGAACACGACGGTGAGCGAGGTGTTCAGCGACCGCGTCATGGTCTGCACGGTCGAGAGGTTGATCACCTGGTCGAACGTCAACCGCGGACCGACGCGCAGGTTCTCGCGGACGCGGTCGAACACGACGATGGTGTCGTGGATCGAGAACGCCACGGACGTCAGCACCGCGGTGACGAAGAGCGAGTCGACCTGGCCCAAGTTGGAGAAGTGTCCGAGGATCGCCCAGATCCCGGCCAGCACGAAGACGTCATGAAGCAGCTTGAAGAACGCGCACGCGCTGAACCGCCACGGCGATATCGCTCGTTGTCGCCGGAACGCGAACGCGAGATACACCGCGATCGCGGCCGCGGAGACGATGATCATGATGATCGCCCCGGTCACGAGGCTCGCCGCGATTGTGGGCCCGACCTGCTGAACGCTGATGTCCGGCTGGTGGGTGGTGCCGTTCGTGGCGATCGTGAAGTTGCTGTTCAGCCTGTTCTGAATTTGCAGCAGTTGCTCGCTGGTCGAGGGCAGCGTGGAGACGGCGAAATGACTGGCCTGGTTGCCGGTGGTCCCCTCCGCCTGCACCTGTGGTCGCAGGCTGGCGAAGTCCTTGTCCATGACCGCGGCGACCTGCGCCTGGGTCGCGGGCTTCGCAAGCCCGACGTCGATGACGCTGCCGCCCTTGAAGTCGATGCCCAGGTTGAAGCCCCAGAACAGGATCGCGAGGATGCCCGGGATGATGACGGCAAGCGATCCGAGGAAAAACCAGTTGCGGTTCTTGACGATGTCGAACCTGCCGCGAGGCGGATGCTCGGTGAACTCCTCGTGGATCTCGGTGTAGAGCCTCGGGTCGCGCCCGATCCTCCAGTTGAGCACCCACGCGAACAGCGACCGCGTGATCGTGATCGCCGTGAAGAACGACACGATAACGCCGATCGCCAGGGTGATGGCGAACCCGCGGATCACGTCGGTACCGAAGAACGCGAGGATCGCGCAGGTGATCAGCGTGGAGATGTTGCTGTCACGAATGGCCGGAAATGCCCGTCGGAAGCCCGTCTCCACCGCCAGGGGCACACTCCGCCCGTGGCGTAATTCGTCACGAGTACGTTCGAAGATCAGCACGTTGGCGTCGACCGCCATACCGACGCTCAGGACGAAGCCCGCCAGTCCCGCGAGCGACAGCGTCACCGGGATCACCTTGAACAGCGCCAGCACGATCGCCGCGTAGACGAACAGCGCGATGGTTGCGAGCAGGCCAGGGAACCGGTAGTAGCCGATCATGAAGATCACCACGATCAGCAGCCCGATCGCGCCCGCGATCAGGCTGAGCGTCACCGATTGCTGTCCGAGCGTCGCGCTCACCGTCGTGCTGGCAACCGTCGTGATCTCCGCGGGCAGCGCGCCGGAGCTGATCAGGCTGGCGAGCTGGGTCGCCGAATCCGAGGTGAAGTTGCCGGTGATCTGCGTCTGGTTGCTCTGGCCGCCGCCCGTGACCACGGGGGCGGTCAGGACGTCGTTGTCCAGGAAGATCGCGATCTGCGCGAGGGGGCTGGTCGGATTCGACGAGTAGACGGTGAAGGCGGCGTTGGTGATCTTCGACCACTCACTCGCGCCGGCCCCGTTGAAGTTGATGTTGACCGTGATCGCGCCCGTATTCGCATCGGTGCCCACCGTGGCCGAGTTGACGTCGGTCGCGTCGATGCTGTTGTCGACCTTCCAGTGGTAGCCGGATGGGTAGAACGCGGTGTTGGCAAACTGCGCCGGGTCGTAGTGACCCTGCTGATCGTTGATGAACGTCGCGCTCTTGACATCGGGAGTGCCCGGGACGGGCGTGGCGAAGTAGAGCCGCTGCGTCTTGCCGATGGTGTCGATTGCCTGCTGGAGGCTGACGCCCGGGAGCTGCACCAGGATCTGATCGTTGCCCTGCGCCTGGACGCTTGCTTCGGAGACGCCGAGCGAGTTGACGCGGAGGTCGAGGATCGGGATGGTGGCCTGTTGGGCCTCCTGCAGCGTGGCGCCACGTGGGGGGCCGTTGCGGCAGTCGGCGTTCGGGTTGTCGAGGCCGTGGCAGATCTCTATGGTCAGCTCGGTCCCGCCCTGGAGGTCGAGGCCCCTGTGGATGTACAGGGGGCGGCCCAGGAACGTGGGCGCAGACGTCAACGTCTGGCCGAGGGGCTGGTGGACGACCAGGTAGCGGTAGATGAGGCTGTAGCCGTCAATGAAGAAGGCGCCGACCACCACGAGGAGGACGACGGCCAGGCGGAAACGCGTGATCCTGAACACCTGTACTCCAGTCTACCGGGGCGTCGCGAGGAGCCGGCCATCTCGCTCGGCGCGGAATTCGGCGAACCGACCATCCCGGATCGCCGACCGGGCTCCGTCCATCAGCCTCGCCAGGTGGGTGATGTTGTGGAGGCTGACCAGACGGTGCGCGAGGATCTCGCCTGACTGGAAGAGGTGGCGGAGGTAGGCGCGCGTGAAGCCGGTGCATGCGACGCAGGGGCAGCCGGGGTCGATCGGGCCGAGGTCCTCCCTGGCGGCGGCGTTGCGCAGGGAGAGGCGTCCGCCGGGGGTCAGCGCGGTGCCGTTGCGCGCCAGCCGCGTCGGGACCACGCAGTCGAACATGTCCAGCCCGAGCGCGATCGCGGCGAGCAGCTCCGAATCGGTCCCGAGGCCCATGAAATAGCGAGCCCGGTCGGCCGCAAGCTCGGCAACGCTCGCCTCGGTCATGGCAAGCATGGTCTCGACTGGCTCCCCCACCGCGAGGCCGCCGATGGCCACGCCG
The DNA here is from genome assembly GCA_003135895.1 of Candidatus Dormiibacterota bacterium. GTDB lineage: Bacteria > Chloroflexota > Dormibacteria > Aeolococcales > Aeolococcaceae > Palsa-851. The sequence goes on from PNBE01000175.1 coordinate 10,271, forward strand.
TCGAAGTCGAGACCGGAGACGAATCGCGCCGATTCCCGCCGCGCCACTGCGTCGAACCCTCCCTGGGCGATGCCGAAGAGCAGCCAGCCGTCGCCCGGGTGGGCCGCACGGCACCGCTCCGCCCAGCGGTGGGTTCGCTCGGTTGCCTCCCGCGCGATCTCCGCCGCGGTGCCGTACGCGACCGGATGGTCGAGGCACATGAGCACGTCGGCGCCGAGCCGCGCCTGGTAGCCCACCGCGTCCTCCGGGGTGACCCGCAGCCTCGAGCCATCGTAGGGAGACACGAAGATGGCGCCGTCGTCATCGACCGTCGCGACCTCGGCCAGGCTCACCAGCTGGTAGCCGCCGCTATCTGTGAGGATCGGGTGGTCCCAGCCCATGAACGCGTGGAGTCCGCCCGCCCGTTCGATGAGGTCGATGCCGGGTCGCAGCGCGAGGTGATACGCGTTGCAGAGCAGGATGTCCACGCCGGTGGCGAGCACCTCGTCGGGATGCAACGCCTTCACCGTGGCATGCGTGCCGACCGGCATGAAGGCCGGAGTGCGGACCGGGCCGTGTGCCGTTGTCAGGGTTCCGGTTCGCGCGTCGCCGTCGACCGCCTCGGTCGCGAAGGCGGTGGTCACTGCCCGCGCCAGCAGAGCATGCAGTCGCCCAGCGAGAGGAATCGGTAGTCGCCGCTGAGCGCGTGCGCGTAGGCACTCCGCCATCGATCGTCTCCGATGAATGCGGCGAGCAGCACGAGCAGCGACGAACGTGGCTGATGAAAGTTGGTCAGTAACCCGTCGACGGCGCGGAAGCGATGGCCGGGATGGATGAACAGGCTGGTGGAGCCGGCCCCCGCCCGAAGCTCGCCGCCGTCCCGCGCGCAGGTCTCGAGCACACGGATCACCGTGGTCCCGACGGCGACGACGCGTCCGCCGTCTCGGTGGGTCTGCTCGATTGCCTCGGCAGTGGCCACGGGCAGCACGTACCGCTCCTCGTGCATCGGGTGGTCCTCGACACGTTCGGTGCGGATGGGGGCGAACGTGGCGAGCCCGACATCGAGGCGCAACGTGGCCCATCCGACGCCCGCATCGTGCAGTCGCTCGATCACCGGCGCGGTGAAATGCAGTCCGGCCGTCGGCGCTGCGGCCGAGCCGGGATGGCCGGTCGCGTAGGTGGTCTGGTAGCGCTCGGGGTCCCGCAGATCCGAGTGAATGTATGGTGGCAACGGCGCCACTCCGGCGCGCTCGATGGCGCTGTCGGGGTCCTCGGCGTCGAAGGCGACGCTGCGCCCACCTCGGTGCATCGCCGACACCGCGACCACGGTGGCTCGGAGGTCGGCGCCGATCCGGACCACGGCTCCCGGCGTGGCCAGACGGGCAGGGCGCGCGAGGCATTGGTAGTCGCCGCTGTCCTTGCGAGCGAGGACGAGGAGCTCGATGTCCCGGCCGGAGCCGTCGACACCCTTGAGCCTGGCTCTGCGGACTCGCGTGTCATTGACGACCAGGAGGTCGCCGCGACGGAGCAGCGCCGGCAGCTCGCGGAACCACCTGTCCTCGATGCGGCCGTCGGGAGCCACGGAGAGCAGACGGGAAGCATCGCGCTCGGCGAGCGGCTCCTGCGCGATCCGCTCCGCCGGGAGCGGGTAGTCGAAGTCGGTGGACCTCAACGCTCGAAGAGCGCGGTCTGCGCCTCCGCCGCCCCGGGGGCGCCGGCTGGGACGGTCAGGCCGAGATGTTGATAGGCACCGGCGGTCGCGAGGCGGCCGCGCAGCGTGCGCGCCAGCAGCCCACGGCGGATGAGGAACGGCTCGACGACGTCTTCGATCGTGTCCGGGTCCTCCTGGACGCTGACCGCGATCGTCTGCACTCCGACCGCATGGCCGCTGAGCGTTCCGCAGAGCACGCCCAGCACTCGGCGGTCCAGCTCGTCGAGTCCGATCGAATCGATGCCCAGGACATCGAGCGCGGCAGCGGCGACGTCGACGTCGATACGGCCGGCAGCGCGCACCTGAGCGTAGTCACGAGCACGCCGGAGCAGCCGATTGACGATCCGCGGGGTCCCGCGAGACCGCCGGGCAATCATCTCCGCACCCTCCGGATCGAGGTCGATGCCGAGCAGACGTGCGGAACGGTTGGCGATGGCGACGAGGTCGTCGGTGTCATAGAAGTCGAGCCGGAAGGTGACCCCGAAACGGTCGCGCAGCGGCGCACCGAGGGCGCCAGCCCGCGTCGTGGCGGCGATGACCGTGAACCGGTTGAGCGTCAGCCGGAGCGTTTGCGCGCCGGCTCCCTTGCCGGCGACGAAGTCGAAGGCGAGGTCCTCCATCGCCGGATAGAGCGCCTCCTCCACCGCGCGGTTGAGGCGGTGCACCTCGTCGATGAAAAAGACGTCGCGCTCCTCGAGACTGGTGAGGATCGACGCGAGCATGCCTTGGTGTTCGAGCGCGGGCCCGCTCGTCAGGCGGATGTTCACGCCCATCTCAACGGCGATGATTTGCGCGAGGGTGGTCTTGCCGAGTCCCGGTGGGCCGTAGAGGAGCACATGGTCGAGCGCGTCGCCGCGCTGACGGGCTGCCTCAACGAGGATGCGGACCTGGTTCTTGATCGCTGCCTGGCCGACGAAGTCGTCGAGGGTGCGCGGCCGCAGCGCGGTGTCGGCGACTCGCTCCGCCTCGAGCTCGTCGGGGCTGACCACGCGCTCGTCGGTCACCGGCCGACCCCGGCGGTGTCGAGCCGGCGGAGCGCCGCACCGACCAAGTCGGCGACGTCGTGTCCATCGCCGCCGGCGGCGATCGCGGCGACGGCGTTGCGCGCCTCGGTCTCACGGAACCCGAGACCGACCAGCCCCGCAATCGCCGCGGCGACTGCCTCGTTCTCGCCAGTTGCGGCGGGGTGATGCGTCCCCGGTGGTTCGAGAGAGCCGACCTTGTCGCGCAACTCGAGGATCACGCGCTCGGCGGTCTTGCGTCCGATGCCCGGGACCGTGGCGACGAGCGCGATATCGCCCTCCGCGATGGCACGGACGAGGGTGGGAAGTTCAGCACGTCCGAGGATCCCGAGCGCCGCCTTGGGGCCGATGCGCTCGACGCCGATGAGCAGGCGGAAGAGTCGCAGCTCGTCGTTGGTGACGAAACCGTAGAGTCGGATCGCGTCTGCGCTGACGCTCGTGTGCACGTGGAGGGTCACCTCCGCGTCGCGCGAGGTGTGCAGCGTGGCAATGGTGCGCAGATGGCAGAACACCTCGTAGCCGACGCCGCCCGTGTCGACCACGACGTGGTCGTCGCCGAGCTGCACGAGCTCCCCGCGGATGAGCGCGATCATGGAGCGCTGCGCAGGAGCGTGGCGCGCGCACGGCTCACCGCGACATCGAGCGCAGTCTCGCGGTGATTTCGCACTCGAGGCGCCAGCGCACCGAGGCGCCCGCGATGGTGATGGCATACCGCCACCGCACACGCGTCGGCGACGTCGTCATGTCCCGGAATATCAGGTACCCCAAGCAGATTCGCGACCATGCGCGCCACCTGCGGCTTGCGCGCCGCACCGTATCCACACACGGCTTCTTTCACCTGCGTCGGTGTGTACTCGGCGATGGCGACGCCCTCGCGGGCGAGCGCACAGAGGACGACCCCGCGAGCTTCGCTGACACGCATCGCGGTGCGCCGGTTGGTTGAGAAGAACAACTCCTCCACTGCCGCAACCTCTGGTCGCAGTGACGTGCACGCGTCGACGACGAGGTCGAAGAGGATCGCGAGCCGGACGGCTTCACTGGTCTGCGGCACGGTCTCGATGCAGGCCGCATGCAGGAGCACCAGATGTCCGGGTGTGCCGTCGACGATCGCCACGCCGGTGCGCGCCAGCCCCGGGTCGACCCCGAGGACCCTCATCCGCGTCCGACGGTGCAGTGGTCAGCTGACAGCGTCAAGGACGTCGTCCGGTATCTCGACGTTGGCGTAGACCTGCTGGACGTCGTCATGCTCCTCGAGCCCGTCGAGCAGCCGGAGGACCTGGCGTGCCTGCGA
>PNBE01000175.1:14283-37672 GCA_003135895.1 Candidatus Dormiibacterota bacterium
TGACGTCACCGTCGTCCCCGACATCAACGACATCGAGCAATTCGAGCGCAAGCTCCTCGGGATCGCGTTTGCCTGCCTCGATGACGATGACGCCCTGCTGGTTGAACATCCAGGCGACGCTGTTCGCCTCACCGAGCGCGCCGCCCGAGCGGGTGAAGGCGTTGCGGATGCCCGCGACCGTGCGGTTGCGATTGTCGGTCAGCGTGTCGACCATCACCGCGACGCCGTGCGGACCGTATCCCTCGTAGCGAACCTCTTCGAGCTGCACGCCATCCTTGCCCCCGGCACCGCGCTGGATCGCGCGCTCGATGTTGTCGGCGGGCATGTTCACCTCGCGGGCCTTCTGCATCGCCAGGCGCAACCGGAAATTGCCCTCGACATCGGGGCCCCCCTCGCGTGCGGCAACGGTCAACTCGCGCGTGACCTTGGTGAAGACCTGGCCGCGACGGGCATCGACGATTGCCTTCTTGTGCTTGATTCCAGCCCACTTGCTGTGACCGGACATGGATCCTCCGAGACGAACAGGCGTTCCGATTCTAGCGCAGCCCGGAGCCCAGTCTAGGCCTCGCGGTCCTTGTGGTCAGCGGGCGACAGGTCTATCGTTAGAGGAAGCATCGGCAATCAGACGGAGGTAGCCATACCAATGTTGAGAACCGTCTGGCAGCGTTTCCGGCACGGCCGAGCGGAGGGTTGAGGCCCGGCTGACGGGCCCCCAGACCGCGCAACCACGGCGCCCCCGTCGAGGTCGCTGGGCAATCGGCGTCCCCCGGGATGGCCTGAAAAAGTGGCGAGTGCGCGATGTGCGGGCTTGGAGTTCGTACCGGGCGTTACCCGAACCCGGCACCGGTTTCGGTGTCAAGAACAGGCCCGGGAATTTCTACCGGGCTGCCGTATCAAAACGGTGCATTCGAAAGGGGCCGGCTGAGTCCGGCCCCTTTCTCTTGTCTGCTGGTCAGTTCGTCTCACCGCGATCGCGAGGGACAGGGCGCGAGACTGCCGGGTCGCCGAGCCAGCTGAAACGCAACAGCCGGTCGGTGGCGTGGCGCAGCCCGACGCGTGTGCCGATGGCGATGGGGGGCGTGGACTCGCGTCGATCGAGGTGGACACGTGACGCGGGCTCGAGCAGATCGATGCCGTTGTCGGCACGCGTGATCCCCAGTCCGCGACAGAGGTTCCCGGGACCGCGAAGCAACCCTGCGCCCGTCGCCCCATCGCCGCGGCGAGCCATCACCGCAGCCTCACCCCCCTCCACGGCAGCTGCACGCAGAAGGACCGCGCCGGCGACTCCGTCCATCTCGGTCACGACGTTCGCGCAGTGGTGCATGCCGTACGTGAAGTACACGTAGAGGTGCCCCGCGGGGCCGAACATGAGGCGCGACCGCGGCGTTGGACCACGGAACGCATGTGAAGCCGGGTCGCTGGTGCCGAGGTAGGCCTCGGTCTCGACGATCCTGGCGATGACCGCGCTCGACGTTCCCGCATCGACCGCGAGCGTGCAGCCGATCAGGTCGCGGGCGACCTGCTCAGTCGGGCGAGCGAACCACTCGCGCAGCGGCTCGGTTACCGGCGAATCTCCGCGTCGCATCGCTGCGCCAGCGCCGTGGCAATCGCGTCCTGGGCTCGTTGTGCCTCCTCGCCGGTGAGGGTACGGTCCGGCGCCCGGAAGGTCAGCCGGAACGTCCAGCCCTTCCGGCCGGCGGCCAGGCTGCCACCGCGATATTCGTCGTAGAGCTCCGCCCGCTCGAGCAATGGCTCATGCGCCTCCTCTATCGCGTCCATGGCATCGCCGGCGTGCCGATCAGCGGCGACCGTGACCGCGAGGTCCTGGACGATCGCAGGGAAGCGAGGCGGCTGCGCGTAGCGGAGCGATCGAGGGGGCGATGGGGCGATCGCGTCGATGCGCAATTCCCCGACCGCGACCCGTCCTCGGATCTCGAATGCGGCGGCGGTCTCGAACGAGAGCTCGCCCAGGACGCCCACGGTGTCGCCAGCCACGCCGAGAGCCGCGCTCCGCCCGGGATGGAGCCCGACTTCCTCCGAGGGTTCGGCGCGTAGCCGTGCGCCTGCCAGGTCTTCCGTGACGCGGTCGAACACCGACTGCACGAGTCGAAGTCCGCGCGCGGCGTCCTCCGCAGACCCGCTGGACACATGCAGCGCGAGGCTGAGCAGCAGCGGCTCGAGGGGCAGTGGGGGAAGTGCGAGGTCGGCGCCATCGGCCGTCGAGCCGGGCGGAAGCCCAACCCGCTCGCCCTCCCAGAAGGCCCTGCCCAGCTCGAAGAGCGTCACGTCCGCGGTGCCACGATTGACGTTGGCTGCAAGCGCACCGCACAGCCTGGGGAGCTGCGAGGTGCGCATCACGCTCCATTCATCGCTCAGCGGGTTGCGCAGCGGGATGGGTTTCCGGCCGCGCCCCAGACCGGGCAGGGTCGCCGCGTCGAGCGGCCCGACGAACGACAGTGTGATCGCCTCATCGAAGCCGGCCCCGACACACGCATCTCGGATGGCGTCCTCGAGCGGCGGGGGCGACGCCGTGGTGGTCACCTCGACGCGCCGGCCCGGGAGGGTGCTGGGCACACGGGAGTACCCGATCATCCGGCCCACCTCCTCGACGAGGTCCTGCGGCAGGGACACGTCGCGGCGGAAGTACGGGGGCATCACCGTGAGGGTGCCGCCGTCCTGCTCGACTGCGAATGCGAGTTGCGCCAGGATCGTGGCGATCTCGGTCGCGTCGATTGGGATGCCGAGCAGGTCGCCGGTGAGGCGCGCCGTCAATGCGATCGGGCCGAGCTCCGGCAGCGGCCTCGGCCACTCATCGATGGTTCCACTCAGGACGTGGCCCCCTGAAAGCTCCGCGATCAGGGCGGCGGCGCGATCGAGCGCCACCGGCGGGAGGCGATCGCTCAATCCCTTCTCGAACAGCGTCGAAGCGTCGGTGCGCAGGCCGAGCCGCTTCGACGTGGCGCGGATGGTGGGCCCGTCCCAGTTCGCGGCCTCGAGCAGCACCGCCCGGGTCGCATCCGTCACCGCTGTGGAGCCGCCCCCGATGACGCCCGCGATGCTGGCGGGTGTCTCCCCGGAGCACACCACCAGGTCCTCCGCGGTCAGCTCGCGGTCGGTGCCCAGGAGATCGCCGAGGTGTGTCCCGGGCGCGGCCCGGCGGACCACGACGTCGGCGAGCTTGCTGCCGCCCGCCTCGACGAATCGATCGAGATCGAACGCGTGGAGCGGCTGACCAAGCTCGTGGAGCACAAAGTTGGTGACGTCGACGATGTTGTTGATCGGTCGCAGTCCGACGGCGCGGAGTCGCTGGCGCAGCCATGCCGGCGATGGGCCGACGGCGACGCCCTCGATCACACGAGCAGCGAATCGCGGGCAGCCCCCCGGGTCCTCGATCCGGACCTGGGCGCGCAATTCGGCCGAGGTTGCCGACATGAGCTCGTCCGGTATCGTCGCCGGGGGCTCATTGAGCGCTTCTCCGAGCGCGGCCGCGAGCTCTCGCGCGATGCCGACATGGCAGAGGCAATCCGGGCGGTTGGTGGTCACGTCGAGGTCGAGGACCGTGTCGAGGGTCAGGACCTCGGCGAGCGCCTGGCCCGGTATCCCCTCGTCGAGCATGAGGATCCCGTCGGCGTCCTCCCCCACCCCGAGCTCGATCGCTGAGCACAGCATTCCCGGGGATTTGTGCCCGCGGATGGTCTTCACGCCAAGGCGCTCGTCCATCGCCGGCGGACGCGTTCCCGGCGGCGCGTAGGGAACGAGGTCGCCGGCCTTGACGTTCGGCGCCCCGGTCAACACCCGCACCGTCCCGGGGACGACCGTGAACGCTGCGAGGGACGCCGGTACCTCCCGACCGAGGTCGAGGTCCGCGAACTGCAGGTGCGACGAGCCCGGAACCGGGGCAACCGATGTGATCCTCGCGACCACGAGCCCCTCGCCGCCGAGCTCGACGCTGCCCACCTCAGTCCCGGTGTCGACCAGCGCTTTGACGATGGTGGCGACCGGCGCATCGAGGGTCGCGTAGTCGCGCAACCAGCGCAGCGAGAATTTCACAGCACGGGGCGCTCGGGCAGGGCGTCGGTCACCACCTCGGGGACGAGGAAGCGAACGTCGTTGTCATAGAGCAGGCGCATGTCGGGGATGCCCCAGGCAAGCATTGCCGCGCGCTCGATACCCATGCCGAACGCAAAGCCCGAGTATCGATCGGGGTCCACCCCGCCGTTTCGAAGCACCTGTGGATGGACCATGCCGCTGCCCAGGAGCTCGAGCCAGCCGCTGTACTTGCACACGCTGCAGCCGGAGCCGTGACACACGACGCACGCCAGCTCGAGCTCCAACGACGGCTCGGTGAACGGGAAGTGATGTGGGCGCCACTGCAACGCCGAACCGGCGCCGAAGAACGATCGGGCGAAGTATTCGAGCGTGCCCTTGAGATCACTCACCGCGATCCCCTCGTCGATGCAGAGGCCCTCGACCTGATGAAACATCGGCATGTGGGTTGCGTCGTGATCGCGCCGGTATGTCTTGCCCGGGACGATCACCCGCTGGGGCGCGCCGCGAATGAGCATGCTGCGGATCTGCACCGGCGAGGTGTGGGTCCGCAGCAGCCGCGAATCATCGATGTAGAACGTGTCCTGCGAATCGCGCGCCGGATGGCCCGGCGGTTGATTGACCAGCGTGAAGTTGTAGCGGTCGTACTCCACCTCCGGACCGTCAATGGCCTCGAAGCCGAGCTGCCCGAAGATCCTTCGCATCTCGCGGGCGGCGAGCGTCACCGGGCTCAGGCGCCCGCGCCGCAACGGGGCCGCGGGGCGAGTGAGGTCGAGCGCCTCCGCTCCGATGTTCTGTGACCGAGCTGCGCGCTCGATGCTGCGCTGGCGCTCGTCGAGGGCATCGCCGACGCGCTGGACGAGCTCATTGACCATCTGGCCCATCTGACGGCGCCCGTCGGGGTCGGGAATCTTCCCGAGACCACGCCGGAACGAGGTCAGCTCACCGTCACCCCGTCCGAGGTACCTGGTCCGCACCGCGTCGAGCGCGGCGAGGTCCGGTGCAGCGGCGACAGCCTCGAGGGCATCCGCCGCCACGCTGTGGAGGTCGGCGGTCACGCCTTGGTGAGAGCGCCCCGCGCGACTTCGACGAGCTGCTGAAAGGAGCCCGAGTCCTTGACCGCGATATCGGCGAGCATCTTGCGGTTCACCTCCACGCCGGCCTCCTTGAGCCCGTGCATGAACTGGTTGTACGCGAGACCGTTCTGCCGCGCCGCGGCGTTGATGCGCGCGATCCACAGACCGCGCATGTCGCCTTTCCGCTGCTTACGGTCGCGGTACGCATAGGCGAGCGAATGCATGACCGCCTCGTTGGCGTTCTTGTAGAGCCGGTGACGGGCTCCCTGCATCCCCTCCGCCATCTCNNCGGTGGCGAGCCTTGGCCGTCACCCCACGCTTCACTCTGGCCATGTCGCTCTCCTAAAGGTAGGGTGCAAGCCGGATCACCTTGCGGCGGTCCGACGGTGACACCTCGTGTTGCGTCCGGTATTGCCGCTTGCGCTTGGCGCTCTTGTGCTCGAGCAGGTGCGAGCGAAACGCCTTGCGCCGCATCACCTTTCCGGTCGAGGTGACGCGGAGCCGCTTGGCGGTCCCCCTATGGGTTCGTATCTTCGGCATGGTCGTCGGTACTCCCTGATTCGGCGCCGGCGTCTTCGCCGGGTTCTTGCTCCGGAACGGTGACGGTCAGCTCCACTTCCTGCGTCGGACGCCGGTCATTGCTGTGCTGGTCGCCTTTTGCGTGCTTCTTGTTGAGCGGGCTCATGATCATGATCATGTTGCGGCCCTCGACGAGTGGAGTCCGCTCGATGATCGCCACCTCTTTCAGTTCCTCGGCCATCCGGTCGAGCAGCTTGCGTCCGTACTCCTGGTGCACCATCTCGCGTCCGCGAAACATGATCGTGAGCTTGACCTTGTCGCCGTCGTGGAGGAAGTGACGAACCGACCCGAACTTGGTCTGGAAGTCGTGCTCCGAGATCTTCGGACGCAGCTTCATCTCCTTGACGTTGATCGTGTTGTGCTCTTTGCGGCTTTCCTTCTCTTTCTTCAGGGCTTCGAACTTGAAGCGCCCGTAGTCCATGAGACGGCACACCGGCGGTTGGGCCTGGGGGGCCACCTCGACCAGGTCCAGTTCGCGTTGGGCTGCGAGCTCTCGTGCTCGCTCGATGGTCACGATCCCCAACTGCTCGCCGGAGGTGTCGTCGAACAGGCGGACGGTGGGGATGCGGATCTGGTCATTGACCCTGAGCTCTCGGAATGCGATCGGCGCGGCCTCCTTGTGGATATAAAAAACTGGACAGCGGTTCCGCTATCCAGGGCTCGGGTGCTGGACCTTCAAGGCAAGCCCGGAAGGTGAGGGCCGTACCTGGCGGTCCTGCTTTGCGGCGCCCGTCACGGGCGTCGGCCGCTGAATATAGCACGCGCGCGGGAAGGCCAAACTTCCCCCCACCTCATGGTGATCGGCGGGCATGCACCAGGGCCTCGACAGCCCCTCGCCCGCCGAGCACGGGTGACGGCAAAGCACCCACGACCTCCCAGCCGGCTTCGGCGATGCCCGCGCTGGCACGCTCGGTCGCCGCATTGACGATCATCGGGTCGGTCGGCGCGGAGGCGAGGCGCAGCTCAAACATCGGCTTGACCAGACCGATGAGATCTGCGTCTGGCGCGATGGTGATGCGGTCCAGCTGGGCAACCGCGGCGGCCAGGGCGAGATACGAGACGTCGATGGTCACGACCTCGATCGGCTCCGGCACAAGTCGCGCATCCAGGGTGGCCACGTTGGTGGCCTCCAGGTTGACGACGCGCGGATCCTGGCGGAGCGATCCGAGCAGCTGACCGAACCCGGCATCAACCGCGTAGACCCGTGTGGCGCCAGCTTCGAGCAGGACCCGCGTGAAGCCACCAGCCGCAGCGCCGAGGTCGAGGCAGACTCTGCCGGCCACGCGGACGTCGAAGCCGGACAGCGCGGCGCGCAGCTTGGCCTCGCCCCGGAGCGGCGCGTGGGTCGTGAAAGTGACCGGCGCCTTCTGCGGCCGGGCCCGTCTCACTCGGGACGCCGCTCGCTCACCTCGGCGACCAGGCGGTCGATCAGCGTGCCCGTCGAGACATCCTCCTGCAGGTTGCGGCGCACGTCGCGCACGCGCACCACCCCGTCACCACGTTCGACGTCGCGTTTGCCGATGACCACCACGTAGGGAATGCGCTTCAGCTCCGCATCGCGCACGCGTGCCTGCATCCGCTCGCCATGACGTTCATCGATGGAGGCGCGCAGTCCACGCTCGCGCATGCCGGCTGCGAGGTTTCTGATGTATGCCATCACCTCCTCGCTGTCGTCCTGGACGGGAATGATCGCGCACTGCACCGGCGCGAGCCAGAGCGGGAAGTGACCCGCGTAGTGCTCGAGCAGGATGCCGAAGAAGCGTTCAATGGATCCGAACAGGGCGCGGTGGATCATGATCGGCTGCTGCTCAGCACCCGTGTCATCGATGAAGTGCAGATCGAAGCGCTGCGGGAACTGGAAGTCGACCTGGATCGTCGACATCTGCCACGTCCGCCCGATCGCGTCCCGGGCCTGCACTGAGATCTTCGGGCCGTAAAACGCGCCGCCACCCTCGTCAAGCACCAGCTCCAGGTTGCGGCCTTCAGCGGCAAGACGCAGCGCACTGGTCGCCGCATCCCACTCCTCCACCGTGCCGACAGCCTTGTGCTCGGGTCGGGTCGACAGCTCCAGGTAGAAGTCGGTGAGACCGAAGTCGCGAAGCAGACCGAGCGTGAAGTCGAGCAGGGAGATGAGCTCGTCCATCATCTGCTCGCGTGCGCAGAAGATGTGCGCGTCGTCCATGGTGAGTCCGCGCACCCGCGTCAACCCGTGGATGACGCCCGATTTCTCGTAGCGATACACGCTGCCGAACTCGAAGAGACGCAACGGCAATTCGCGATACGAGCGCATCCTGCTGCGATAGATGAGGATGTGCATCGGGCAGTTCATCGGCTTGAGGTAGTACTTGGTGCCCTCGTCGAGTTCCATCGGAGGGAACATTCCCTCGGCGAACCATTCGAGGTGCCCGGAGACCTTGAACAGGTCCTCTTTGGTGATGTGCGGGGTGTTGACGAAGGAGTACCCGGCCTCTTCGTGGCGCTGGCGCGAGTAATCCTCCATGAGCTTGCGCACCAGCCCACCGTTGGGGTGGAACACCGGGAGGCCTGAGCCGATCTCGTCCGGAAACGAAAACAGGTCGAGCTCGGCGCCAAGCCGGCGGTGGTCGCGTTTGCGCGCCTCCTCGAGGCGGTGCAGGTACGCATCGAGCTCATCTCGGGTGAACCACGCAGTGCCGTAGACACGTTGCAACTGCTCGTTGCGCGCGTCACCCCGCCAGTAGACACCGGCGATGCGCAGCACGCGAATCGCCTTGAGCCACCCCGTATCGGGCACATGCGGACCACGGCAGAGGTCGACGAAATCACCGGTCCGGTAGATGCTGACCGTGCTGACATGGTTGGGCAGGCGGTTGATGATGTCGACCTTGAAGTCCTGGCCCATGGCCGTGAACATCTCGATCGCCTGCGCACGCGGTACCTCTTCCTGGACGAACGGGATCTTCCTGGTGGCGAGCTCGCCCATGCGTGACTCGATGCGCTGCAGATCGTCGTCCACGAAGTGCTGTCCGCCGGGAAGCCGGAAGTTGTAGAAGAACCCGTCTTCGATGGCGGGGCCGACATCGTACTGCGCTCCGGGAAACAGCTCGACCACCGCGGCAGCCATCAGGTGGGCCGCGCTGTGGCGCAGGATCTCGAGCGTCGGCTCTGCGGGTGCGGGAAGTGGGGCGCCTGCCTCAGCGGCGTCGTCGACGATCTCGTCTGGCATGAGACGCCGATTCTACGCAGTCGGCTGGGCGGCGCTCTCTGCTGTGAGTGTGCGCGGGTCAGCCGGTCAGGCGGGACATCCCGGCCGGGACGTCCTCACGAGCCTGGCACAACGCGGTGAGTTGCGCCTCGGGGTCGAAGCTGGTCGGCTGAAAGTCGAACCGCAGTTGACGCAACATCGGGATCGGACGCGCGGACGCGCGGCGTGCCTGGTTGCGCAGACGTTCGTGACGCGCAGGGTCGATCGAGCAACACTTGATGCTGCAGTACTTCGCTGTTGGCTTGTGCACGGGCTCGTCACATCCAACCCTTGCGCAGATGCGGCGCGGCATGATGGCTCGCTCTGAATGCCTCGACATGCCCGCCTCCGATGTCACTGACGGAGTGTACGCCGCGGCCATCACCCCCTGTCAACCATCGCATCGCGTCGCGATTGCACGCCAAGCGCGACGCGTTTGACACGCGCAAGCCTGTGAACAATGTGGACAACCGCGCACCTTGTTTATGGAGTAAGGCACATGCCTGTGCGGAACTATTGCGCAACCACTCGTGTCCGCGCGGCGCACTCAGCGTGTCTGAGATCGAGACACGAGTCGGGCGACCCGCACCAGTTCGTGTAACAGTCGCGTCACTCCTTCCAGGGTGATCTCGGTCACCCCGTGAAGTGCCACGACTCTCAGCTTGCGCGGCTCGAAGACGCATCCATGCAGCTGCGCTCGTCGCACAAGCCGGACGCAGCCCCTGCCCGAACACGGCACCGGGCAAGGGCTGTCAGAGCGAGGCGATCCTAGCGGACAGTTCCCTGGGCGACACCCAAGGTCGCACCGCTCAGTTCGCGGTCGGCCTCGACTTCGTTGAGCCGGCCGGTGGTCACGTCGTACACGAATCCACGAACGCTGTCGCGGTGCGGGATGAACGGGCTCGCCTTGATGCGAGCGATCGACTGGCGGACGTCGTCGGCGGCGTCTGGGAACGCCTCGAGCGAGAACGGCGGCCGGATCCCCGTGTCCTCCTTGATCTGCGCCTTGACCGCGTCGTCTGAGAACGTGACCATGCCGCAGTCGCTGTGGTGGATGAGGATGATCTCCTTGGTGCCGAGCAACCGCTGCGAGATCACCAGCGACCGGATCGCATCGTCGGTGACGACTCCCCCAGCGTTGCGGATGATGTGCGCATCGCCGATCTCGAGACCGAGCATCGCGCTGACGTGCAGGCGTGCATCCATGCATGCGACCACGGCCACACCGCGCGCCGGAGGAAGCGGTGTGTCCCCCCTGTCGAAGCTCGATGCGTAGCGGTCGTTGTTCTTCAGCAATTCATCGGTGACGGACATGACAAACCTCACGAAACGACGGTTGATGACAGAGGCTGGCGTCGACGGTCACGTCCCGCCGGAATGCGCGGACGTGACCTGTGGAATCGCTGTCAGTGACTACAGATGGCGGAGCCGCAGGAGCCGTGGTCGAGCCACAGGCAACGCGTCAATCCGAGATCCAGCGTACCCATTGCCGCGACGGTAGCAAATCCCGACCGGAACGGTCAAGTTTATTGCGGTCCCGGTCGCCGAAACGCCGTTCTCGCGATGGGAACGCCGGCAGGGGTACGCAACCCTGACGCGGCAGTCGCGCTTCCGCCGGTTGGTTGTCAGCGAGGCTCGGGCAGGTCGACACAGCGCACCGGCAGGCCCCAGAGTCGCACCGTGCCTGAGGAAGTACCGCCGCACACGCGCGCGACGCCGGACCCGCAAATGGAGTCGGTTCCGGCCGGCGACACTGCCGGCGAAGGGCGGTCTGGGCTGCGGCAGCAGCTGACGTCGCTCGCGGTCGATGTCTCGCCGCTCCGGGAGTCGAGAGAGTTCCGGTTGCTCTTCATCGGCCAGGGCGTCTCCTTCGCCGGCAGCATGATCACCTACGTTGCCATTCCGTTCCAGGCGTACGAGCTCACGCGATCCTCGCTGGTGGTCGGACTGGTGAGCCTTGCCGAGTTGGTACCGATCCTCCTGATGTCCTTCGTCGGCGGTGCGCTGGCCGACGCGGTCGACCGGCGGCGCATGGTGCGAATCACGCAGGTCAGCGCATGCGCCATCGTCGCCGTGCTCGTGGTCAATGCCGCGTTGCCGCATCCACAACTCTGGGTGCTCTTCGTCGTCGTCGTTGCCGCAGCCGGTGTCGATGCCTTGGAGCGCCCTTCGCTGGACGCCCTGGTCCCGCGCATCGTCTCGCGGGAGAAGCTGACGGCAGCGGCGGCCCTGGAATCCCTGCGGGGGAATCTCGGCCAGGTGCTCGGCCCGCCGATTGCCGGCATCCTGATCGCGACTGTCGGCCTGCCGGCGACCTATGGAGTCGACGTGGCGACCTTCCTGGTGGCGACCGTCGCTTTGACGCTGATGCGTGCGGTGCCACCCGCGCCGGACGCCGAAGGCGTGAATCTGCGAGCGGCGCTCGCCGGCCTGCGCTACGCGGCCAGCCGTCAGGACCTGCTCGGCTCATATCTGGTCGATATCAACGCGATGTTCTTCGGCATGCCGATGGCACTGTTCCCGCAGATCGCGTCGGGTCTCGGCGGACCGGCTGTCCTGGGATTGCTCTACACAGCGCCATCGGTCGGGTCGCTCCTCGCCACGATCACCAGCGGGTGGACGCGGTCGGTCCGGCACCACGGACGTGCGATCGCCTTCGCCGCCGCGTGTTGGGGGATCGCGATCGTGGCATTCGGATTTGCGCCGTCGCTCTGGATCGCGCTGCCTGCACTTGCCGCGGCTGGTGCAGCCGACATGATCAGCGGGCTGTTTCGTAGCACGCTGTGGAACCAGACGATTCCGGATACGATGCGCGGCCGTCTCGCGGGTATCGAGATGATCAGCTACACATCTGGGCCCGCACTGGGCAACCTCGAGGCGGGTGTTGTGGGGTCGCTCGCCGGCGTGCGCGCCTCGGTTGTGAGCGGCGGGATTCTCTGCGTGGTCGGCACCGCCGTGCTCGGTGCGCTGCTCCCGCAGTTCTGGAACTACCGCGCTAAGCGGTGAGGACCGCATACGCGACGAACCCAGCGTACGCAGCGAGGAGCAGGATTGCCCTGCGGCGGTTCAGGCCGCCGGCGAGCAGGATGAGCGCGCCAATGCTCATGCTGAGCAGCCAGACCACGTAGCCGGGCGGGACGGAACCGCGCAGCGCCGGAAACAGAATGATCGGCACTGCAATCCCGGCGATGAGGTTCAACGTATTGCTGTTGAACGTGGCGCTGACCACCGCGGCACCGCGGCCGTCGAGTCCGAGCCGGATCGCCGCGTACGCATTGGGCAGACTCGTCGCCGCGGCGAGCGCCACCACACCGACCAGAACGCTGGCAACGCCCCAGCGCTCCCCTAGCGTCACGGCACCCTGCACCATGAAGATCGCACCGGCCACGATCACCACCAACGCCGGGACCATGAAAACGACAGGCCGCCAGCTATGCGACTCCCCGGTCGGATTGAGGTCCTCGATTTCGGTCTCGAGCTCCATGCCCTCGACTCCGGCTTCTCGTGACGCGCTCACGAGCAACCTGCTCAACCGATCCGGCAGCGGCAGGAGCGCGATGGTCGAGGTGCGCAGGATCAGAAAGACGACGTACGGAGCAAAGACCAGGACCATGAGCAACAGGCCGACCGGTACGGGAAGGTCGCCGAGCACGACCAGACTGATCGACAGCGTCACCAGGATCGCGACGCATCCGTCAAGTAACAGCGCCGCGAGCGGAATCCGCACGGTGCCGGCGGCGAGCGCAGCCCCACCCAGCAGCACCGCGATGTTGAACACGTTCGAGCCGAAGACCACGCCCGCAGCGGTTGCGGCAGACCCGTTGGCCAGCGCTGAAACAGACGACGAGATCTCGGGGGCATCAGCGCACAGCGCCACGATCAGGCCGACAAAGCCACCGAGCAGGCCGAGATTGCGCGCAAGACGTCCCACGCCTCGCACGAGGACTTCGCTCGCCGCTAACGTGGCGATCAGCGCGATGACCACCACACCGATGACCACACCAGTTTGTAATGCGTCCACTGCGCACAGTGGAGCACGAGCTCGGCGCCTCGTGGTGCGCTCGTCTTGACAAGCGTCCTGTTCCGCAGGGCGCGTCTCGCGCCGCAAGGGCCTCCTCAGGACATCCTGGTTGCCGATGGCCAGGTGGCAGAAGTCGCTGACATGCACAACCCGATGACGGTCGACGAGGTGATCGACCTGGACGGCCGGTATGTGCTCCCCGGACTCTGGGACCACCATGTCCATTTCGACCAGTGGGCGCAGGTCAGGGCGCGTCTCGACCTCGCCGGCGTCGAGAGCGCAGTCGCGGCCGCGAGACTGGTCGCGGCGCACATCGCAGCGCAACGGGGGGACCTCGAGACGCCCGTGGTCGGGTACGGATTTCGCGATGCGCTATGGCCGGACGTGCCGCATCGCGAAGTGCTCGACGAAATCTCCGGAGCGGTTCCGGTGGTTTTGATCAGCGCCGACCTGCACAGCGCCTGGCTCAACAGTGCCGCGCTGCGCCGGTTCGGCCATGGGGGGCACGCGACCGGCCTGTTGCGCGAGGACGCGGCGATGCAGGTGAGCGGCGAGGTCGGAACCGTTGCCGTCGACGTCGCCGATGCCCGGTGCCGCGCGGCTGCGCAGGCGGCCGCGGCCCGTGGCGTCGTCGGCGTCGTGGACATGGAGAAGCCGTGGTCGCTCGATGCGTGGCGGCGCCGGATGACCAACGGCGATCGATCGCTTCGCGTCGCCGGCGCAGTGTGGCCGGAGCGACTCGACGATGCCATTGCACAACACCTCCGCACCGGCCTTGTCATCGACGGAACCAACGAGCTGCTCACAGTCGGACCGTGCAAGGTGATCATCGATGGATCGCTGAACACGCGCACCGCCTACTGCCACGATGCATATCCGGCGAACGGTGACTCCGCGGACGGGTTTGGTCTTCTCCTCGTCCGACTCGATGAACTCTCGCAGCTCATGCGCCGCGCAAAGGAGGCCGGCTTCGACTGCGCGGTCCACGCCATCGGCGATCGTGCCAATGCCACCGCGTTGCAAGCGTTCGCGCTGAGTGGTGCGAGCGGCAGCATCGAGCACGCGCAGCTATTGGACGACGACGACGTGAGGCGCTTTGCGCAGTTGCGGGTGGTTGCGAGCGTTCAGCCCGAGCACGCGCTCGACGACCGTGATGTCGCCGACCACTACTGGGCCGGCCGCACGGGGCGCGCGTTTCCGCTCCGATCACTCCTCGACTCCGGCGCGGTCCTCGCCTTCGGCTCAGACGCGCCCGTCGCGCCGCTCGACCCATGGCTGGCCATCGGCGCGGCGGTTCACCGCACCCGAGACGGGCGGCCTCGCTGGCATCCCGAGCAGGAGATCACTGCCATCGAAGCTCTGACGGCCTCGATGGCCATCGGGCGTGGTGATACGACGCTCAGCGCGGGCGATCCGGCGGACCTCGTCGTCCTCGACGCTGACCCGTTCACCGCCGAGCGGGATGGGCTGCGAACCATGCCGATCGCGGCGACCATGCTCGGCGGCGACTGGACTCACCGTATCGGCATCTGACCGACCGGCCTCCCCTCCCCCACGCGGAGAGCGGTCATGCCCCCGTCGACCGCGAGCATCGTGCCGGTGGTCGAGGCGGCCAGCGGGCTCGCGAGGTACGCAATCGCGAACGCAACTTCGTCGGCGGTGACCAGGCGGCCCAGGGGTTGGCGCGCTCGCAACGCGGTCGCCGCTGCCTCCGCGTCGGGCGCCTGGTCGAGCAGCCGTCGCACCCACGGGGTGTCCGCCGTGCCTGGGGTGACGCCGTTGACCCGGATGCCCTGCTGCACATAGTCGGCGGCCATCGCCAACGTCAATGACTGCACGGCGCCCTTGCTGGCCGAGTACAGCGCGCGCTGGGGTACGCCCACATTGGCAAGCGCCGAGCAGGTGTTGACGATCGACGCCTGGCTCGATCGGAGCAGCAGCGGCAGCGCTGCGCGGGTCATGCGGGCGATGCCGATGACGTTGACGCTGAGCACGCGCTGCCACTCCCCGTCGTCGTTCTGGGTCACGTCCCCACTCGCGCCGATCCCGGCGTTGTTGACCAGGATGTCGATCGATCCGAGCGCGCCGGCCACGGTGTCGATGGCTGCCCGCGTGGAGTCGTCGTCCGCCACATCGCAGGGGACCTCCAGGACTCCGGTGCGGGTGACGGCCGAGTAGGTGCGATCAAGCACCGCGACGCTCGCGCCGCGGGCCAGGAGTTGGGTTGCGGTAGCGGCGCCGATGCCGCTTGCGCCGCCCGTGATCACCGCGACCAGTCCCTCGAAGTCATTCATGTGGTTGCACTCTTCCGATGGTCGTTGGCTTACAGGCGTGGGTCGACGTGGAGCTTCGGTCCGGCGGAGGCGATATCCGGTCGCCAACCGGCAAGCACGTCAGCGACCCGGTCAAGCCCGACGGTAGCCGCGACCAGCGGCCGGGGGTCGACAGAGCCGGCCGCGTAGTGCTCGATCGTCCCGGCGAGCCCTTGAGACGCGGCGAGGATTCCGACCGCAGTGACGTCCTTGAGGACCATCGTGCGGGTGTCGAGGAGGCTGGGGCTCCCGGCGAGCCCGAGGTAGACGATCCGCTTCCCGGGCTCGACCAGATCGAGCGCGAGCGCTGGGAGTTCGACCGCGTTCGAGGCGTCGATGACCGCATCCCAGCGCACCGAAGGCAGTTCGCTCTGCTGCCAGACACCGGCAAAACCAAATGTGCGGGCGAATTCGAGGCTCGCCGCCGATCGGCCCATGAGATGCACCTCCACGCTATCAGCCCGCGCGAACTCGGCCGCCAGGAGCCCCATGGTCCCGGTGCCGAGCACCAGGACGCGGTCACCTGCCGAGAGGGCGGCCGCGCGCACCGAGCGAAGCGCGTTACCGCCGGGCTCGACCATGGCCCCGGCAGTATCGTCGACGTTGCCGGGCAATGCCAGGAGCGCGGTTGCGGGAACCGCCAGTTGCTCGGCGAGCGCGCCGGCGAAGCCGCCCCGGATACCGATCTCGACACGGTCCTCGCAGACGTTGTGACGCCCGGATCGGCAGCGATCGCATTGTCCGCAGCCGAGCATGGTGTCGCCGCGACGTCTCAGCCAGGTCGCATCGACGCCGGCACCGACGGCGGAGACCACGCCGCACCACTCGTGCCCGAGACGCAGCGGATAGCGTGCGTGGCCCTGGTGCAGGTAGGCCATCTCACCGGTCCAGAACTCGACGTCGGTGCCGCAGAGGCCGGCTCGATGTACGTCGACGACGACCTGTCCGTCCCCCGCGACGGCGTCTGGAACTTCACGCACGTCGCCCTGGTGCGGCCCGGTGACCACGAAGGCTTTCATCTGCCGTTCGTGCTCGTCGTGGTGCCATGTGCTGCCGATGTCCGGTCCGTACCGGCCCAGTGCTGAACCGGTGCCCCGCGGACGCCGACCTGGGCGATGAACAACCTCGCCGAGTCGGGATGGCAGGCGCGTTGCTCGTCGGAGAGTTGCTCGGACGCTGTCGTGATGAGAAGCGCGTCGAGGGTCGCCCCCACGAAGGCGACGCTCGTGGTGTTCGGTGCATCCACCTCAACGACCGCGACGAATTCGCCCGCCGGCGAGTAGCAGCGCACCTGGCCGCCGCCCCACATAGCGATCCACAGGTTCCCGTGCTCATCGGCACACATGCCGTCGGGGTTGTCGCCGTCCAGGTGCAGGAATTGGCTCCGGGGACCGACGGCACCTGTGATTGCCTCGTATTCGCGGGTCCAGACGATCCCGGGCGTGGTGTCGATGCTGTAGAGCCGGTCGCCCTCGGGCGTGAATGCCAGGCCGTTGGACATGCCCAGGTCGCCGTCGAGGACGGTGATCCGGCCGTCCCGGTCGACGCGGATGAGGACCTCCTCGTTCGATCGGCTGTCGAGTGCGAGGCTCCCGACCAGAAAACGTCCGGCTGGATCGCAGCCTCCGTCGTTGAGCCGGCTGGGTGTGTGCTCATCGAGGAGCTGCCGCCCCGGGCTGACGAAGCCCTCGGCGGAGACGTGGTGCAGGCCGCGTGTCCCAGCCACCAGGAGCTCGCCGTCATGGGAGCTGACCACCGCACCTACCGTCCCGGGGAATTGCAGGACGGCGTCGTGGATCACGCGCCCCCGAGGTGAGGCTCCCTGTGTGCACCGCTCCGGCGTTGATGTCGACCCAGAGGACTCGATTGCGATCGCCATCCCAGACAGGACCCTCGGCGAGCCCGTAGCGCTCCTCCGAGGCGGGCAGAGCGTGAAACCGTTTCACGAGGTGACGGCGGAGCGGCCGCGACGCACTGCCATCAGGGCTCGACAATATAGAGCCTCGTCGTCTGGTCCCGTCCGGTGATTGGAAAGGTGGTAAGCGTGGTTCAGCAACGAAGCGCGCAGTGGTACGCCGGGACCGACCGCAACGCCTACATCCATCGGGCGTGGATGCGTCGCGGTCTCCCCGCGCACGCCTTCGACGGCCGGGCGCACATCGCCATCGCCAACACGGCGTCTGACCTGACCCCGTGCAACGCGCACCTGAACGAAGTTGCGGAGAGCGTCAAGCAGGGCGTCTACGAGGCCGGCGGCATTCCCCTGAACCTCCCGGTTGTCTCTCTCGGGGAGACGCTGGTCCGCCCGACCGCGATGCTGTGGCGAAACATGGCGGCGATGGCGATCGAGGAGATGCTGCGTGCCAATCCCATCGACGGCGTGGTCCTGCTCGGCGGCTGCGACAAAACCATCCCGGCGTTGCTGATGGCGGCAGCCTCGGTGGACCTTCCCGCGGTGGTGATCCCCGGCGGTCCGATGCTCACCGGCACGTTCCGCGGCCGGGCACTCGGCTGCGGTACCGACGTCTGGCGCCTGTCCGAGGAAGTCCGCGCGGGCACCCTGTCCGAAGCTCAGTTCATCGCCTCCGAGTCCTCGATGCTCCGCAGCCGGGGCCACTGCAACACCATGGGCACCGCCTCGACGATGGGGTTGCTCGCCGAGGCGCTGGGGATGGTGCTGCCCGGTCTCGGGGGGACCCCAGCCGCCGACAGCCGCCTGCTTGAAGGTGCCCATAAGACCGGGCGGCTTGCCGTGGAGATGGTCGCCGCGCACCGGACTCCGTCCAGCCTGCTCACGCGCGGATCGTTCCTCAACGGCATCGTCACGCTGGCCGCAATCGGTGGCTCGACCAATGCCGTCGTCCATCTCCTCGCCATCGCCGGACGGCTCGGTATCGACCTGACGCAGGACGATTTCGACGTCACCGGTGCGCAGGTCCCGCTGCTCGTGGATCTGCAGCCCTCAGGGCGTTTCCTGATGGAGGATTTCTTCCGTGCCGGTGGGCTGCACGCCGTCCTGCGAGAGGTGCAGGACCTGCTCGACCCCACGGCGCTCACCGTCACGAGCAGCCCGCTCGTCGGGCCGCTCGGCGACGCGGAGATATGGGACCGCGAGGTGATCCGCTCCCGAGGCGAGCCGCTGCAAGCGCATGCCGGGATCGCGGTCCTGTACGGCACGCTTGCCCCCGACGGTGCGGTGATCAAACCAGCGGCGGCATCAGCCCATCTGCTCCAACATCGCGGACGGGCGATGGTGTTCGACTCGATCGAGGACATGCACGCGCGCATCCACGACCCCGACCTGGACGTGGACGTGGACGCCGAGTCGGTGCTGATCATGCGCGGGTGCGGTCCGAAGGGCTATCCCGGCATGCCCGAGGTGGCCAATATGCCGCTGCCGGCCAAACTCCTGCGCCAGGGCGTGCGCGATATGGTTCGCATCTGTGACGGTCGAATGAGCGGAACCGCCTACGGCACCGTGGTGCTGCATGTTTCGCCCGAAGCCGCCGCCGGTGGTCCGCTCGCCCTGGTGCGAACCGGCGACTTCGTGATCCTCGATGTCCCAGCCCGCCGGCTCGACATCGACATCCCCAACGAGGAACTGGCTCAGCGATCACCGAGCGAGGCGACCGTCACCGCCTATGCGACGCCCCTGCGCGGCTGGGAGCGGCTCTATGTGCAGACCGTCCAGCAGGCCAACACCGGCGCGGACCTCGACTTCCTGGTCGGGTCCACAGGCGACAGAGTCTCTCGCGAATCCCACTGACAGAGGAACAGATCACCATGCCAATACCCATAACTGCAGGTCGTCCGATTCGCTGGGGGATCCTGGGCGCGGGCGGCATCGCCGACACGGTCAGTGGCGACATCAACTTGACGGACGGCAATGTCGTCACGGCCGTGGCCGCCAGGGATGCGGAACGCGCCGTGCGCTTCGCCGCCAAGCACGGTGTGGCGCGAAGCTACGGCGACTACAGCTCGCTCGTCAACGATGACGAGCTCGACGTCGTGTACGTGACCACGACCCATCCGCACCATCGTGCGCACGCGCTCATGGCGATTGAGGCGGGCAAGGCGGTGCTCATCGAGAAGCCCGTCTGTCTCAATGCGGCCGACGCACGCGAGGTCTTCGGCGCCGCGACCCAGGCGGGTGTCTTCTCCATGGAAGCCATGTGGACTCGGACCAACCCGTTGATCCGCCGGGCCCAGCAGCTGATTGCCGACGGGGCGATCGGCGAGGTGCGTGGCGTGCGCAACGAGTTCGGACTCGGCCGGCCCTTCGACCCCACCGATCGGCTCTATGAGCTCGCCAACGGGGGCGGCGCGCTCCTCGACCTCGGGGTCTACCCGGCCACGTTCGCGTTTCTCTTCCTCGGGCAACCCGACGAGGTCCACACTGTCGGTACCCTCTCGCCAACCGGGTCCGACGAGACCGTTGCCATGGAGTGGATGTACGGTGATCACCCCGGGGCCCAGCTCTGGACGTCTGCGCTCATCCACGCTCCCAATGAGGCGGCCATCCTTGGCACCAAGGGCTGGATCTCGTTTCTCCCCGAGGCGTACCGCCCCACCGGCCTGATCCTCCACACCGACGCCGGCGAAGAGCACACCCCGGACCCGCTGGCCGGAAACGGTCGCGGCTACCAACCCGAGATCGAAGAGGTCGAGCGCTGCCTCCGCGCCGGCCTCATGGCAAGCCCGCTGATCCCGCATGCGGACACGATCGCGATCCTCGAGATTCTCGACGGCGCTCGCGCCGCCCTCGGTGTCGTCTATCCGGGCGAGGGATGAGTGACGAGAGCGGCGCCGCCCTGACTCCGGTGAAGTTCGCCATGGTCGGCTACGGGTTTGGTGGCCGGTACTTCCACACGCCGCTGCTCGTAGCCGCTCCCGAGTGCGACCTGGTCGGGGTCATGACCTCCTCGACGGAACGTCAGGCGCTCGTGGCACGCGAAGTGCCGGGTGCACGCACCTTCGGCTCCCTCGCCGAGCTCGTCGATGCCGGCGTCGAAGCCGTGGCCATCTCGACTCCAGCCGACACCCATTCCAGCGTGACCGAGGAGGCGCTCGAACTCGGCCTTGCGGTCGTCTGCGACAAGCCGTTTGCCATGAGCCCCGATGCCGCCCGGCATACCGTCGAGCTTGCCGATGCGCGTGGCCTGGTGCTCAGCCCGTATCAGAACCGCCGCTGGGACTCGGACTTCCGCACCGTCCAGAAGCTCGTCACCGACGGTGCGCTGGGCAGCGTGACACGGCTGGAGTCACGCTTCGAGCGCTGGGCTCCCGAGCGCGGTCCCGGGCGTGCTGGTGGTGGCACGGTGCTCGACTTCGGCAGTCACCTCATGGACCAGGCGCTCGTCCTGCTCGGCCCGGCCACTTCCGTATACGCCGAATGGCGCATCCGCGACCGTGGACTCGACGACGATGTCTTTGTCGCGGTGACACATGCGAGCGGCGCCCGCTCGCACCTGATGGGAAGCTGGAGCCAATCGGCGCCCGGCCCCCGCTACCGAGTCACAGGCACGAAAGCGACCTACGTCCTCGGTCCCGCCGACACGCAGGAGGATCTGCTGCTCGCGGGCGAAACTCCGGCGACGCTGGGCGAGCGATGGGGTGTCGAGCCGCCGGACATGTACGGCACGCTGCACACAGGGACGACGTCCGCGGAGTATGCAACCGAGCGCGGGCGATGGGATCTGTTCTATCCCACGTTCGCGAGAGCTGTGCGAGGCCTCAACCCACCACCGGTGAATCCCCGCGACGCCGTGGCGACCGCCAACGCGCTGGAGGCCGCAAGGGTCAGCGCCACCACCGGTGCCGTTGTGCCGGTGCCCGCGTCGTGACCGATGCAGACGCTCGACAACTGGCCGGGCTGCTGGCAGAAGAAGATCGCCTGGTCTTCACGACCTTCGACCACACGACTGCGTGGGAGCTCGGCTCACGCTTGCGCGCCGAGGCGCTCGAGGCGCAGCTGCCGATCGCTATCTCGATCCGCCGCAACGGCCAATGCGTGTTCCATGCGGCGCTTCCGGGCTCATCAGCCGACAACGATGGGTGGCTGCTGCGCAAAGCTGCAGTCGTCGAACGGTACGGGCATTCGTCGTACTACGTTGGTTGCAAGTTCCGCGCGGATGGCCGCGACTTCGATACGGACTCGCGCCTGGACGTTGGCAAGTTCGCCGCTCACGGCGGCGCATTCCCCGTCATGCTCGGGACAAGTGGCTGCATCGGCACGGTGTCGGTGTCCGGGCTGCCGCAGGTCGAGGATCACCGTTTCGTGGTCGCGCAGCTCGAACGGTTTCTCGTCGAGCGAGGACAGATTCCCGCTCGGTAGCGCTTACACGGCCCTGACCGGAGAGCACTTTCGTCGGAGCGGCGTCTCGACTACGGCAATGCCGTCAGCAATGTGGATACGCTGCCCCTGCTCGTGCACGAGGCGGTGGTGCGGCCGGCACAGGGAGACCAGGTTTGCCATCGGGCTGAGCCTGCGAACAACTGTGCCGTAGTGAGGCATAAGGCGCCAGCCAGCATCATCTTGTTGCGCCCCAGCGGACCGGGTATTCGGGAATCTGCTTCTATCGTGCCGAACGCGCCACGATCTCGGTCGGCCGTCAGATGGGTATAGCCCTGGGAGCGGCGACTCCAAGCCGCCTCGACGAACGTCCTGCGACATTGTCTTCAAAGTGATGCTTCAGTTTGTAGAGCAGATAAACAGCGACAACGATCATCAATGATCCACGCACGGCATAGATCAAGATCAGTGCGTTACCTGTCGCAAGCATTTGATATGTGAAGAAGTCAAAGAAGCCGAAGAACATCATCAACGGGAGGATGTTCTTCGTAAGTAGCGCCGTTTCGGCAGCGACCCAGCCGAACACGCTTCAGAGCCCGGATCGTCGGCTTGCTGACGAGTTCAGACTACACTCGCTGAGCGTCCGAAACACAACATCTAAAAGCCGATGCGCCAGCCCAAACCATGGGTCATGTTGACGGCGGTAGTCGTCGTGGTCGGCCTCAGCTCCTGGTTGGTAACGGGGGGGATCGGCCGGCTGTTCCCGTCTTCCCCGACTGAGCACTCCTCGCCGTCGCCGCTGCCGCGGTTTCCGGCTTGCGGGGCAACCGAGATCAAACTAACCGGCGCCTATGATGACTGCGCTGAAGTGCCCTTGGCGCTCAAACCGCTGCCATGTGTGCTGTTGGGCGCCAACCTTATGAACACCATCCCTCTCCAAGGGGCGACTAGAAGCTACTTCCTCTACCTGAATGTGGACGGTAGCTACGTCGGCCGGCACACGTATGCACTGAAGCCATGGCCCGACCCGTACTTTGAGGCAAACGACAAGGCCACCAAGGTGGCGGTCCGCGAAGAGGTATCCGGCGCACTCTGGCAATCAACCGATGGCACGCTTACGCTCAGTGGCACAAACGGAAGGTCGGGGTCGGTGAGTGCCGATTTAGAGCTTGTTGGTGGTGAACCGACTCCGGGGGTGGTGTCGCTTCATATCGTGGGTCAGTGGCGTTGCGGCTGATTCTGCGTCATCGTGTAGTCGGGCAGCGTCTCGCGTCCGCGATCGCATCTCAGGGTTGTGGGCGCACCGTGCCACAGTGTTTAGCGAATGAAGCCGACCACAGCGCTTGAGTTGGCGGCATTCGGGCAGTGCCCATCGCAGGCAAGAGCCAGCGGCGATCCCGACGAGGACGGGCATTTGGGACGCCGCGGAAACAGGCTAGCGGGGGAACGTCGACGGCCCAACCTTCAGTGGTTGAGTGGACGGCTGGGGAGACCAAGCCGACGGTCACGCCAAGCGCACGCCCGAGAAGGGAAAGGAATATGACTTTGGCGTGCCATACGACGCGCCAGGCGAAGGCGCCGGAGGCTCACCGACCCCGACGGGTACCGGATCGAGTTAGTGCAGTGGCCGCCCGGACACCTTGACGGGATCACCGCGGCAGATTTCCAGTGAGCACTCGGGGGCCGAAAGAGGTGACGGTTGCTCAGCCTTGGCTGATCTCACCCGGAGGCTCCGAGGGGATGTATTAAGGATTGACGAGGTTCTCGAGCTCGGTTGGACCGCCGTCCGACCAGTGGAGGATGTGGTGCCCGTCAATCCATAAATGTAGGTTGGGCCGC
>PNBE01000159.1 GCA_003135895.1 Candidatus Dormiibacterota bacterium
GGGGGCAGGGCACTCTCGTCCTGCTGTAACACTACGTGCTCCGTGTCTCCGGGCCAACGCTCGTCCTCTGGGTGCACCTCGTTGCCGCATGCATCTGGATCGGCGGCCAGGTGACGGTCGCCGCAATTATCCCGCTGCTGCGTGACCAGCGAGAGCTCGCGCGGCGCGTCGGGCGTCGGTATCAAGCAGTCGCGTGGCCGGCCTTCGCGGTGCTCATCGTCACAGGAGTTGTGAACGTTGGCAACGCCGGCCTGCACTGGTCACAGCTGCTCGACAGCTCGGCTGGACGAACGCTGGTTGTCAAATTGGTTCTCGTGGCGCTCTCGGGGCTCGCTGCGGGGGTGCACTCTTTTCTCCAGGCTCCGCGGCGTGGCCATGCGAGCGACGGCTCGGCCGTCGGATCTGCGGTACTCGGATCCATAAGCCTTGTAGCGGCTCTTCTCGCTGCTCTGTACGGCGTCGCGATTGCAGGTGCATGAACGAAGAGACCGCGTAGAGCTCTGTTGTTCACGGTCGCCCAAGTACCAGCCACGCGCGCGCCGCTCACCTGGCGTCGACGAGGGTGAGGAGCATGACCGTTGGTTCGAGCGCGGTAAGACTGTGCGGCGTTCCCGGCTCCATGTGGAGCCAGAAGCCCGGCCCCGCGTCGAGTCGTTCGCCATCCGCGATGAACTCAAGTCGGCCTGTCGTGATTTGCACAATCGCCGCGCGAGATGCTTGATGCTCGCTCAGCCCCGCGCCTGCGTCGAAGCCGAAGACCGTGACTTCAATTCGGTTGTCGCTGAAGATCACGCGCGACACAACTGAACCGGTCTGAATGTCGATCGAGGAAGCGACGTCCCAACGTACGAACCGTGACATGGCGCTCTCCNNTGGTATTGGCGTGCGTCATGTCTTGCAGACGTCGCAGCTCATGTCGCCCGGATCGTTGAACCTGGGTTCGGCGATCGCATAGCTGGATTGTCTGGAGTCCTGGTATCCAGGTCACGACGGACTGTGCGCTCCACCGATTGTCAAGAGCACCGCACTCTCGTCGATGCCCGTGACGTGGTGCGGCACGCCAGCGGCAACGGTCAGCAGGCGCCCGGGTGTCAACGCGACCGCTCGGTCGGCCACCTTGAATTCCACGTGGCCGTGGACTCCTTGCACAGTGATTGCCCAGTCAGCGTGGTGCTCGTGCATGTGCCCCCCCGGCTTGAGGGCGATCAGCACGACGCGGACGCCGGGCTGCTTGGCGATCGTCTTGGCGGCGTGGTCTGCCGCTCGGTATGAGTCACTGGCCCGTAGTGCCTCCAATTCTGTGGCCAGGTCGACCTCGACCAGCGAATCAGCGACGTGGTGAGCCTGCGCTCTCGGCGTTTCACTAGCGTCCATTCCCATCGGTTATGTCTCCTTTGTTGAGATCGTGACGTTCCAACGGTACCTCGGCAACACTTCGTGACCCATTCGCGAGTCGGAAGCGTTGCGTCGACAGCCCGCACGAAAGAGGGAGTCCGCGACGCGACTTCGGTATGACGGCGATAGGGACGCGTAATAGACATTCTCGGAAGATCGGTGTTCGCAACCTAGCGAAGGCTCAGCTAACACGATTGAGTTGACGCCGACGCAAACTGCGACTTCGTCGCTGTCACCTAGTTCGCGCGATGCCTCGTCGGTGTGCGCTGGCCGGCGCGCCCTCGTCGCGCAGGGATCCGTTGAGGAGGCCGTGCCGCGCGACGTTCTCCTCGGCGATAGCGAGCAACTCAAGTGCCCGTGGCACCGCGATCCGGGCGGTGGCGATGAGTTGTGTATCGGCGGGGGCTGGGCCGACGATACCCCGCTCCGACCGAAGCCGGCCATCGAGCTCCATGCCAAGGACCAGATGTCCGGAGCCCCATGGGGACGATCGTCATCTCCTCACCACATGGGCTGAGGGCGATCGCCATCGGCCGCCCTGGCCAACCCTTGGTGAGGATGAGTTCCGCGACAAGACCAAGCAGGTGATCCAGGAGGTCGCGGCGGGCCCGGGGCGCCATCATCATCGGCCGGGCAGGAGCGTTCGTCCTCGGGGAGCGCCCGGACACTCACCAGTGAGAGTGCGATCGAGGCTGTTTTGCGGAAACGGCCGGCGCCGCCATCGATTCTGAGGGCAGACTCATGCGAATGCCCTTAGGGAAAGGCTAGACTCCGCCCTGCCCTTCGGGGAGCTGGGTGTGACGTAGTCAATGGCTGGGAAATCTCCGACCAGCGCTATGGGGGAAGCAATGGAAGGTACGAGAATTATCCGATTCATACTGGCGGCAGGACTGCTCGCCGGCGTCGGCGTCGTTCAAAACCTCGATGTGGCCGCAGCGAGCACCGGCGACCACGATAGGGGGGCGATCTTCGTGTCGCCGCGGGGGGCCCCGACCAATTCGGGCGAGTCGTGCGCGACCGCCCGCTACAAGACGATCCAGTCAGCAGTGAATGCCGCCCCGAAGTGGGCCACCGTGNNCTCAAGGGCCGCGACGCTACGATCAAAGGAACCGCGACAACAGCGTTCCTGTGCGACCAACTCGGACCCACGGGCCCGGGCGTGGCTCCCTGCCTCGCCGGCGTGACCATCAGGAGCTCGCACGTCTCGATTGAAGGCTTCACCGTCAGAGGCGCGATCGGCGAGGGCATTCTTGCCACCGGCACCCTGGCGGGCGGCTCGATCACCGACGTGAGCATCAAAGACAACTGGGTAGCGGGTAACAACCTCGGCGGGATTCCCCCTACTCCGAGCTCGCCCTATCCGCAGTGCGCGGCTAACGGCCAGATCCCTGGTGACTGCGGCGAAGGCATCCATCTCATGGGCGTCGCTCATTCCGTGGTGGCCGGCAACCACGTCAGCGCCAACGAGGGTGGCGTCCTCCTCACGGACGAGTTCGGGCCGACGCATGGCAACCTCGTCGAAGACAACACGCTCACAGGGAACCCCTTCGACTGCGGCGTGACCGCCCCTGGGCATAACCCGTTTGCGCTCGACGCGAGCGGCAAGCCGCAGCCCTCGGTCGCCGGCGTGTACAGCAACGTGATCCGTGGCAATCGCATCACAGACAACGGGTTGCTGGGAGAGGGTGCGGGTGTGCTCTTCGCCAACGCAGGGCCGGGAACCGCCTCTTACAACAACCTCGTCGAAGACAACTACATCGCCGGCAATGAGTTGTCGGGGGTGACCATGCACGCACACACGCTGCCACCTGGAATGTTCGAGGATCTCAACGGCAANNCAACGTGATCGGCCGCAACAACGTCGGCAGCCCTGTGGTCCCCGGCGATCCACTCGACGGACCGCCCGCGCAGGACTTTCTGACCACTGGCATTCTGGTTTTCTCGGGCTCCGTGCCGGTGCACGTGACTATCAGGGACAACCGGATTTTCGACGACCATTACGGCGTGTGGCTAGGGATCAACGGCAACGTGACGGTGTCGCGGAACGACAACTCATTTCATAACGTCGCCAAGCATTTCTTCACCTTCAGCTGAGCAGTTCATCAACAAGGTGATCTGTCGACCCTTGTCGGGCGTCCGGCGAGGGTCGACAGATCACGATCGCCACGATCGTCATCGGCGGACGCCCGTCGAGCAGCATTAACGCCGCATCGCGCTCGGCCTGAACCAAGACGGGAAGGGCGATCTCGCCCGGGCTGGTCGTTCTACCGGATCGGGACTGGCGGAGCGGATCGCTAACTGGGCCGCAACCCCGCGCAGGGCCCGACATGGCAGTCATCACTACCGGCACAGAGGCGTATCGGCGCAGCGATGGCATAGCTGTGATCCGGGGTGTCTTCTTGGTCCGTGAATCACGAGATAGAGCATCTTCCGCACGCTCGCGGCGGGTACCCTTCGCCGATGGACAAGCCAATCAAGTACGCCCTCCACGAGGGCGTGCATATCGCATACCAGGTCGTCGGCGACGGACCGATCGACCTCGTGTACACCCCGGGGATCTGGTCCAACCTCGAAATCATGTGGGAGTGGCCCGCATGGGCCCGCTACCTGAACCGTCTGGCGTCATTCTCGAGGCTCATCCTGTTCGACATGCGAGGGGTCGGGCTCTCCGATCGCGGCCCCGAACCGCCGGTCCTCGAGTTGCAAATGGACGATGTCGGGGTTGTCATGGATGCCGCCGGCTCGGACACGGCGGCGATCTTCGGCGGCGCCCGCGGAGCCGCGATGACATTGCTCTATGCGGCGACCTACCCGGAGCGCACCCGAGCGCTCGTCCTGTACGCGCCCTTTGCGAAGACCCTGCGGTCGCCTGACTGGCCCTTCGGCAGGACCGCTGAAGAACAACGGGTGTTCTTTGACCGGTTCACTCGGGAGATGGGCACCGGAGAGAACCTCGACCTCCAGGGACCGAGCCACGACGAGCGGTTCAAGCAGTGGTGGGCGCGATTCGAGCGCCTTGGCGCGTCGCCGGGTGCGTGGCGCGAGCTGGCGGAAATCCTCGCCTCCGTCGATGTGCGGCAGGTCTTGCCGCACATCCAGGCTCCGACGCTGGTGCTCCACCGCACCGGAGATCGCATCTCAGACGTCGCCCAGGGCCGGGCCGTCGCCGAGCGGATCCCAGGGGCGAGGTTTGTCGAGCTCCCCGGCGATGACCATATCCCGTTCCTCGGCGACTACGACGCGATTACGAACGAGATCGAGGAGTTTCTCACCGGCGCGCATCAGGCACCCGATACCGACCGCGTCCTCGCGACTGTTCTTTTCACCGACATCGTGGGATCCACAGACCGCGCGGCAGCGCTTGGCGATCGGGCTTGGAGAGACCTGCTGGAGGCTCACCACGCACTGGTACGACGTGAGCTGGCGATCCATCGCGGTATCGAGGTCGACACGGCCGGCGACGGCTTCATGGCCAGATTCGACGGCCCCGCGCGCGCCATTCGTTGTGCGCAAGCCGTCGCTGCGGCGGTGCGGGCGCTCGGGATTGAGATACGCGCGGGCTTGCATACGGGTGAATGCGAGTTGATGGGTGCTGACCTGGCCGGCATTGCGGTGCATATCGCGGCTCGCGTCGCGGCGGGAGCGGGACCAAGCGAAGTGCGTGTCTCCAGAACGGTGAAGGATCTCGTCGCCGGATCTGGTATCGGGTTCATCGATCTTGGCGCTCACTCGTTGAAGGGCGTTCCCGGAGAGTGGGACTTGTTCCGGGCGGAGCAGTAGCCGCACAGGATTCCGCCTCTCGGCGCACTGAACCGTTTGCAAACGCTAGTCGGTGGCGAGGGCGGCGAACACCGGCTCCAGCTGCTCGACCGTGTCGATCGAGGGCGGCCAGGGAATCACTTCCACTCGTGTGACGCCCACTTCTGAGTAGCGGGCGATCGTTTCCGTGATCTGATCGATCGAGCCCGTTATTGCCACACCGAATCCTGTCGCTTCGGCCAATTTCGCGTCACCCGGCTCGACGAACGCGCCGACTGACCGACCGATGGTCGTCGGGTCGCGGCCGATGCTCTCGCAGATCCGATCCAGTTCCCCGGTCATCGTCGCAAAGGCCTCAGGCAAGCTGCTCGACGTTGCGTATGCACTCCAGATGTCGGCATGCGTGGCTGCCGCCGTCATCGTGCGCGTCGAATGGCCGCCCATCATCAAAGGGATGCGTCCCGGTCGAGGTCCACGCGGACGCACGTCAGCGTTCTTGACATGATGCAATTCGCCGTCGAACGTCGAGCTCGGCGCACCGCGCAGCAACGGCACGATGATCTCCAACGCCTCGAGGTAGCGCGTTACAGGCTTGTCGGCTGGATACCCGAAGGACTCGGCGCCTCCGCCGTGGCCAGCGCCCNNGCCCCAGCACGAAGCGTCCACCCGATATCTCGTCGAGCGCCTCAGCGGCCCGGACGATCATCCCCGGCTGGTGCTGAAGCGCGGACATCACCCACGTTCCGACGCGTACCTTCGAGGTGCTTGCGGCAACCGCGCCGGTCATGGTGAGGCAATCCCACCAGCCTCGGGGACCAGGCCAGTCTTCAACACGCCAGAGGATCTCGTCCGCCAACCACACCGTATCGGCACCCAGTTCCTCGCCACGACGAGCCCATGTGCTGATGTCGGCCCACGTTGGTTTGCCGCCGTCGTCAGGCCGCTCGTGCATGGGCAGCACCAACCCCAATTCGACGCCGTTACCCATCGCTCTCCCTCGCCACGGCGTGCCCTTGCCCATGGCGACGCATCGGTCGTGCCTCGTTATGCGTTGCAAGGGCTTCGCCCGTCTGGTCGTACCGAACGCTGTTGTGCATCGCGCCGAAGTGTAGCGATCGCGAGGATCCGGTTCCAGACGAGATCTGGGATGGGGCGGCGCGGCCCTACGACGAGCGGGCGCTCGCCGCGATGATCCTGTGGATTGCCACGAAACGGTTGCCGTAGTTACCGACTTCCCCGCGCCCGGCGCCTGCCTTCATGCATGGCCTGGACGCGAGCAACCGGGATAGATCTGCCCTCTTCAAGCAGCTCTGTCCCGAGCCGTTGTGGCGGCGGCATCCGCGTCGCCCATTTGTCGCCATCGCTGAGGTGACCCACGGCGGTGAGCACCGTGAAGTCAGCAGGCGAAACCGCATCCAGATCGTCCCAGTCCACCGGAAAGGACACAGGAGCGCCCGGCCGCACACGCGGGCTGTACGCAGCGACCACCGTTGCCCCGCCGACGCGGGTCGAATCGACAAACACTTTGCCAGCGCGGTCATCCTTGATGAAGGCGGTGGTGACCGTGCTGGGATCCAATCGCTCGGCTCGTGCGGCGATCGCCCGGGTGGCCGCCGCGCCTGCATCCATGGACACGCTGCTATCGATGGGAACGAAAATGTGCAAGCCCTTCGCTCCGCTCGTCTTGATGACAGCGTCCAGGCCTTCATCAACGAGGACTCGCCGTACAACGCGTGCAGCTCGCACGGCCTCGGGAAAGGCATCTCCGTGCGGGGGATCGATGTCGAGCACCAGATGAGTCATGTGATCGGGGTTGTCGACGCGAACCAACGCCGGGTGATACTCGACGGCGCGCTGGTTCGCAAACCACAGCAGCGTCCGGCGGTCATTGCAGAGCGCGTAGGTCACCTCCCGCTTCGAAGACTCCGCCCACATCGTCACCCGCCGTACCCAGGGAGGTGTATACGAGGGCAGGTTCTTCTGCATGAAGGCTTCCTGACCGCGGTGCACACGGATGACCGAGAGCGGTCGGTCCGCAAGCGCCGGAATGATCCGGTCGGCCACGCTGTCCAGATAGTTGATGAGGTCTCGCTTGGTTGCCCCCGCCGCGTCGAAGAGCGGCTCGTCGAGGTTGGTCAGCGCCACGCCGAGCGAGGCAGCGTCTTCCTCCTTCATGACCGTCTCCTCTACCAGCCGTGGAACCCGCCCGCTGAAATCCTAGTGTTTGCTCCCCAGCACCCGTTGTAAGGTGCTATTGGAACTACCGACAGCACGCGGGGTGCTTGCCGTTCGTCTCGTCACACGGGACGAGCTTCGCTGAAGACTGTGGCGCCGATGGCGGCTTCATGCTCAGCGTGTTCCTTCACGATGGGGACCACGTCTACCGCACGTACTCCACCACGAGCCGCGGGGTGGACCGGCTCCTGTTCGTCAACAACATCCTCGACCCCGCGCCCTACGGACGCCAGGAGGACTGGGAGGATTCTCCGCCTGGGTGGCCGCAACATCCCACCTGCAGATAGGGGGAGCTGGCGGATCGGGGCCGCCCGCAACGGTGACCGCATGCGGGGACGTGCCAACGCATCCTCTACCGCGCGGCCCTCAGCATGGAGACGATCGGCGGGCACGTTCCAGCTTGAGCCTCGCCGGTAACCACGAACCCATGGCGCTCGTAGAACGATACGTTTCGGGGATTGGGGGAATCGAGATACGCAGGCAGATGATCCTTATCGACGACCGTGAGGCAGTGCTTCATCAACTCGCCCCCGAGTCCTCTGCCCTGCACCGCCGCGTCAACCCCAAACCACGGGAGGTACCAGTGCGGAAACTTGGGGTGGGTCTCGTCCATCTGACCGAGTACTGCGAACGTATCGTCAAGCTTCTCCGGTGACACGGTTTCCGTCAGCACTCCGGCGATAGCGTCTCCGTCCAGTTCGAGGTGTGGTGGCAACCAGAGAGCGACACCGGCAAACGCGCCGAGCTGCCACACGGTGTGCTCGGCGAACGCACTGCCCCCGAACGCCGAGAGAAAGGTGGGGAAGTGCGTCAGATACCGGTGAGCCTCCGGATACAGCCAGCGCTCGACGGGGTCGGCGGTGAACGCCACGACGAGCGTGTCGAGTGCCGCCTTCCGTTCACTCTCGTGGACGGGGACGACTTGCGTTGCAATCATGTGCGCTCCTTCGGGCCAAGGCAGGAAACGGAGTTTCCCCGGGCAACTCTAACGTGTGTCTCCGCCGAAAGACGCCGCTCGAATGATCCCCGTTCGGGAGACTCAGGACAAGAGGGAACGCAGGGCTGTCAGCTACGTGGCCGTCTGCGCCGACTTGCCAAACTGTGTGTGAACCACGAGCACGGCAGTCAACGATGCCATCCCGAGCGGGCTCCACTCCATCCCAAACCCGGCCCGCACTATGACGATGTGACTCCCCGTCAACCAGCTCGCGAGGCAACTGAGGCCAGCCGCGCCGAGGGAGCGCAACCTTCGACAGGTGTCGCCGCGACCATCCGGCGGATCGCACGCGCGGATCGGCGCATCCTGATTGCACTCGCTGCCTTCGACCGTGGCGAACGTCCAGCCGCCTGAGCCGGTCTACTACCTCACACCTACGGATCTGGTGCGCTGCCATGCAGCCGCCCTGGAGGTCGCTGAGTCGACGGCGAGACATCACTTGCTCCATCGTGACGGCCTCGTCGCCGCCGTCGAACGACCGCGCTGGCACGCGCACTACGGCACAGCCGACCTCGTCGATCCGGCAGCCGTGCTTACCGAAGGATTACTGAGGACCCACTAAGCCGGTTTCGTATGGGGCCGGCGGGGGCTCATCGCTACCCCAACCTCCGGAAGGCGGCGACCTGCCAGAAGACGCCCGATTGATTGAGCGTCGCGGTGAGACCGTTATCCTCTGCCGTGGCTAGGATTCGCTCGGGCCTATGCACAAAGACCTGGAATCCCCGTCGCGCTATCCGCAGCACAAGGTTGGCGAGCGACAAACCTAGACGTGTCCACCACGTCCGCCTCGGAAAGCTCAGCACCAGCACCTGCCGCGTGTGTGCTGCCGCCGCTCCGGCGAGCTTTGGCATGTCGGGATAGCAGCAGATGACGCGATTCATGATGACGATGTCGGCGGCTTCAACGTCGGCATCCGCCTCAGCGAAGTCCATCAGCTTCCGCTCAACGCGATCCTCAAGGCCAGCCTTACGGAGCAGGTCGCCGGCAGCCGTCTCATAAGTCGGCGTCATCTCAATGCTCACCGCCCGGGCTACCCCCGCCTTGAGCAGTTCGATCTGGACAGCGCCGACACCGCCGCCAACCTCGAGCAGCGTCAGGCCCTCCACACCGTGCAGCTTCAAGAGCTCGACGATGCGTCGAGAGGTTGCGTCGAGCCCCCGGAGCTCATACCGCCTTGCTTCCCGGCGCGCACGCCTCTCGCTGAACGCCCACCGATAGCCGGTCGGTGAGCAGCAGTCGGTCACGGCCAGATTATTGAGCATCACCCCGCATCACGACGCGCGAGCGCAACCAGACGGGCCTCCTTAGTGCCCACACGCCGCGAATCCCAGGTAGATCGTCGGGCCCGGGCCACCGCCAGCGCCGACCCCGCGCCAGCTGGAAGATGCGGGGCGCGCCCCCAGCCTGCAGTCAACAGGTCAGAGCGAAATGGGCGAGCGACGACAGCAACGTGGACAACGGGAGCGTTCGCCGACGACGGAGGAGGCTATGGACTTCTCACTCGAACTCGGCACCGAAGTGCTTCGTCGACCAGTCATTTGCGGGATGGGGCTAAAGCACGCCCACTCATTGATGATCCGCAGGCGGGTGGGTACCTTTCATCGATGTCACGCGAGGTGCGGGAGCCCGAGAGCAAACCGTCACACCTGCGAGAATCGGGCCACCAATCGGGGACGCGCGTTCCTGCGCCGACTGAGGAAGGCTCCGCCACATGGAACCCGCGCCACCCTTTCGACAAAAGAAAAAGAGGCCGAGGAATCATTCCTCGGCCTCTCCGTCACGACGGACGCTCAGCAGGCCTTATGGCCGTTGATCCAAATGCAGCTGCCGGCGGCTCCGGATGTGGACACCTGGCTGTGCACGGTGGCCGGTCCCTGCGGCGCCGCCACCGACGATGTCGTGGCCAAGTGGATGACGAGTCCGGCTGCCATCGCGAGCACCACGAGCGTGACCGCTGCGAGGGCGAGAAACACGGCTCTTGGGGAGAGTTGGGCGGTGCGATCCTGAGCAAGCATTGCGGGCCTCCTTTGTGGTTGTCGATCGCTGACTGCGATCACGAGGCACAGGCTCCGCCATCCCGGCTCGGTTGTCAGTCGCGGACCCGACAAAACGCCTGACAAGTTGCCGACAGCTCGCACACGAAACAGGTCCTTCGAAGCGGCTGCACGCCTCCGCACATCTGCAACTGCGCCGCGTGCGGGCACGAGAACTCGCCTGGAGCGAAGTTCTGTTCGGAATTTGACGCCGCGCTAGTCCTCTTTTCGTGAGGAGCGGAGACCGCACTATGACGTTCGGCCTTGCCCTTGAGCCAGCGTTCGATATCGACGACAGCGTGAGTCATGACCACCTTCGGCATGCCAAGCCTCCTTCGGGGACGCTCGGAGGGTCTTGGCGAGGATGCCGACCCGACCGAGTACGCGCAGGTTTGTGTGTTCGGCTTGGGCAAGAGGCAGCCACCCGCTCGCCGCATCCTGACCGACGCCGATTGGCCCTTCGCTTCGAGGCACCCGGTTCGTCAGATCGAATGCGCATTCGTCCCCGCCTTAATGGCCGACCGAGGATCCGGCGCGACGAATCCAGCCTCTCGGGCTACCTCTCGATGTAGGTGGTGATCGGGGGGAGGACGCCGTGGCTCTCCATCAAGGCAGCAGTCTCGGGCGAAGGCGAAGCCAGCGCCGCCTGCGCGGTCGCCACGTCTTGGATGTCGGCTGTGACGGCGATGTTGTTGCTCCCGTCGGCCGCCGCATAGTCCGTCACGTTCGTGGCGAATGCACTGAGTGCGGCCGCGCGTTCGGCCTTGCCCTTGAGCCAGCGTTCGGTATCGACGACAGCGTGAGTCATGACCACCTTTGGCATGCCAAGCCTCCTTCG
Source organism: Candidatus Dormiibacterota bacterium (assembly GCA_003135895.1). Classification (GTDB taxonomy): domain Bacteria; phylum Chloroflexota; class Dormibacteria; order Aeolococcales; family Aeolococcaceae; genus Palsa-851. The sequence goes on from PNBE01000159.1 coordinate 11,258, forward strand.
GGGACGCTCGGAGGGTCTTGGCGAGGATGCCGACCCTACCGAGTACGCGAAAGTAT
>PNBE01000173.1 GCA_003135895.1 Candidatus Dormiibacterota bacterium
CACGACTTCCTGCGTGCGCTGCCAGATCTCGAGCGCGTCGTGTTCCACCCAGCCCGGCTTCGGGAAGATCTGCTCGTGCTCCTTCTGATCGACAGAGACAATCTTGCCGCTGTGATCGAACACCATGAAGCGCGTGCTGGTGGTGCCCTGATCNNTATTTCGCCATTGTTAATTCCTTTCGCCCATAACTCGTTCAGGTATCGCTCAGCGTTCAGCGACGATTTCTAGATGGGTAGCTGGTGGGCAACGAGAGCGCCGAGGATCCCACCGACGATCGGTCCCACCACGGGGATCAGGGCGTACTCCCAGTCGGATGTGCCCTTGCCGGCGATCGGCAGAATGAAGTGCGCGATGCGTGGCATCAGGTCGCGGGCAGGGTTGATCGCATAACCGGTCGTACCGCCCAACGAGAGGCCGATCGCGAAGATCAGCAAACCGATAATCAGCGGGGCGAGTCCACCGACCAGGCCATTCCCCTTTGAGGTGATGGCGACGACCCCGAAGACGAGCACGAAGGTCCCAATGACCTCGCTGATGAAGTTGAACGCTGGGTTGCGGATCGCAGGGGCCGTGCAGAAGACAGCGAGCTTCAGACCCGGGTCCTCGGTCTCCTTGAAGTGGTGGCTGTAGTGGGCCCACACGAGGACCGCTCCGATGAACGCTCCCACGAGCTCACCGCCGATGTACTGTGGAACGTCAGACCAGTGTGTGACGCCGATGACCGCCAACCCGAGCGTCACTGCGGGGTTGAGGTGCGCGCCGTCGAACTGACCGACCGCGTAGACGGCCATCGCCACGGCCATGCCCCACCCGAAGGTGATCACGATCCAGCCGCTGTTCTGGGCCTTCGACTTGGAGAGCAGCACTCCGGCGACGACGCCGTCCCCCAAGAGGATCAGAAGGCCTGTCCCGATGACCTCCGAGAAAAAGATGTGGTTCGGCATCAGCGCCACCTCCTTGCGGCAATCTCTACCCCTGGTTGGGTGTGCGGACAGTACCCTCGTCCGTAGGGCATTGTCAATCACCTTTGGCAATGGCCCTTTTGCCCTATTAAGGAATTGCTAGGCTTAGCGCCCGTGCCCAAACCGATCCAATCCATCGAACGAGCCTCGGCCATCCTCCGCCTCCTGTCCGGGCGCACCCGCCGCCTGAGCCTCGCCGAGGTGGCGGGAGAGGTGGGCCTCCCCAAGGGCACGGTCTACGGGATCATGCGGACCCTGCTCTCGGTCGGATTCGTCGAGCAGGATCCGGAGTCGGGCAAGTACCGAATCGGCGCGGCGCTGCTCCACCTCGGGAGCAGTTACCTCGACGGCAACGAGCTGCGTACCCGAGCCCTCAACTGGGCGGACTGGCTCGCGGCGCGCACCAACGAGAGTGTCCGGCTCGGCACCTTGCACGACGGCCAGGTCCTGCTCGTGCATCACGTGTTCCGTCCCGACAACAGCCCGCAGGTGCTCGAGGTCGGTGCGCTGTTGCCGATCCACGCCACCGCGCTCGGCAAGGTGCTGCTCGCGTATCACCCATATCTGACCGATGAGCTCGGCAACGGCGCGCTCCAACGCTTCACGAGCAACACGATCACCGACCCGAAGCTGCTCGCGCTGGAGCTCGACCACGTGCGCGAACAGGGTTGGGGGTCGTCGCTGGAAGAGCTCATCGAAGGCGAGACATCATTCGCGGCGCCGATACGCGACCGGCAGGGGATCGCGGTCGGTGCCATCGCCATCTCAGGGCCGACGGAACGACTCTGCGATGACGCCCAGCCGCGCAGCGAGCTGGTGTCGTACGTTCGCGAAGGTGCGCGGACGATTTCGCGCGACCTCGGAGCGGTTCCATGGTGATGACCACGCAGTCCGGCCGGCACGAGGGACGATCTTGACACGCAATCTGCGGCGACTCATACTCGCCCGGCGGAGCGAGGGTGACGGATCCCACAGGGCGATGCATAGAAACATCAGCCGCTCCAGAGCGGCGTGGGCGTCTGCGTGGTCACGCGAGCAATGAGCGGTCAGTACGTCGCCGCCATTGATCAGGGAACGTCCTCGTCGCGGTGCCTCGTGTTCGACGTGCAGGGCCGGATCGTCTCACTGAGCCAGAAAGAACACGAGCAGATATTTCCGCGACCGGGTTGGGTGGAGCACGATCCTCGCGAGATCCTGCGCAATGTCATCGAAGTCGTGCATGGCGCCCTCGACACCGGTGGCCTGGATATGCGCGACCTGGTGGCCGTGGGCATCGCCAACCAGCGCGAGACCACTGTGGTCTGGGACCCGCGCACCGGCGAGCCGGTCCACAACGCGATCGTCTGGCAGGACACGCGCACCGATGCGCTCTGCCGCAAGCTCGGCGCTGAGCACGGTCAGGATCGCTTCCGCGACCGCTGTGGGCTGCCGCTCGCCACGTATTTCTCGGGGCCGAAGGTGAGCTGGCTGCTCGACAGCGCCCCGGGGCTGCGACGCCGAGCCGAGGAGGGTGACCTGCTGTTCGGCACCATGGACAGCTGGCTGATCTGGAACCTCACGGGTCGCCACATCACCGATGTCACCAACGCCAGCCGGACGATGCTCATGAACCTCGAGACGCTCGACTGGGACGACGTCCTCCTGGACGCCATCGGCGTTCCACGCGCGATGCTGCCTGAGATCCAACCCTCGTCGAGGATCTACGGCGAGGCCGGCGATTTGCTGGGTGGCGTGCCGATCGCCGCAGCCCTCGGTGACCAGCA
>PNBE01000162.1:0-32800 GCA_003135895.1 Candidatus Dormiibacterota bacterium
TGACAAAGAAGGACCAGGTTGTTGAGATCAGTTGCTCCCCCGTGAGCCCAGTGCGTGATGTGATGTGCCGCCGTCCAGGAGGGCGGGCGATCGCATCCTGGCCACGCGCAACCCCCATGACGAGCATGCAGTGCGCGGCGTGTGGGCCCCGAAGGCAGACGGCGTGCGCGCCCGACATCGACGACCGCCGAGTCCGACCCCAGCAGCACCCGGGTCACGCTGGCGTCGCACGCGAGGCGCTGCACGGTCGGCGAACCGATCGGGCCAGCGCGCTCGAGCATCCCGGCTGGGGCGCCCGCGGCTCCAACGAGGGTTTCGAGACTCGTCGTGACCTGCAGATGCGGCCGCTGACCGCCGACGCGGGGTAGCAGCGACGCATCGAGGCTATGCCCTGCGAGTTCCACCAGTGCGTCGGCGTAGCGCCGCGCCCGCGGTCGAGCATCATCAATTCCGGTCCGGCGGGCGAGCGAATCGAGCGCGGTGCACAACGTCGCTCCGCCCACGGGGTCGAGGAACGCCTTGATAAAGACCGCACCACCTTCGCTGGTGCGCACTTCGAGCGTGCGGTGTTCAACATCCCGGAGCTGCTCAGCCTGGAACGCCTGTGCGTCGTGCGCGTGCCGCGCGTGCGCGCAGTCGGCCCGGAACCGGCTCAGCGTGTGGGTCATGGCCTGATCAAGGAGCGGCTGTTCTTCGAATGCGGTTGCGGTCGGAGACTCCTGAAACGCCCGCGCGGTCCCGGCCATCAACGCGAGGTGAGCAAAACCGAGCCTGCCGTCCTCAACTGCCGCGATGCTCTCGGCAAGGGCCGTCGCTTGCGACCCAACAGCGATCGCGCTCGTCGCCGCGGCCGAGGTCATCCCGCACTCGAGACGCATCCAGTGAGGAGGGCTCAGGCATCCCTGCCACTCCTCTTCCTCCGTGCCGGCGAACGCTCCCGCCACGGTCGCGAACTCCAACTCAACGCGATCGATGATCCGGCGGAGGCGGATCAGCTCATCCCGCAGCGCTTCTGGGGCAGCCGTTCGCGAGCGGCGTCGCAGACGATCCGTCGCCGCGGCGAGACTGCCGATCTCGTCACCCTGCCCCACGCCATCGACGCCGCGATCACACATTCCTGTAGTATACACAGTTGTGTATAGGTTCTCGCCCAAAGTGCACCGCCGCGGCCACCACGCGCGTTCGCTCGCGCAACCCCCTGCGGCGTCGTCATGCCCTCACAAGGCGAACCGCCGCGAACCGTCAGGTCTAGCTGACGGGCGGGCTCAGCGCCTCCGTCCGCGCCGCCACGCGCGTGGCCGCGGGCCGTGCCGGGCTCTCGCCCCGCAGCCAGGATGCCGTCGCGCCGACCAGCATCATCGCAACCGAGAACGCGAATGTGATGTGCATCCCGACGATGAACGGGTTGCTGATCAGGTTCGGAAAGAACGTCTGACCCGAGAGGTACGCCGCCTGGCTCGCCGTCAGCGTGTGCAGCGAGGGCCCGAGCAGCGTCGTCATCGGGTTGTATCCAAGGAACGCCGCGAACAGCGACCCGACCGGCGGCAAATTCGCCACCTGATGCGCGACCGTCGCCGAGACCCCGTGCGCGGTGAGCCCTGCAAACATCGTCGATGGCAACGTCGAGCTGAGCCCGGCGATCATCAGGGAGAAGAAGATGCCGATCGACAGCGTCATGCCGCTGTTCTGGAACGTGGCGAGCATGCCCGACGCGACGCCGCGGCGGTCGGCCGGCACCGCGTTCATCACGCCCGCGGTGTTGGGTGCGACGAACATCCCCATCGACACACCTACGAGGAACAGCAGCAACGCGAACGGCAGGTACGCGAAGTCGGCCGGCAGGAACATCAGCAATCCAAACCCGATCGCCGAAAAGATCATGCCCGCGGTCGCGAACCCACGCGAGCCGAGACGGTCGGACAGAAACCCAGAGGTTGGTCCGCCGATCAGGAACCCAGCCGTCAGCGGCAACATGAAGATGGCCGCCCAGAACGGCGTCGACTCGTAGCTGTACCCGTGCAGCGGCAGCCAGATCCCCTGGAGCCAGATGATCACCATGAACATCAGACCCCCGCGCCCGACCGCACTGAGCAATGCCGCGACGGTTCCGAAGCTGAAGCCGCGAAGACGGAAGAGGCTCACGCGGAACATCGGCTCCTCGACCCGCGTCTCGACCACCACGAACACGATCAGCAGCGCGACGCCTCCGATGATCGCCGTGAGCACCGAGGGATTGGTCCAGCCCATCGAGTGGGTGCCGTACGGCTGAATCCCGTAGGTGATGCCGACGAGCACCGAGATCAGCCCGACTGCGAACAACACGTTGCCCCACCAGTCGACACGCGACCGCTTCACGATCCCGGTCTCGCGCAACTTCAGATACGCCCAGGCGGTGCCGAACAGCCCGACCGGCACCGAGACCAGGAACACGAGGTGCCAGTCCGTCGTGCTCAGCAACCCGCCCACGACCAGCCCGATGAAGGACCCGGACACCGCCGCGACCGCGTTGATACCCAGCGCCATGCCGCGTTCGCGCTGTGGAAACGCGTCGGTGAGGATCGCCGTCGAACAGGCGAAGATCATNNGTGGTGAACACCAGCGAGAGCAGGATCGAGCCGACCGTGAAGACGAGAAAACCCAGGTTGTACAACCGGACTCGGCCGAACATGTCGCCGATGCGTCCCAGGCTCACCACCAGCACGGCGGTGACAACCATGTAGCCCATGATCATCCAGAGCAGATAGCTGACATTGCTGGGAACCAGCGGATTCAGCTTGATGCCGCGGAAGATCGCCGGCAGCGAGATGAGCACGATCGACGAGTTGACGGTCGCCATGAGCATGCCGATCGTCGTATTGGACAGTGCAACCCACTTGTAGTGGGGACCGACCTCGCCGTGCTTACGCGAGGTCTTGGGGGCGGGGGCCGTGACTCCCGTTGTGGTCACGCCGCCGACTGCGCCTGCTTCCCCTGGTCTCGCTGCTGCTCGCGACGCCACAACCGGATGCTCTCCAGGTCGAGTGGCAAGCGGTCGCGCTTCATCTCAGCCACATTACGATTACGCGCCATCCAGACGAAGTGCTGCCAGAGCTCGACCGAACCTTCGTCGTCTGGAATGTCGCTGATGATCGGCCCGAACATTTGGGGGCCGTCCCCACCGTCAAGAACGATGGTGGGCACACCGAATACCTTGTACGCGGCCACGGCCTCATCGTGCTCGCGCTGCACGGCCTCCCATGTCGACGGATCGGCGAGCGCCTGCCGCAGCAACGCAGGCTCGACGCTCGCGTCGCGAAGCGATTCCTCGATCACGAGGTGGTCCTCGAGCGGGAGACCGCGCTGATGACGCGCATCACTCAGCGCCTTGTAGAACGCACCCAGTGCGGCGTTGCCGTGCGCGTTGCGGACAGCGATGGCGGTCCGGAGCGACGGTGCGGACCCGGTGTCGGCAGCCGCACGCCCCTCGTCGCCATCGTTGACGATCGCAAGCGAGAACACCCGCCATTCCACGTCGACCACGCCGAGTTCATCGAGACGGCGCGCCCAGCGAGACGTCTGATAGCACCACGGGCAGAGTGGGTCGAAATAGAAGCGAATGTTCTCAGCCATCGTCATGAACCTCTGTATTAAATGCTACGCGGTCGCGCCGGCTGCAGCCTCTGCCGCTGCGGGCTCGGCTTCGGCGGGCTTCTCCAACGTGAGCTCGCCGTCGATCTCGAGCTTGACCTTCTCGCTGACCAGGAATCCACCACCACCGAGGGGAACGTTCCAGGTGAGGCCCCAGTCACTGCGGTTGATGGTTCCGGTGAGCGTGCCGCCGACCTTGGTGTTGCCGAACGGGTCGACGACCGAGCCGCTGTGCTCGTAATCGAGGGTGATCTCTTTGGTCACGCCTTTGATGGTCAGGTCGCCGGTCACCTTGTAGTTGTCGCCGTCACGCTTGATCGATTTGAGCGTGAACACGATTTCCGTGGAGTGCTCGACATCCAGGAAGTCGGCGCTCTTCAGGTGGCCGTCGCGCTGCTCCGAGCCGGTCGTGATGCTCGCGGCCTGAATGGTGACGGTGCCGCGTCCGGTCGTCGGGTCGTTCGGGTCGTCCAGTTCCAGGTCAGCGGTGACCTGGCCGAAGCTGCCACGAACGGTCGCGACGCCAAGGTGCTTCGCGCTGAAGGTGACAGACGTGTGATGCGGGTCAAGACTCCACGGCATAGCGTGTACTCCTTGCAAGCCAGGCGTGCCCCGGGCGGCCTCGGACCTCAATGCATCCGATGGCATACATCATGAAATAAAGTGCTATAGTTTGTCAAGTAAGACGCCACACACACTTCTCCCGGCCACAGGTTAAGATCTGGGGCGGGATGGAGGACCAACGACATGGATGCTGAACGCGCGTATTGCCCGGTCCACGAGGCTATACAGGTACTTCAGGAAAAATGGACGATGCACATCGTCCGCGCACTGCTCGACGGACCTTTGGGCTTCAACGAACTCGGTCGAGCGGTTGGCGGCTGCAACCCGGCGACTCTCAAGGTCCGCCTCGATCACCTCGAGAACCTTGGACTCCTGCGCCGCACTGTGCACTCGCAGATGCCGCCGCGGACGTCCTACGAGCTCGCCCCCGCAGGCGTCGACCTGCAGCGGGTGATCGACGCCATCGGCGCCTGGGCACGTGAGCATCTCGATGCCGCCAGCGTCGATGACCAGGAGCCGACCGCCGCTGTCGGCTGAACGCTCAACAGGGATCCGCCGCCGCGCCGCGCTCGTAGGCGTGGCAATGCTGGCAACGGCCTGCGGATCGACGCCACGACCGTCCGCAACCGCGACTCCGCTCGCGTCACCGACCGCGACGGTCGTCACCGGGACACCGTCGCCGACAGCCAATGCGTGTGTGGCTCCATCGAACGAGCCCGCGCCGCACGGCATCATCGCCGCCAGCTTCGCGACCGCGCTCGCCTTCGCACCCGACGGCCGTCTGTTCTGGACCGAGCGCTCCGGCACGGTGAGGGTCTGGCAGAACGGCGCATCCCGAGTCTTCGCGCGGATCAGAACCGTGACCAGCGAGGCGAACGGGAGCTACAGCGAGCGCGGCCTGCTCGGCCTGGCGATCAGCCCGACGTTCATCACCGACCGGTTCGTCTACGCGTTTTACTCCGACCCGAGCTACCGGACCCAGCACGTGATTCGCTGGTACGACTGCGACGGAACCGGGACCCATCCGACAATCGTCGCCACCTTCCCGGCGGGAAACGACTGCTGCCACAAGGGTGGACGCATCGCGTTCGGAGCGGACGGCAAGCTCTACGTGACTCTCGGCGACGAGCACGATGCGCCGGCCGCGCAGAACGTCAACGACGTGCGCGGTAAGGTGCTCCGCTACAACCCTGACGGCACCATCCCGTCGGACAATCCCTTCGGCGCGAAGAACCCGGTGTGGGCGTATGGGTTTCGCAATCCGTTCGGAATCGCCTTCTCAGCCACCGGACAGCTCGCGATCACAATGAACGGCCCCTCCGGGGATGCGGGGAGTCCGGGCACCGGCTACGACACGCTGCTTCTCAACGTGACCCGCGGCGCTCATTATCAGTGGCCCAACTGCTACGGCTACAGTCATCCGCTCGCGGCCTCCACCTGCGGCGGGGGCATTGCGCCCAACTGGAGCAGCGAGGCGAGCACGTATGTCCCGACCGGCGCGACCTTCGTAGATGCGAGCGGCCCCTCCGGCTATGCCGGCCATCTGGTGTTCTGCACATACGACAAGGGCATGGCGATCGTCACCGCGGGCAGTCCGCACGCGACCGTCCGCATCGGACCCTCCGGCTGCCGGTTCGGCGTCATCGAAGGCCCGAACCACGCGCTGTACTACTCGGACCAGACCCGCATCTACGAGCTGAAGTAGGTCACTCGCACAAGCGCTGGCGGGAGCGCTCGCCGCGCAGAATCCGGAGCGGAATCAAGTCCGGCGCTGGGCGTCACCTGGCGGTATCTGCGAAGGTCGCAGCGGGTCAGGTCGGCGCGAATGCAGCGACTGACCAGTTGGACGCCTGCGGCCCACACCGCGCGAGAGGGGAAGATCCGTCTTGCCCGCGAATGGGAGAGCGTCACCAAGTCGAAAGGTTGACGCGCCTACCCTCCTTCTGGGACGAACCTCAGGAGACTTGCGATGGATCAGGACAACTTCAACGACACTCTCCCGTCCGATGAGCAGTCGCATCGGCGGAGCTTCGGCGGCCTCGGCCGCGGACCTGCTGCGCTCCTTCTGGCGGCGGGTCTGCTCATCGGCGGCGGTGTCGGTGGGTTCGTGGTCGCGAACGCAGCCTCCTCGGTGACGACCATGGCGTCGCACACACCAGGCACCTCCTCTGCGTGTCCGAGCATGGGCGGATCGACAACGAACTGACACCCCGGACGCGGCGGGTGACCGCCTCACACAGCCTCCCTCCCAAGACGGCTCGCCCCCCAAGGCGAGCCGTCGTCTTATCTGGCGCGTCTACCATCCGCGGGTGGCCTCACGCGTGCTCCCGGCGGTCGTCTTCACAGCCGGAGCCTCCTCGCTGGCGACGGAGATCTGTGCGACCCGCCTGCTCGCCCCCTACTTCGGCCAGTCGACGGTGGTGTGGGCGAACGTCATCGGCCTCATCCTCATCTATCTGTCGGTCGGCTACTGGCTGGGTGGCCGCATCGCCGACAGGTATCCGACCCGGCGCGTCCTCGGCCTGATCCTGGTCATCGCCGCGCTCTGCACCGCGGTGCTCCCCTTCATCGCGCGGCCCTTCCTCAACCTGGCGCTGCAGGGCTTCGCCGCGCTGAGCGTCGGTACCGTGGTGGGCTCGTTTCTCGCGACCCTGCTGCTCTTCGCTGTGCCGGTGACCCTGCTCGGCATGGCGTCACCGTTTGCGTTGCGCCTGGCCTTGACCGACATCGACAGAGCCGGGCGCACCAGCGGCCGCCTCTCCTCGCTCGCCACTGTTGGCGCCATCATTGGCACATTCGGGTCGGCGCTGGTGCTCATCCCCGGCGTGGGCACGCAGCGCACGCTGCTCACCGCCGCGCTGCTGGTGGCGCTCGTGTCCATTCCGCTCATGGCGCGGCCGGCGCTGATCGTAAGCGCCCTGATCGTCGTCCTGCTCATCCTCCCGCCGGGGGTGGTGAAGGAGACCCAGGGGACTCTCGCCGAGCGCGAGACGACATACCAGTTCATCCAGGTGGTGCGCGAGCCGGGCGGCCGAGTCGTCATGCGCTTCGACGATGGCATCGCCGATCAATCCGTGTACCGGGCGGACACCGCGCTCACCGGCGGCGAGTGGGACATGCCCCTGGTGGTGCCGCCACTGCTGGCTCGGAGGCTGCATCGCGTGCTCGTGATCGGCAATGCGGGCGGCTCGACGGCCCGCGCTCTCGCCGCCGAGTATCCCGGCGTCGGCATCGATGCGGTGGAGCTCGACCCGGTCGTCACCCAGCTCGCCCGCCAGTACATGGGGCTCGACACGATCCCCAAGCTGCACGTGATCACCGCGGACGGCCGCGAGTACCTCGAGACCACCGCCCAGCGCTACGACCTCATCGTCGTCGACGCCTATCGAACCGAATACATCCCCTTCTACCTAGCGACCCAGGAGTTCTTCTCCCTAATACATGCGCACCTCAATCCCGGTGGCGGTGTCGCGCTCAATGTCGAGCGCGTTCCCGGCAACGACCAGCTGGTCGAGGCGATCGCGGGGACCGTGGCTACCGCATTTGCCCAGGTGTGGGTGTGGCCCGCGTTGCACTTCAATGAGCTCGTCGTGGGGTTGTCGGACCGGATCCCCACCGCCTCCCTGGCTCAGCGGCTGTCGGCGTTGCCCGGGAACATCCAGGTGCTCGGCCCGCTCGTGGTCGCGCAGGCACACCTCGCGCCGCCGTCCCAGAACCCGCTCACCGACGACCAGGCGCCCGTCGAATGGCTCACAGATCGCGCCATCCTTGCCTATATCGCAAGTGGTGGGACGCTCAACGAGCGCCTGCTGCCGACCGCGCCCTGAGGTCGATGTCGTATCCCGCGCTCCGAATGTTGCGGTGACGCAACGCACGGCACCCGAATGTGGCGTTCACGCACTTTCCGGGATCAATACTTGCATCCCGATGACGTGTTTGATAGTCTTACGACGTTCGGGTGTTTTGCACCGATCCGCCGGGGAGACGGCCTTGAGGGATAGGGGGTTGCGAGCGCTCCTGGGTTCACGCTAACCCGGGAGCGCTTTGCGAAATCGGGCAATACGCCCGATGTCATCCAGTCCTAGTCGCGCGTAGAGCTGCTGCGGCCAGTCGTCCGGATCCATGCAGAGAAACACCAGGCGGCAGTCCGCGGTCAACTCGAGCGCGCGAGTCACAACTGCTCGCGCATGTCCCCGCCGGCGATGCTCCGGCACTGTGGCGACACTCTCGATCTGAGCGATGTCGTCGATCCTGTAGACCTCGCAATACGAGACAACCATGCCGTCAGCGATAACCGCGAGATGCGTCGTGGGCACGCGTCGGGCGACGCGTTCCTGCTTCTCGCGAACCTGAGCGACCGCGTCTGGCGTGGCCCACGCCTCGTCGGTCAATGAGGCGGCACGAGCCGGACCCATCGAGATCGCATCGACGACCCGCACCGACGACGTGTGCACACGGCGGTCCGGCTGGCGATGCCGGACCATGACGCCGAGCGGTTCCTCGAGCCACCCCAGGAGGCGGAACGCTGCCGCGAGCTCATCCGACTCGGCGCAGGCGACGAACTCGACGATGCGATTGGGCAGGCCCGCCTGGATCTCATCGGCCCCGGCGCTCACCTCCTCCACCGACATCGTGAATCCAGGCTCGAGCACGACCACGTGGTTGGCGTCATAGACCTGCGGCAGCGACCGCGCGCGGAACCACTCGCCGCCGACCCAGGTGCCCTTGTCGTCGCCTCCCTCTGCTTCGATCCGCCGTGCGTAGCGGACCGCTTCAGCAAGCTCGTCTGTGATCACGCGTGCAGCCTACCCGCTCGACCCGGGACGGCTACCGAGGCTCGACAACGCACGAACGTCGCCACAAATCGATAGCGAGTGCGGTCACTCCGTCACAACCCACGACCAGGTTGTGGTGACCGCTCATACCAGTCAAACGCGCCACTTGCTTCACTCGTAACTGTTTGTTAGGCTCAATCAACGAGATCGAAGCGCTCGGGCTTAATGACCCGATCGGGGAGTCGCATCTCGCGGCGCGCGGGGACGTGTCATCAGGGAAGGCCGGCGCAACCGGCGGGATAAGGAGGCATCAGGGTGGCCAACTGGTTCAGCGAAAAGAAGCGTGACCGCGCGCACCGCACGCGCCGGAGCATGAGCAGGGTGTTTGCGGTGGGGATCGCGATCGCCGCCGCGGGAACCGCCAGCCTGGCGACCGTGTCCGCGCACCGCATCGTCTCGACGACACCGACTCCTTCTCATGGCGTCGCCGGCAGCACGGCCCTGTCCGACACGGCGCTCGTGTTCGCGGACAGCAGCCGCCATGTCGCCTTCTCACTCTGGGCGCCGAGCACGTGCGGCACCGAGGGCGCAACCCCGGTCTTCACCGACAGCGAGGCGGTGACCTCAGCGACGCTCACCAACACCACGGTGACGTCCGCCTCCTTCGTGCCCAAGCACGCCGGAGTCTACGAGTGGACCGCCGAGGTCATCGTCAACAGCGATGCCAGCATCGAGAATGGCCCGACCGCCTGCACCGACGAGCAGGTGACGGTCACCGCGGGCGCGGCGCAGATCAGCACCACACCGTCGAATGCGGATGGTGGCCCGGTCGGGACGGCGATCATCGATCACGCGACCGTGACCGGTGGGATCAACCCGACCGGCACTGTGACCTTCGAGCTCTTCGCACCGTCGAACCCCGGCTGCATCAGCGACAGTGACAGCTCGAAGACCTGGCTCCAGCGCTGGACCGTCGCTCTTGATGAGAGCGGAAACGCGAGCGTGCCCGCGCCTGGCTACGCCACCACCGTGGTCGGCACCTACAACTGGGTCGCGGTCTACAGCGGCGACGCCGACAACCTCGGCGCACGCAGCGCCTGCGGCTCGGAGAGCGTCACCTTCACCAAGGCGACGCCGACCATCGTCACCACCGCCTCGCACGGCGGACCGGTCGGCACCCAGATCCACGACAGCGCGCAGGTCTCGGGCGGGGACAACCCCACCGGCACCGTGACGTTCCGCCTCTTCGCGCCGAGCAATCCGACATGCGCCAGCGGCGACGCGAGCGGCGCCGTGCAGACGGTGATCGTCCCCCTGGGGAGCAGCGGTTCGGCCACCAGCGCGGGAACGCCATTCACCACCACTGAGATCGGCACCTACAACTGGATCGCGACCTACAGCGGCGACGCCAACAACACGGGCGTCTCCACCGCCTGCAACGACGAGCAGGTGACCGTCGGCAAGGATCCGACCTCGGTGACAACGGCCGCCTCGGCCGGTGGCGCACCCGGCATCGCACTCCACGACACCGCCAAGGTGACGGGCGCATTCCTGCCCACCGGCACGGTGACCTTCACCCTCCACGGCCCGGCTNNCCGGCACCTACAACTGGATCGCCTCGTACAGCGGCGACGCCAGGAGTGGCGCCTCGAAGAGCAAGTGCGGCGCTGAGCCCGTCCACGTCACCGCCAGTGGCGTCAAGGGGATCACCACCCCGGGCACCGGGCTGGCCGACGGACTCACACAGGCTGGGTTCGGAATCGAGCTCCTGCTGGGCGGGCTTGCGCTCTTCCTCGGCGGTGAGCTGATCAAGGGAAAGAGGAAGGCATAGACACTGTCGCCACGGTGTGCCGATTCATCGGAGGGGGATGGCCTGAATCGGTACCGTGGGGTATTCTCATCACCCGCGCCGGCCGATGCCGGTGCGGGTGATTTTTCCCCCAGGAGGTTGAACCTAGATGCCCAAGAGAACCCTAGCCGTCCTTGCCGTGGTCGCCTTTGGAGCCCTGGCGGTGCCATTCGGGCTGCCGACCATTGCGCAGGCGGTCGGCCCGACGTACACCTCCATTTCAATCAAGCCGCTCCCGCTGGAGCAGCCGGGTACGCTCAATCCGACAGGTACGAATACGGTCACCGCGTGCGTTCAGCCACTCAACGCCGGCAAGGTGGTTGCTGGAGCATCGGTCTTCCTCAGCATTGACAATGGTCTCTTCACCGCACCGCCGACGACGACAACCGGGACGGCGTCCGCCGGTGCGACCGCGCTGACCGCGACTCCGACCGCATTCACCGTCCTGGGTTCGTGCAGCTACGCGAACGCCGAGTCGAGCGGCACCTTGCTCGACGCGGTCCAGGTCACGTACTCGGGCCCAAACCCGATTCTCGTCCACGGGCGCGACGTCATTGCGGCGGAGTCGAATGCGACGTCTTTCGACCCGAGCACCGGCCAGTGTCTGACCGGGGTTGGCATCGTCTGCAGCACGGCGACCTATGTCTTCTCACCTGTCGCGAGTTATACGGTGAGTGCGATCCCGATCGCCGCGACGGGATTGCTGGCGGCTGGCGCCACCGCCAGCTTCACCGTCACCGCCCTGGACAACTCGGCCACCCCCCAACCGGTTCCTGGCGCGTTCCTTGACCTCTCGTTGAGCAGCGCCGCCTTGGGAGGCGGCACGGCAACCGCATTCAACAACTTCCCTCCGGGACACACAGGAAAGATCAACAACACACCAAACCGTTTCGGCACTGCCGCCAACGGACAGGTCGTGGTCACCTACACGGCGGCGAACCCACTGCCGGTCAACGGGATGGACACGATCACCGTCCAGGACCACCCAGCCTTCGCGACGGTCACGGCGACGACGTCGTACACGTACAACGGAACGTTGCCTGCATTCGCGAAAGCGCCCTACACAGCCGTAACTCCGTTCCGCGTGTGCGACACACGCCCTGCGGGTGGCGGGATTCCGTCCAACCAGTGCAACACGGGAAGCACCGGCGGTGGTACCGGCCCGATCACGCAGGGCGCGTCGCGCGTCATCACGGTGGACGGCTTCGGCGGTTTGCCGGGATCGGGCGTCACCGCCGTGGTGCTGAACGTCGCGGCCATCGCGCCGAGCAAGGGCACATTCCTCTCGCTCTACCCCGATGGCGGGTCCTTGCCCAAGACATCCAACATGAACCCACCGGCGGGCGCTGTGATCTCAAATCTGGTCGAGGTGGCGGTGAGCGCCGCAGGCAAGGTCGATGTCTTCAATGACCTGGGCAGCACCAATGTCGCGCTCGACATCGAAGGATACACCTCCTCGGGATCGACAGGACTCTTCAACCCGGTGGTACCAACGCGGATCTGCGACACGCGCGCCGCCGTAGGTGGCATCTCCAGCAACCAGTGCAACAACTCCGGCCCGGGATCCCACCCGATCGGGCCAGGGGGGGTCCTGACCTTCGACGTCGCCGGTGGCATCAGTCCGATCCCAACCGCGGTGGGAGTCACCGCGGTCGTGTTCAACCTGAGCGCCATCTCGCCGACGACGCGGACGGTGCTCACCGCATATCCCGGCCCGCACGCCAATCCGCATCCCAACGCCGCGAACATCAACATCAATCCGGGAACGGCGGTGCCGAACCGCGTCATCGTCCCGGTACCGGCAGGTTGCGGCGGTGCGACCCCGTGCACGGTCAACATCTGGAACAGCGTCGGATTCGTGAACGTCGCGGTTGACATCGGCGGCTGGTTCGGCACGGCAAGCGGCGCTCAGTTCACCGCCATCCCGCCGGCGCGGGTGTGCGACGTTCGATCCGGCAACGTCAACGTCGACGGGTGTACTCGTGGATTCGTCACTGCTGGTCACGTCCTCACCATCAATGTCACCGGCGTGGACGGCATTGGGCTGCTCGTCGGTGCACATACACCCGTGGCCATCGTCGCCAACGTCAGTGCCGTGAATGCGACCTCAAGCACCTTCGTCACGGTCTATCCAGGCCCCGCGTCGGCCGGCCGTCCGAACGCATCGGATCTCAACGAACCCAACTTCTTGCCGGTCACCAATCTCGTGGTCGTGAAGGTTGGTCCCGACGGAACCATCAATCTGTTCAACGACCTCGGCAGCGTCAACCTCATCGTTGACGTGCTCGGCTACTACAGTTGAGCGGGTAACGAAGAAATGAACGTGGGGGGGAACGAGCTCGTGGTCGCGTCAGACCACGAGCTCGCCCGCCTCGCGGCCGTCGCCGCGGGCCGGGCACTGATGGCATTGCGCGACGAGATCGGTTTCGACGACCCCAAGCGCCTGCGCGACGAGGGCGACCGCACAGCCCACGTCCTGCTGATGCAGCTGCTCGCCGAGCAACGCCCCGACGACGCCGTCCTTTCCGAGGAGGGCCTCGATGGCAAGGAGCGTCTCGGCTCGCGACGGGTGTGGATCGTGGACCCGCTGGACGGCACCCGTGAGTTCGGCGAAGCCGGTCGCACCGACTGGGCCGTGCACGTCGCCCTGATCGAGGACGGCGTCCCGGTTGCCGCAGCGGTCGCGCTGCCGGCGCGGGACATGGTGATGACCACCTCCCCGCCCGAGAGCAGGCCGCAGCGTGAGCCCGGCCGCCTGCGCCTCGTGGTCAGCCGCTCGCACACGCCACCCGAGGCGGTCGTGGTCGCTCAAGAGCTGGACGCCGAGCTGGTCTACATGGGATCCGCGGGGGCCAAGACCATGGCGGTCGTGCTCGGCGATGCCGACGCATACGTCCATGTCGGCGGACAGTACGAGTGGGACTCTGCGGCGCCGGTCGGCGTCGCCCTGGCCGCGGGCCTCCGGGCCACCCGAGTCGACGGCTCGCCGCTCCGCTACAACCGCGAGAATCCCTGGCTTCCCGACCAGATCGTGTGCCGTCCCGACCTGCACGACGCGATTGTCAGCGCCGTCCGCACCGCCGCCACAACGCAGCACTGACTCCCGCCGGACCGGCACTTTCTCCACTCACTCACAGGTACTGGATCTGCGCCCCCATGCACAATGGGTTGGATGAGAGGAGAACTATCGCCGCGGGCTGAGCGGGGCCGAACCCTCTCTTGACCTGTCCGACAGGCACCCGCCACCTCCCCTGGAAACGACGCGTCGTGATGGTCGCGGCCGCCTCGGTGACGGCGATCCTGGCCGGGTGCGGGGACTCGTCGAATCCCTTTCCGACGCCAAGCCCGACGCCTTCGGCAACCAGCGCCTCACCCTCGTCGAGCCCGTCTCCCCTCGACCTGAAGCCGGTGCTCCNNCCAGTTGCAGCCGGCATCGGGCGCGACCATCGCCACGGACAACCCGATCGACAAGGCGATCGCCCAGCTGCGCGCGCTCAATGCAACCAACCACACGCACCTCGGCTTGAAGATTCGCATTTTCTCGGGTGTCTGGGCACCGGACTGGGTGAAATCTCTTGGTGGGAATCCTGTGGCAGTCGTCAATCCGCAGAGTGGACAGACGGGGACCATCGGCCGCTTCTGGACCGACGCATTCGGCCAGGCGTATGACCGGCTCGAGATCCTGCTCGCAGCGAAGTACGACACGGTTCCCGAGGTTCGCGAGACCACGATCTCTCGTTGCACCACTTTCTACGACGAGCCGTTCATCCGTGATACGACCGACCCGGCGACGGTGAGTGCTCTCCTCGGCGCCGGCTATACGGTGGCGGCGGACGAGATCTGTCAGCAGCAGGAGATACAGGCGAGCACCGTGTGGCATCACACGCACTCGGACCTCAGCTTCAATCCATACCAGGTCATCATCGCGGTCGGGTCGACGCGCACCGATGAAACCTTCACCGCGTCGATGATGCAGTACTGCCGCGAGGTGCTCGGAACCGCGTGCGTGCTCGAGAACAATTCTCTTCGCGACCCGCCGCCGGTTCCTGCCTACGCATCGATGTACGCGACCATGACCCAACTGGGAGCGCCGATCGCCTTCCAGACAGCGGCGGCAGCACGACTCGGCGTTCTCTCGCAGGTGGTGGCCTATGCCGTCAGCCTGGGCGCCGATTCGGTTGAGCTGCCTGGCGGCTACCAGTCCATGGGCACGCCAACAAGTTTCGCCTCCGACACGCTCCTCCTCGCCGGCAACGCCGCACCCTGACCACGCGCTTCTCGCCGGCAACGCCGAAGCATGGCCGCGCAGTCATTCGCCGTCTCGATGTCGATTCGTCGGCGCACAACCATGCCGTCGTGCGGCGCATTCGTGCGCTACGCGTTGAGGTCCCGCTCGGATATGATGCTCGCGCCCGCGGGACGTGAGAGTGGCCGCCAGAGAGTAGGGGACGAAGGGAAGCTCACATGCGAGTGACGGCAACGAAACAACGGCGCACGAGTAGACGTGTCGCGATGACCGCGACCGGGCTTGGCATGCTGGCGGCATCAGTCGCGGCCGGCGCCGGCGTCGCGCAGGCTGCAACGGGATTCACCAAACCCACCTTCGTCCGAACCATCGGACATCCTGGGAATGCATATGTCTATCCATGGGGCATGGCGACCGAGACCGTCGGTCCCTACGCCGGGGACATCGTGGTTGGCGACTACAACAACTACAACGTCAAGATCTTCACGCCGTCGGGAACGCTGGCGCATCAGTTCGGGTCGCGAGGCAAAGCGCTGGGCCAGTTTGGCCAGCCGTATGGCCTCGCCGTCGATCCCAGTGACGGTTCGATCTACGTTGCGGACCTCAACAACAAGCGCATCGAAAAATTCAGCAGCTCGGGGGTTGCGCTCTACACGGTTGCACCTCCCGGCGCCTATTACGCGCCCTACGTGGCCGTGAACTCGCTCGGCGACCTGTTCATCGTCCAGTCACTGGGTCTCTACAGCGGAAGCCCCAACACCATCTATGAGTACGACAACAAGGGCCACTCGCTGACTGCGTTCGGGACCACGGGCACATCGTGCGGCAGCGGCCAGTTCGGACTCATCCGTGGTGTCGATGTCGACGCCAGCAACAACCTCTACGTCGCTGACGTGCAGAACCACTGCATCCAGGTCTTCAACACCACGACCACGGCCAACAGGTTCGTACGCAGCTTCGGGAACAAGTCCCAGCTGAGCAGCAACACGCGCGACCTCGGCGTCGATCGAGTCAACGGCATCGTCTACGTTTCTGACGCCCAGAACGAGGACGTCGCCGAGTTCACCACCGCGGGCTCATACCTGGGGACACTCGGCACGCCCGGCACCGACCCCGGAGACCTCGCCGGCCCGCGCGGAGTCACGGTGGGCACTGACGGCAAGGTCTACGTCGGTGATTACACCAACTGGTGGGTCAACGCGTACGCATCGCCGACAAGCTCGCATCCAGGGGCATACCTGAGCTCGATCCCGCCAACCCCGATTCCACCACCGGCCGGGGGATTCAACAATCCCACCGCGGTCGCCGTCTCGAGCTTCTCCGGCACAGCTGGCGACGTCTATGTCGCGGACACCTTCAATCAGCGCATCCAGGAGTTCACCCACATCGGCACCTGGCTGAACATGTGGGGAAGCAGGCTGCCCCAGCTGGACGGCCCCTACGCCCTCGACTACCCGCGCGGCGTGGCGATCGACCCCCGCAACGGCAACGTCTGGGTCAATGACACCCGCTCCGGATACGTCAAGGAGTACTCGTCCAACGGCACCTTCATCAGCGAGTTCGGTGGCCAGGGAGGCGCCGTCGGCCAGTTCCTGTACTCGATCGGCATCGCCATCGGCCCCAACGGGAACGTGTACGTCCCGGACAGCGCCAACGACCGGCTGCAGGTGCTCACTCAGGCCGGAAACGAGGTCGCCGGCTTCCCGGTGCCCTGCGGCTCCGGACTTGGCTATGGCGGCTACACCGGCTGCACCGGGGTTGCGGTCGACGCGGCGGGCAATAGCTACGCAGCGGCACCGGGCAACTCGGCGGTCTACGTCTTCAACTCCTCGGGCATCAAGATCGGGACGATCGCGGCCAGCGCTCCCGGCGGCAAGCTGGCCAATCCGTGGGGCGTGGCGCTCTCCGGCACTACCCTCTACGTGACCGAGGCTACGGGCAATCGGGTCAGCGCGTTCAGTGTCGCCAACCCAGCCGGTCCTTATCCGTACCTGGGCAACTGGGGCAAGCTCGGCACTGCCAGCGGCGACATGAACCGGCCGCTCGGCATCACCGTCGACGCATCCGGCGACATCTACGTCGTCGACTACGGCAACGCCCGGATCGAGGTCTTCAAGCCCTGAGCGAACTCATGGACTTCGATCGTCAATCGCGTCAAACATCCCACGCGTGCATGCAGGTATAATTGCGAAGTCAGGTCGAGCGGCCTGGAATCAGGTCGGCGGTAAGTAGCAAGGGGGCGAGATGCGTCTAGTGAAGGTTGCGATTGCAGCGGCACTGCCGATCGCGGCGGCGTCGACCATTTTGCCCGGCGGCACCGTCTCAGCGGCGCCGTCCGTGCTCGCCGCCCCGACGTATTCGACCACCCTGGTCGGCCCGGGAACCGCGGCGATGTACCCGGTGGACGTCACCCAGAACTCGCAGTACTACTTCGTCCTTGACGCCGGCCGCTACCGGCTGATCGCTGTCAACCGCTCAACCGGTGCCATCGACTGCCAGATCGGCGGCCTGCAGGGCGGCGGTCCCGGCCAGTTCGGTGACGCCCGCGCCCTGGACTACGACGCGACCCATAACGAGCTCTACGTGGCCGATACCCCGAACAACCGGGTCGAGGTGTTCTCCTTCTCGAACACGCTCTGCGCCTCGAATTCGGCGAGCGCATTTACCTTCCTGTCCCAGTTCGGAGCCAAGGGCACCGGCCCGGGACAGTTCAGCCAGGCCTACGGGGTCGCGGTGGATGCGGTCCACGGTTGGGTCTATGCGGTCAACGGGGCTGGGTGGGTCCAGAAGTGGACGCTCACCACCGCGACCACGCCGAGCACCTACATCAGCCAGTTCAACGGCGCCGGGCTCAACCAGCCACGCCAGGTCACCGTCGCCCCCAACAGCGACGTGCTGGTCATGAACGCCCGCGCCCATGAGTGCGATGTGTTCAACAGCGCCGGCACGCTGCTGTTCACCTTCGGCAGCCTGGGCACCGGCCCCGGTCAGTTCACCGATGATCCCCGGGGTGTATCGGTCAGCCAGAACGGCAACCTCGCGTTCGTGACCGATTCCGGGGGCAAGCGCGTTGAGGTCTTCAACCTCCTGACGACTGGTGCCAACTACAGCGGCTGGACCTTCGCGTACACCATCCCGTCGGGCACCGGTGCGAGCGCGTTCGTCGGCCCGCGCGGGCTCACCACAACGTCCGACAATCACCTGCTGCTCACCGACGAGTGGGGCTTCTCGCTCCATGAGCTGAGCTTCACGCCCACCGGCGCCACGGTCACCCGCAACCTCTTCGGCAGCGCTGCGCCGCTACCGGGCGTGGATTCGCCGCGCGGCGTCCGGGTCGCCGCCAGCGGACAGGTGTACATGGTCGACTACTGGAACATGCGCATCGAGTACATGAACGGCAACGGGACCGGGGCCGCATCGTTCGGGTTCCGGGGTAACCCCAACCAGGCGGGGGCGATCAACTTCGCCTGGGACGCCGCCATCTCACCGGCCACCGGCAACATCTTCGTCGCCAACCGCGAGAATGACCAGGTCCAGGTGTTCTCCCCGAGCGGGACCTCGATAAAGATCTTCGGCAAGGTCGGAAGCGCCAACGGGCTGATGAAGTTCCCGCAGGGCATCGCGTTCGCTCCTGACGGCACCCTGCTGGTTGACGATTCCGGCAACGACCGCATCGAGCGGTGGACGATGTCCGCCGGCGATACCGTTGCAACCTGGACCGCCAACTACGGGACCAAGGGCATGGGCAAGACCGCTCCTCCAGGCGGCCTCAACAACCCGACCGGTATCGCGGTTGCCGCTGACGGCACCATCTGGGTCGCCGACACGCTCAACAATCGCATCCAGAGCATGTCCACCTCGGGCCACTGGACGGTCTTCGGCGCCACCACAGGCATCGGTCATCAGATCGGGTTCAAGGTTCCCTGGGGCGTCACCGTCGCACCTGACGGCAGCATCTGGATCTCTGACACGGGCAACAACCGGATCGTCTCGATGAGCACCGCTGGGGCTGTCAACTTCAACGCCAGCGCGGCCAGCATGGGTGTCCCGGCGGCTCCCATGGACTCGACGATCTACCCGTTCTCCATCGCCTTCAACGGCAACACGGTCTACCTGTCGGATATCTGGAACAACCGCGTTCTGGTCCTGACAACACACTGAGCCGTGTCGAGGCACGATGACTGCCTCGACACGCACCACCCTCCGGCCCAGATCGAATCGGCGCTCAGCGACGCGTTAGCAACTGAAGCGTGACATCGGCGGGGCACAGTGGCTTGTGAACGACGCAAGCCGTTGAGCCCGAAGGAATGCCAATGTCTCTTTTCTCGTATCGCCGTGCGCTTATCGGCGCCACTACGGCGCTGACGGTATTGATCGCCGCGACTCCAATCGTTGCTGCGTCCAATGTGAGCGGCCGGCAGGCAGTCGCGAACGGCGTCCGCTCGTCGCCGCATCCGCAGACATCGTCATCCTCGAGTTCGTCGCCGGTGCTGCTCTACGCGCAGGACTGGAACAGCTCCGCAGGCTCGCGCTCGATGACCGCCTGGCAGCAGGTCGCGAACACTCACTCGATTCTGGTCGGGACACCGGGATCGGTCTACGGCAACATGATCGGGCAGCTCCATGCGTGGAACCCTGCGGTCAAGGTCCTGGTGTACGACCTGGGGCCCTATACGATCAGAGGATCGGCCGAGTTCACGACACTGACGGCCGCCCATCCCGACTACTTCGCCCACGACGCGTCCGGCCACCTGATCACCATGGGAGCGTCGAGCGGGAGCGGTGCGTTTCCGAACAATTACCTGATGGACGAGGCAAGCGCTGGTTGGCAGGCGGAGGAGGCGGTTCGGGTACTCGCCAACATCGAGAGATACGGCTTCGACGGCGCCTACCTCGACTCGATGGCCCCGAGTCCCTTGTCGGGAGGGGACACCGGCGTACCGGTCGACCCGTCCACCGGCCATGCATTCACCGACACGTCGTGGATGCAGGCGGAGGGGCACGCGCTCTCGGTCATCAAAGCCGCGATCGGTTCGAGGTTTCTCTTCGCGACCGGTCTCGTCAACGGTTCGGAGTTCACGAGCTTCACCCACTACCTGTCCGACTCCACGGTCAACGGGGTGCAGACCGATTCCTGGCTGCGACTGGCCGGCAACTCAGCGGCCCAATACCCGGCCACGTCCACGTTGTCCGCCGACCTGGCGATGGTGCAGACACTGAACGCGGAGGGCAAGTCGTTCTTCGGATGGACGAAGGTGTGGACGGCTGCGACGCCCGCGCAGGTGTCGGCGTGGAACACCTACGCGCTCGCCGCGTATCTGCTCGTCGACAACGGCGTCAGCGACTACTACGCGTTCAGCACGCCGTCGTCCAATGCCGACCGCACGACCATCTACTTTCCGAATGAGCTCGCCGCGCTGGGCGCTCCGCTGGGCGGGTTCACGCTGACCAGTGGTGTGTACAGCAGGTCGTTTCAAAACGGCTCGGTGTCCCTGAACACCAACACCAACGGCGCATCGATCGTCTGGGCGGTCAAGCCCGCCGTGTCCACGGTGACACCATCTGCGGGCCCTGTCACCGGCGGCCAGGTGGTCACCGTCACGGGGTCGGGATTCGCGGCCGGCATGTCCGTGACCATCAACGGAGCCTCGGTGACCCCGTCGAATGTGACAACCAGCTCGTTCACCTTAACGACGCCGGCCGAATCACCCGGGTACACGCAGGTGCAGGCGACCACAACGCTGGGTTCGAGCCCGCTGACCTCTAACGCGGGATACATCTACGCTCCTCTCGGCAACTACGTCCCGCTGCGGCCCTTCCGGATCCTGGACACCCGTTCGACGTCATGCGTCCAGTGCGGCGCGGGCGCAGTGGGCGCAGGGGCATCGCGGACGCTGGCGATCACCGGCGTGACCGGGCTCCCGAGTGGCCCGGATCCGATCCCGACGACCGCGACCGCCGTGGTGATGAACGTGACCGCCGTCGGCGGCTCAGCCTCGAGCCTGCTCTCCGTCTATCCGAATGGGACGGGCCGGCCGCAGGCCGCCAACCTCAACTTCGGGCCGGGGACTACGACTCCGAACCTCGTGACCGCCGTCCTGGGGCAGAGCGGCGCATCGGATGCGAACCGCGAGGTGAACATCTACAACGCCTTGGGAACCGTCAATGTGGTGGCGGACGTGGAGGGGTACTTCGCGCCCGACGCCTCGAGTGATCCCACCGGGGAGTTCCACCCGCTGACGCCGGTGCGAGTGTGCGACACGCGCACCTCCGCGGCGAGCAACCCCTGCTGGGGCCATGCATTGTTCGGCGGGACCCCGATGTCAGTGAACATCACCGGGAGCGGCGCCGCGTCGATCCCGGGCAGCAACGCGGCTGCGGCCGTGCTCAACATCACCGGTGTCATCGGGAGCGCGCCAACCTATCTGAGCGTCTACCCGACCCTGTCGAATGGTACCTGCGCCCTGCCGGCGGTCTCCACGCTCAACCTCGTGGTGGGCCAGGTCCAGGCCAACCGCGTGATGGTCGCCCTGGGTCCGGCCACGACCGGCGGGGCGGACACGTCGGTGTGCATCTTCAACGCCGCGGGCATGATCAACGTCGTCCTCGATGCGACTGGTTGGTACGGTGGCTCCGGCGCCTCTGCCGGCGATCAGTACCAGCCGATCGGCCCCAGCCGGATCTGTGATACCCGGGCCGGGTCAGGGCATCCATGCGCCGGCCACACCATTGGCAGCGCTCCGTATGTGGTGCATGTCGCGAATGTCGGTGGGGTTCCGGCGGCCGACGCTGACCATCCGGCGACGGCAATGATCGCCAACCTCACCGCGGTCGCACCCACTGCTCCGACGTACGTGACCCTCTACCCCGCCACCCTGCTCACGCCTCCTCACGCCTCCGACATCAACGTGAGTCCCGGTGAGGTGCTGCCGAACCTGGTGGTTGTCGCGCTTGACACCAATGGAGCGCTGGCCGTCTTCAACGCCGCCGGCGCCATCAACGTGGTCATCGACGTCGAGGGCTGGTTCCAGTAGCTCAGGCCACCGTGAGGGTGTAGACCAGGATCCGGTCGTTGTACGTGTCCGCGATGTACAGCTTGCCGTTGGGCCCGAACGCGACGTTCTCGGGATTGAACAGGGACCTGGGGCCACCGCCGGTGACGTCGCTGCCGTTGATGATCGTGGCGACCGTGCCGTCGGATTCGTTGAGGATGACCACGCGATTGTTCGTCCGATCGGCGACGGCCAGCAGCCCGTTACCGTTGGAGGCGACGCCGTACGGCTTGTTGAACCCGGCCGTGAAGGTCGCAACGGTCGAGAGGACATGTCCGCCACTGACCTTGAGCTCGACCACCCGATTGTTCACGCTGTCCGCGACGAAGAGATTGCCGGTGCTGGAGTCGACGCTCACGCCTGCCGGGGTGGAGAACTGGCCGCTCCCCGAGCCCTTCGTCCCGTACGTGCTCACTGCGACACGGGTGCTGACATTCCACGATTCGACGCGATTGTTTTTCGTGTCGGCGATCCAGGCATAGCCGTTGCCGATGGCGATCGAATATGGATAGTTATCGTCGCCCGTCGCCGTGCCCACGACCCCGAACTTCGCGATCCCGTTGCACCCGGATGCTGCGGGATGCAGCACCTGAATGTCGCTCTGCTTCGTATCGGCGATCCAGTAGTTGCCTGAGCTCGCGTCGACGGCAACCCCACGCGGCCAGTTGAAGGTACCGATGCCGGTGAACCCGCGCTGGCCACATGTGTTGATGACGGTGCCTGCCGCGTTGAACACGACAACCCGCTGATTGACGCTGTCCATGGCGACAACATCGCCGGATGCGTCGAACGCGAGACCCCGAACCTGATTGAACACCGAGGCGGATGTGCCGCCGGGTCCCTTGATCGGAGTGGGGATCGTCTGCGCGTACGTATAGCCTGAGGAGACCCGGGTGAACTCCTCGATACGATAACCCCACAAATCGGCACCCCACACGTTGCCGTGACTGTCCACGGCCACGCGGCGCAGCTGGGTGAACGTGCCAGTCTGGCTGTCGGTTCCAGAGGTACCCATCTGGGCGACGTACGTGCCCGTCGGCGTGAATTCCTGGATGCGGTCATTGTTGGAGTCCGCGACGTAGATGGCCTCGCCTGCCGACCCGCCATTGATGAAGGGATCGGTGCCGATGGCAACCCCGTAGGGGTTCATGAACAAGCCATTGGTCGAGCCCTTCGATCCCCAGGAACGGATGCAGGTTCCGGTCGATGAAAACTCGAGGATGTTGTTGCTCACATAGTTGGCCACGTACACGTTGCCCGAGGCATCGGCTGCCGCGTCACGCATCCTGTTGAGCACGCACGCGCCCTGGGAGGAGATCGTGCGCGTGACCGCACCCGTGGTGTTGAACACGACGACCTGGCTCTTGGTCCCGTTCGCGACGTAGACGAGCTGTCCTGCGGGCGTCGTGTTCACCGTGACGCCGATGGGAGAACCTCCGCCGGGCATCTTGAAGGGGCTCGCCATGCACTTGCCGTTGGTCCCGTTGAGCTTCAGGATGCGCCCGTTGCCGTTGTCGGCGACATAGACATTGCCGGCGGAGTCAACGCCGACGTCGCGCGGCTGCTCGAACTGCGGAAACCCGGTTGGATTCGAACCGCAGGGTGCGGCTGCGCCCTCGGAGCCGATCCGCCAGATCTGCGTCCCGGTCGGGGTGTACTCGGCGACCTGGTCGTTGCCGGTATCCGCGACGATGATGTTGCCGTTGGGCGCAATCTCCATCCCCGACGGGTACATGCCAGCGTGTCCGGGGCCGCCGATGGTGGTCGAATACGCCGCGGTGACCGCCGGATCGGCCGCGGGTGCGGCGATGACGGGCGTGACGGCCACCAACCCTGAGACAGCGATGGTCGCGCCGAGCAGCGCGCGGGAGCGCGTGCCGAGATTGGGCCTAGACATACGACACCTTCCTAACGGTCATCATCTTCGAGCCCGTCTCCGGGCTCCCCCCACGAGTAGACGAAATCTACGGCAATGTTATCAGTCTGCTATGGGCTGGGTGGGGCACTCGATCCCGCAGCGAGCGAGTGCCGGGTGAGAGTTGGATGGTCGAGACGCGCCGCACGCACCCGTGGGCTTGTGCGGCGCGCCTCCTGGACATTTCGCGTGAAGGTCGGCGCTAGACGCCGGGTGTGTACACCTCGACGCGACCGTTGTTGTAGTCGTCCACGTAGATGAGACCGGCGCCGTCGACAGCGATGCCGAGCGGCCGGTTCAGCTGACCGCTGCCCGTCCCCTTGGTGCCCCAGGTCCCGAGGAGGGTGCCGTCGCTGACGTTGTACGCGTTGACACTATTTTTCGTGGACTGGGTGACGTAGAGGGTGTTGCCGTCAGGGCTCAGCGCGACGCCGTAGGGTCCGCCGAGGTTGGTGCCGATCGTGCGGGTCAGGGTGTACGTAGGGATGCCGCTGCTCGTATCCGGTGTGAACACGTCGACGACACCCTCGTTGAATGACGCCGCGTAGATATTGCCGCTTGCGTCCACCGCCGAGCTGGTGCATCCGTTGAAGACGGCAGGCTCCACCAGGATGCCGCAAGGGAATGCGGCAACCATCTGCCAGGGGGGCGTAGACCCGGGGATGTACTGCATCACCTGGTAGTACGCGAAGCCGCTGTCAGGGATATACAACGTTGTCGGGTTGTACCCATTAAGCACATCCCCAGGCGGCCCCGCGGCCGCGGTGATGCCGTCCGAGTAGAAGAACTGCCCTGGCAGGATCCCCTCGCCACCGAAATCCTCGACGAATGTGGCCGGGTTCGTGGCTCCTGCCACGTACTCCTTGATGTATCCGGAACGCGTGTCCGAAACCCATACGTTGCCAGTGTTCGGATCCACCGCCACCCCTCGGGGGTAATCGAGCGAGAAGGGGCCGTCGAGGTTCGGCAGGCGGCTGCCCCATTGCTGGACGAACGTCCCCCTAATGCCGCTGGCAGTGGCGGGGCCATTGAATTCCTGGATCCGCTGGTTGAAGGTGTCAGCCACATAGACGGTTGTCCCATCCTGAGACACGGCGACACCATTGGCGCCGTTCAGGCCGCCGGGTGGCGGAGGCAGTGACGGGTCGGGAAGAAAGTTCAACCAGGCACCGGGCGTTCCGGTGGTCGCCCACAGCGGGGTGAACGTGTCTATCACCCAGCAGGCGTAGTCGCTCACATAAACCGTCCCGTTGCCGTCGACTGCGATATCACGCGGAGCGTCGAGGACACCCTGGCCCGTGCAGGTCCCGCCGGCCTTGGATTCGGGAGAACCGATGGTTCCCGTATAGCTCCCGCTCGCGAACTTGTTACTCGAGTTGAGGGTGAAATTGAAGACAGCAACGTCTTCGTTGGCGGCATCCGCGATGTATGCCACGTCATGCACGCGGTCGAGCTTGAGACCGCGAGTGTTTGCGCTCACATCAGTCCTGATCCCGAACGTTCCCTCGAACGTCCCCGTGCTCGTGAACACCTGGATGCAGTGGTTGCTGACATCGTTCACGTAGACGTTGCCGTAGTTGTCGACGTCGATGCCTCGGATCACGCCGAATTGTCCCTTGGCACAGTTGGTGCCATTGGTGCCGAACTGCCCGAGTGGGTTGCCGCTGGAGTCGTACATGAGCACAATGTTCGGCGACGACTTAGACAGCCCCGTCGACTGCACCAGGTACACCTCGCCGAGCGCATTGACGGCGATGAAGGGAGCGTAGTACGCGACCGGCGCGGTCACCTTGAACAAGAACTTCCCAGTGCTGTCGAACTTCATGTACCCGTAGCCGTTGAACGCGAAGGCGACCACGAAAGACCCGTCGGTCGGATCAACAGCGATCTCCGACGGCTGCTCCGAGAACTGGCCGGGCTTCTTGCCCTTTGAGCTGTACGTGGCACTCAGGGCCCCGTTGACAAACCGCTTGACGTTGTAGTTGTTGTAGTCATCAACCAAGAGCGACCCGCCATTGGTCGGGTCCCAGGCCATCCCGAACGGATACACGGACGCGGGACCAGGCTTGCCGATGGTCATGTTGTACGTCGGTGCCGTGAACGCCGCAGCCGCATTGGCCTTACCGGCCGCGCCGCCCAACGCTGCCACGGACCCGGTCGCCGCGACCACGCCGGACAGCGCGATCAGCCGGATTCTGGACGAACGCGACTCGCGCGCGACCGACTCATGTGCCATTCCCACTCCCATGCTCATCCCTCTCTCGTAGATGTCGTCCACCCCAGTGGACCCGGTCTTTCGAGGGGAAAAAAGCGCTCCCTCTGGGGGACCCGAGTCCGCAACTGGCTTATCTTAGCGTTTGGGGCTTCCTGTGTCGAATCGTGCCGATTGCCCCGAACGCGTCGCTTCGGATACACGCACAGAAGAGCCGCGAGCTAGCGCTACCTACCTCGCGCCACGCCCGGCAAGAGACGGGCTCATGGCCCTGACAACGAGGGGGCGGGGGTCTGTGCATGCTGCCGCGCCTCTCCCGAGATCTCGGCGAGCGAGCGTCCACTGGCTCGGATCGAGAGCCAGATCGCCACCAACACGACGACCGAGACGAGCAGCACGATGCCGACGGCCAGGGTTGGCACGTTGACCAGCTTGAGACCCGAGACCAGCAGCACCGCGGCGAGGGCGCCGCGGATGAGGGCCGTGGGAGCGTAGGAGGAGATGGCGGCCCCAATCAGAACGCCGGGGATGCTCCCGATCAGGATCGACAAGGTCAGAGCGAGCTTGAAGTCGCCGAAGACCACGTGCGCCAGCGCCGCCGACCCAACCATCGGAATGGCCTGAGCCAGGTCGGTCCCGACCATCTGCGATCCGCGCAGCCTCGGATACAGGAAGAGCAGCAGCACGATCACCAGGGTGCCCGAACCGACCGAGGTGATCCCGACGATGAACCCGATCGATGCTCCGATCGCCAGGGTCGGCAGCTTCTTGACGCGGATCTTCTCGTCAACACCCCCACCGATGCCGTTGCGGTGGTCGAGGTACATCTTGAGGACCAGGGCTGCGACCGCGAGGAGGAGGACGGAGCCCAGCGCGACGCTGATGATGGTCTGGATCCGCGAGCCACCGATCGACTTGAGGAAGACAACACCGAGAAATGCCGCGGGGACGGAACCCAGCGCAAGCCAGCCGGCCAGGTTCCAACGCACGGTGCCGCGGCCCGCGTGGACGGCCGCGCCGACCGGCTTCATGATCAGCGACGCCACCAGGTCGCTGGAAACCGCGGCAAGTGGAGCTACACCGAAGACGAGCACGAGGATCGGCGTCATGAGCGCACCGCCGCCCATTCCCGTAAGCCCCACCGCAAATCCGACGATCAGCCCAGCCAGAGCTACGTACAACTCGATATGCACCCCACGACCCCCCTTGAAAAACCCCTTCCGGTGTTCCGTTTGACGCTCTTGGATAACTCTGCTCGTCGATGTGTGGCCGCGTCAAGTGCGGTAATGAGATGAGAATCATTCGATGGTCCGAACGATTGCTCGAGTCGTCCTCAGGTCATCGGTCTCGAGCTCGAGCGGGCGGCTGAGCCGTGGCGACCGGCCCTCAGACGGCACCCAACCTGCGGTCTCTCCCCTGCCGCCGCGGTCAAATTCTCAATGGATGCTCGGATGCGCGCGTTTCTCCTCACTTGCATGAACGCGCGCTGCTGATGACCACGCTGCACCGCGCCACGACAGGCGAACCGGCCCCCGCAAAACTTGCACGACACGCTTCCTGGACGGCATCACCCTCGTCCTGAAAACCCAGCCAGATCAACGAGCCGTTCGCCATCGCGGAAGACAAATTAGTTGACGTCCAGAAACGAAATGTCGGGTTGAAGTTGCACAGAAATGCACCTTGCACCTGCACGTTTGTCCGCACGTACAAATACACCCGCACGCGATGAGACGGGTGTCGTAGACTGCCGCGGACCTTGACGAGCCAGATCTCCTAGGTCACGTTATGCCGCCCCGGCGAATCCGGGGACAAGAGACGTGCGGGGCTACCCGCGCAGATTTGGGGAGAATGCCTGTGAAGCCAAGGTTGATCGACCGCGCCCTCAAGGGCACCGCGCTGGTTGCTATCGCCGTCCTCTGCGGATTTGTTTATGCCTCGTCGCCGACATCGCTGCTCAAAGCCACCTCGTCTGGTATCGCCGCGCTGAATCACGGCCGCTCCGCTGGCCTGGCCCCGTCCGCATCTGGTGCGGGTGGTCAGTCCGCCGAAGCGTCGACCCCGGGACCCTCTGGTGGCTCGATCTTCGTCTCCAGTGGCTCCGCATCGTCCGCCGCACATACGGCAACGACCCCCACTTCGACGTCGAGCAGCATTGGGCTGTGGGCCGCCGACTGGGGTGGAGCAGCATCGAAGCGCAGCACCGCCGGCTGGCAGGCGGCCGCAAAGAACGACAGCATCCTCATCGGCAATGGCGGTGGGTATTCCAAGATGATCCCGCAGCTGCACGCGTGGAATCCGAAGCTCACCGTGCTGATGTACAACCTCGGGCCGTACCTCCAGAAGGGCTCGTCGGCGTACAACTCGACGCTCTCGGCGCACCCGACATGGTTCGCGCACGACAGCAACGGTCATCTCATCAACCTGCACATGTTCCCGAGCAACTACCTGATGGACGAAGGGAATTCGGCGTACCGCGCGTGGCAGGCGCAGCAGCTCGCGGCGGCGGTGTCGTCGAGCGGCTTTGATGGTGCGATGGTCGACTCGGTCGGCGATGCTCCAGTCGGTGGCGGCCACTACGCCAGCGGCGTTCCCGTCGACGCGGTGACCCACAAGGCGTACACACCGGCGCAGTACCTGGCGAACTCGGTGCTGCTGCTCAACGGTGACAAGGCCGCGCTCGGTACCAAGTTCCTGGTGTTCAACGGACTGATCAGCGGGCCCGAGTATGTGTCCGCAACCCACATCCTGGCCTCGTCGAATGCCAATGGCGGGATCTCGGAGCTGTTCCTGCGTCAACCGACTGGCTCGATCACTGCCTTTCCGAACGCCACCACGGTGCAGGACTCGCTCGCGATGATGACCGCACTCGGCGCAGCCGGCAAGGCGTTCCTCGGCTGGACAAAGGTCTGGGTGAATGGTTCCTCGGCGCAGGTCGCGAAGTGGGAGCAGTTCACGCTCGGCGTCTACCTCCTGGGCCGGCAGTCCATGTCCTACCTCGACTTCATGCCGTCACACAGCGCTGACAACACCGCGCTCAGCTACTCGAATCTCACCAGCAACCTGGGTTCACCGCTCGGCGCCTACACGGTGTCCGGGTCCACGTTCACCAGGAGCTTCCAGCACGGCAAGGTGACGGTCAACGCGAGCACCGGCTCCGCGACGATCTCGGTCACCTGATCTGATCTCAGCGCGCGGCTGTCACGGCATCAGCCGTGGCAGCCGCGCAATCGACCCGTCCGTGCAGGTCAATGTTGCTCGACTAATCAGCGTAGAGTTCCGCATGCCTCTCAGGCGACGCCGGTCGCTGATGCGGGGCTGAATCGCGAGGAAGGAAGTCGAAATTGGTGGGGAAGGCGAACCGGGCCAGGCGAAGCCTTGCTGGTCTGAGCGCGCTGGCGTTGGGTGGGCTCGCTCTTGGTTTCGACAGCCACTCCGGGTTGGCCGTTGGCTCGGGTCCGGCGTTCCACAATTCGGCGGTGAGTGGCGGTGGGTTCATCTCCACGCTCACCCAATCTCCCACCGGAACGCTGATCGCGGGCGGTGACACCCAGGGCTTCTTCCGATCTGTCGACGGCGGTCAGACGTGGACGCCGCAGGACTCCGGCCTTCCAGCCTCCGCCTACCACGTCGCAGCCGTCCTTGCGGCGGCCGGGATCCTCTATGCCGCCGTGGGCGACGGCGCCAACGGCGGTGTCGCGGCTTCGGCAGACGATGGGCTCACCTGGGCGGCGTCGACCCATGCCGGAGCGGGATCGCCGCCAGTGTTCGACGGCACAAATCTCCCCGGCCAGATGGGGCATCCCAGAGCGACCGGGAACCTGCTCGCCAGCGATGGGTCATTTCTCTACGCGGCATCGTTCGGTCGCGGTCTCGAGCGCTGGTCACTGACGTCCCCCAGCCTCGGCGCCGGATGGCAGTGCGTCGCGATGTGCACCTCGTATCTGAACTCGATGGCGCTCGACGGCAAAGGCGATGCGTTTATCTCCGTCATCAGCAGGACCGGCGCGAGCAACGGCGTCTACGAGGTGACCGGCCTCGGAACACGTGTGGCAACCAAGGCGATCAGCGCGCGGACGGGCGTGTCCACGGGCGTTCAGGAGCTGGTCGACATCGGATCGAGGATATATGCGGCGGGAACCAACGGCATCGCGTTTTGGAGCAACGCGCGCTGGACCACGATTGACAAATCGTCGCACTGGTACACGCTGAGCGGCTACGAAACGAGTGCCGGGGCCACACCTGTCGACGTCCTGTACGCGGCAACATATTCGGCTCACGGCGCGAGCGACGTCGAACGGCTCAACGTCACCGGTACAACCGCGGTCATCACCGCGCTGGTCCCCCCCGGCGTCGTCGGAACCACGATCTACGGAACAGGAACGCAGTGGTGGGAGGCGACCGCTGCAGGCACAGCCGGGCAGAACCTCGGGCCCTCGGCGATGATCGGCGGCTGTCCCTCGTCCACGAGCCCGCTCTGCGCAGGCAGCACCGCCGACTTCTTCGCCGGGTCCAGCATTCTTACACTGACCCGCAGCGGCGGCGGCGCGACGGACACGCTTCTCGTGGCCGGCAGGTCCGGCATCTGGCACTACGATCCCGGCGCATCCCCAGCGTGGCTGCCCGCCGTGACCGGGCTGGCGTCGACATTCGATCTCGGTGTGGCCGTTGACCCGGTCAACAGCGCCAATGTCGCCGCGGTGGACGCGGACTGGAACGTCCTTGCGTCGATGGACGCTTTCACTGACGTCGACACTGCGGTGAGGCCGCCGTTGTTCGCGGCCAGCAGTGGTACCGGGCTGGGCGAGACCTGGGACACGAGCGTCTCGCCCTCCGCCCTCATCGTCTCGGGAGGAAACCGGTCGGTAAACTCGGTCGGGTCGATCTGGTACAACGCGACTTGGGCCTCAGGTGGGGCGTGGACGGCATTGCCACTGCCCGCGGGGGTCACAGCGCGACCGATCGCGCTCGCCGCTCAGGCAACACCGAGTTCGGGCGTCTACGTCCTCCTTGCCGCATTTCAGAAGACCGGCGTCTACGCCTTCACGGGCTCGGGTACCACCGGAGCCTGGACGCTCGTGCCCTCCGGCACTTCAGGAGGACCGACGATCTCTCCGAACGACGCGCACGGCCTGAGCCTCGCCTGGGCGAACAACGGGACTGCGGTGTTCATGTACGACACCGGGACCCACGCCGCGTGGGAATCGACGTTCGATGGGGTGGCCTTCACAGCCTGGGCGAAGGTGTATGCGGACACGAGCGTCGCGCCGGGGCGAGGGTGGGTGGCGGCGGACCCGAGCATACCGACGGAAATGTGGATCTCGAACACCAACGGCCTCGGCTCTGTTGATACGGCGACTTGCGCCGTTGCGTGCGCGCTGCCGACCTGGGTCACGACCGGCCCGGGTGGACCCCTTGCCGCGTACTCGAGTGCGAATGGCGACTATGTGTTCATGGCCGGTGGCGGCCCGGCGCCGCGATTCTGGGAGGTGCAGCTGACCCTGTGCGCTGCAGTGTGCCCGACCGCCACGGGATTTGCCGATCCCTACTACGTCGACGTCGCAGGGAATCCTGCCGCGCTCGCGGTTGGCACTGACGGCACCGTATATCTCGCCACGTTGGGCAACGGCATCGCTGCGGCGACGGCGCCGTAAGCTCCGACCTCATTGAGCGCCGCGGATCCCAACCTCGGCATTCGAGGCATGCTTCGGCATCTGTCGAGGGTTGGGGTGACCTGGTTGTCGCCCAGTTCATAGCCCAAGCCGGCTGGCGCCGCGCTAAGGCTCGAAGGCATAGACGCTGCCGTCCATGCCGCCGGTGAACACCATCCCGTCCGACACCGCATCGGAGCTGTAGAAGGGCTGCGGAATCGCGTAATGCCAGAGCGTGACCCCACTACTTGCGTTGTACGCGGTGATCACTCCCGTGGTGTCGTTGGAGTAGACGACCTGATCGCCGCTTGCACCCGAGATCGCAGGCGAACTCAGGATCATCCCTCCAACCGGGGACGTACTGCCGCTGTACCAGTTCACCGATCCTGTGGTCGCGTTGAAGGACCACACACCGTACCCGTAGGCGACATAGACGGTGTTGCCGACAACCGCAGGCGTCGAGACTGAGTTGACATACACATGGATCAGCTTCGACATGCGGACCTGCCAGTTGACCGTTCCCGTCATCAGGTCGAGGGCATACATGACCTGGTTCTTCCCTGGGATGTACACTTCGCCATCCTCGAATCCATTGACGCCCGGCGCCGTGATCGTCGGGCCGGCACCGACATCGAGATCACCAAACGTGGCGGTCTGATAGCGCCAGATCTCTGATCCGGTCCGCGCATCCAATGCATAGATCGAGGAGTCCGGCTGGCTGCTCCCCAATACCAGGATGGGACGCTGATTGGTGTCATGGCCGAGTGCCGGTGGCGACCATGATCCGGGGTACGACCTGTTATTGGTATCACCCCATCCCTTGAACGACCAGATCAGCTTGCAGGCGCCGAGCGGGTTTCCAACTCCCGTGATCGCCCATTCACTTCCGTAGTTGTTCGACTCGCTGAGCCC
>PNBE01000162.1:32876-123739 GCA_003135895.1 Candidatus Dormiibacterota bacterium
CCAGACGATGCTGCCGGTCGCCGCATTCAGCGCGACCAGCCGGTTAGTCCATGTCTGCACGTAGACAAGAGTCTCGCCGAGAGTGGCGTTATAGACCACCGCTGGTGAGGATTCAATCTTGCTGCCGACCACGGTCTTCCACTTCAAGCTCAGGCCGACGGTTGCAGCCGCCGCGCCTGTCGCAGTGTCGGCCGATACGCCGCTGTGAGTGGCGTCGTGGTGCAACATCGGCCAGTCATCCGCCGATGTCTGGGCACGAACAGAGTGAACGACTGCAGCGGATGCAGCCGCGGCGAGACCGGTGGTGGCTCCCACCACGAGCGCCACTATGGTCAGAGACACTCCTCGACTCAACACGCGGCGGGCGGACTTCCTGCTGTCGGCGGTGGACGTGGTGGACAAGTGTGAGGTGCCCTACGACGCCGTCACGGTGTAGGCGCGTATGCGGTCGTTAAAGGTATGGGCAATGTAAAGCCGCATTCCCCGATTCATCTGTCCCCCTCGAGCCCCCAGCTCATATTCAATGAATCTCCCCTGCGGATCATATCAGCCAAGGAAAGCCCGCCGCAGACGTGCGGCCCATCAATGCAATCGCGAAGGAAGACCGATCCGAGCGCATCCCTGACGGTGAGTGCGATCCTTGAGGGAGGTGTCGCTGGAAGAGCTTCTCCTGTTGGCTGTCCTTGGTGTCATTGTTGGCATCTTCGGCACGCTGGTGGGCGCAGGTGGTGGGTTCATCCTCACACCGATCCTGCTGGTGCTCTACCCGAAAGCAAGCCCGGCAACGATCACCTCGATCAGCTTGGTAGTCGTCTTCTTCAATGCCTTGTCTGGATCCATCGCGTATGCTCGCCAGCGCCGCATCGACTACCGGAGTGGATCAGCCTTCGCCCTGGCGGCATTGCCTGGTTCCGTTCTCGGCGTTTTGGCTGTCGCGTTCTCTCCCCGACGAGTCTTCGAGGCGCTCACGGCGATCCTGCTCGGTGCCTTGTCATTGTGGCTCATCACCACGCACGATGCTGCCCGAGATGAGTCGGAAGCCGGCTCCGGCACGCCCAGGAACCTCACGGATCGACAAGGACACACCTGCCGATACAACGTACCGGTTCGCCGAGGTGTTCTTTACAGCATCGGGGTGGGCTTTGTTTCGAGTTTCCTTGGCATCGGTGGCGGGGTCATCCATGTTCCGCTGCTCGTGCGTGCACTTGGGTTTCCCATCCACGTCGCAACTGCAACATCCCATTTCGTCCTCGCCAACATGGCTGCGGTCGGGAGCATCACGCACATCGTCACGGGCGGATTCACCGGTGGAACTGGATTGCACCGGGCCGTGGCGCTCTCAGTGGGTGTCGGCGGCGGTGCGCAAATTGGGGCTCGCGTCTCTCAACGGATTGAACCGCGTCACCCAAGGGCTTCACATGCCGCATCCGGCTGATATGCGACGCACGTAGGGCGCGTGCACAGCTGAACCCTTCTGGAGGATAGCGCCGGGCTTCGCATAGCGGTTGCCCACAGAAGGGTGCTCGGGGGCCCCGAGGGACAGGCGCCCGCCGGCCAGCTCGATCACGATCGTCCATACGGTGGATCCTGGAGACGATCGCCGGTACCCTTCACGTTCTTGGTGCCCAGCACGCGACGGTTAGGAGAGCAAATACTGGACGATGCGGTCGTTGTACGTGTCAGCGATGTAGAGGTTGCCGTTGGGGCCGAACGCCACGTTTTCGGGGTGATATAGGCCCGTTGAGCCACCACCGGTGATGTCGCTTCCCGTGATGGTGGCGTCCACGCTGCCATTCGACTCCTCGAAGATCACGATGCGATTGTTGCCCCGATCTGCAACAGCGACGTACGTGCCGTTCGCGGCCACGCCGAAAGGCTGTGTCAACCCGCCGGTGAGGGTCTGAACCACCCCGGTAACGCTCCCGGCGCTGACGCTGAGTTCGAGTACCTGGTCGTTGGCACTGTCAGCCACGAAGAGATTGCCAGTACTGGGGTCAACGCTCACCCCCGAAGGCATCGAAGCGATGCCACCCTGGACCGTGTAAGCGCTCACGGCCGACCGAGTCGCTAGATCCCACGACTCCACGCGGTGATTCTTGGTGTCAGCGATCCACGCATAAC
The DNA here is from genome assembly GCA_003135895.1 of Candidatus Dormiibacterota bacterium. Lineage (GTDB taxonomy): Bacteria > Chloroflexota > Dormibacteria > Aeolococcales > Aeolococcaceae > Palsa-851. Next base: position 34,998 of record PNBE01000162.1, read on the forward strand.
CCGCCCCGATGGCGATCGAGTCCGGGTAGTTGTCCTCCCCCACCGCGGTGCCCACCTTGCCGAGCCTCGCCACGACACCGCAGGGGCTGCTGGCGTTGTAGGGCTGAATGACCTGCACGTCACTCTGCTTGGTATCAGCGACCCAGTAGTCACCCGTTGCCGGGTCGACAGCGACGCCGCGCGGCCAGTTGAATCCGGGCTGGCCGCTCGGGCTGGTGTTGAATCCGCGGGCGCCACATTCGCCCAGCAGGCTGCCGCCGGAACCTGTCACCACGAGCCGCTGGTTGACGGTGTCAATGGATACCAGGTCACCGGATCCGTCGAAAGCGATCCCCCGTACCTGGTTGTATAGAGCGTCTGAGGTGTTGCCCGGCCCCACAAAAGGGTTGGGCAATGTCGCGGAATATGTGTAGCCCGACCCAGCGCGGGTCCACTCCTCAACGCGCTCGCCCCAGAGGTCGGCGCCAAAGACGTTCCCGTGTGAATCGACCGCCACACGACGGAGCTGGGTGAACGTGCCCGCTTGAGTGTTGGGGCCGGCAGAACCAATCGTGGCGACCCACGTCCCACTCGGCGTGAACTCCTGAATTCGCTCATTGTTCGAGTCGGCAATGTAGATCGCGCCGCCGGGGCTGCCGCTGTTGATGTAAGGATCGGTTCCGACGGCAACTCCATATGGGTTCTTGAACTGCCCGTTGGAGCTGCCCTTCGTCCCGAAGGTAGTGATGCAGCCACCCGCGGGGCCGAACTCGAGGATGTTATTGCTCTCGTAGTTGGCGACATAGACATCGCCCGACGAGTCGGCGGCCGCGTCGCGGGCGCGATTGATGACGCACGGTCCATTCGAGATGAGCGTTTGGACCAGATTGCCCGATGTGTCGAAGACCAGGATGTCGTTCTTGGGGGCGTTGGCTGCATAGACGCGATCGCCCGATGGTGTCGCGCTCACCGTAACCCCGATGGCGGCCCCTCCGTGGAGCTTGAAGGGTGGGATCAAGCACTTTCCGTTCGCCCCATTCAGCACCACGATGCGCCCGTTGCCATTGTCCGCCACATATACGTTCCCGGAAGAGTCGACACCAACATCACGCGGTTGCTGGAATTGCGGGTAGCCGGGATTCGTGCCGCATGCAGCGAGGCTGCCCTCATTGGCAACCTGGGATGGGTTCGTCTCCCAGACGAGCGTCCCGCCCGGGGTGTACTCGGCGACGCGATCATTTCCGGTATCGGCGACCACGACGTCGCCGGCGTTCGGGGCGCCACTGGGAACGATCTCGACTCCCGACGGATACATCCCGGCATGGCCCGGGCCACCGGAGGTTGCGACGTAGGAGGCGAGGCTGGCTGTCGATGGTGGGACCGACCATTCGCTGACGCGGTTGTTGTTCTCCTCGACCACATAGAGGTTGCCGTCGGGTGCGAACGCGAGCCCTTGAGGCGTCCGCATCTGACCCACCTTGGTGCCGGCACCGCCGAAGGTTCCCTCCAGCGTGCCGCTCCGCGTGTATTCGGCCACCTGGTTGACGCCGGAGAGAGCGATGTAGAGGTATCCGGCGTTGCCGCTGATTCCGAACACGCCGGCACTCGGAATATTGACGTTGAAGGAACCGAGGAAGCCACCACCCGACGCCCAGCCGGCGAAGTGGAAGACCTTGCCGGTGGCACTCGTATCGACCCAGACGGAATTGTCGGTGCTGTCAACCCAGATGCCGCGCACGAACCCCATGCTCTGGGCACTGCCCATGGTGCCGAGCAGTGCTCCCGCGCTGCTGAGTGCGACGATGTCGCTGTCGTTGCTGTCGGCCACGTAGATGGTGCCGTTGGCGGCACAGGCAAGCCCATAGGGCGTCTTCAAGGCTGCGTACGTCCAGACCTCCCTGGGCGGGTTGACGCTCACGTTCCAGGCGACCGCGGTGCTCGAATCCGTATTGGCCACGATCAGGTTGCCGGTCTGCGGATCGACGCAGAGCAGCCGAGGGTAGTTCATGGTGCTCACCGTGTCGCCGCGCAATCCCCATTCCCTGGTATACGTGTAGGTCCCGCCCGCACCTGGCGTGAACTCCTCGATCCGCTCGTTGAACGTGTCGCTCACATACATGTCGCCGGCGCTGTCGAAGGCCACCCCGCGCGGACCGTTGAACCCCCCGGTCGGCGGCAGGTCTGGGTTCGGTGACGCCGGAACCGTGAATTTGTAAGTCCCGGATTCGTCGAACACCTGGGCGCGGAAGTACCCCAGGTCCCCGACCCAGACCTGGTGCAGGTTGCTCACCGCGATGTCCCGCGCACCGTCCTCGAACTGCCCGTTCGCGGTCCCGCAGTCACTCCCGCCAGAGGGCACGCCGTTGAAGTTCGTGACGAAATTACCGAAGCTCGGGCTGCCTGGATTGGCGTTGAAGGCCTGGACCAGGCAGTTCTGTCCATTGGCGACGAAGGCGAGATTGGTGCTCGTGTCGATGGCGAGCCCGCGCAGGTCGAATGTGGTCGACACCCCTCCAGGCGCGGTGACCTCCTTGATCGGCAGGCAGCCTGTGGTGGGCCACGGACTCTTGAGGCAGCTCGGGTTGTAGACGTCGATGCGGTGGTGGCCCTGGTTGGCGATCCAGATGTCACCGGCGCTGTCGAAGGCCATGCTCCGGGTCGACACGAACGTGTATTGCGAGTTCGTCGGCGAGACGAAGGTGGCCGCGTTGGTCTGAGGGTTGAGGACCACCAGGTCAGGCTCGGCGGGCTTGTGCTTGTCGCCCCACTGGTTGGCGATGTAGACCAGCCCGGTGGGGCCGACCACGCACTGCGAGGGGTAGTCGAAGGCCACCGAATGGACCGCCTTGTTCGTCCCCCAGCTGGTGACCCATGTGCCGCCGGGGTTGTACTGGTTGACGTTGAAGAGACTCCCCTCGGTCATGTACACGTAGCCCTGGAAGGGACCGCCGCTGTTGTCGACGCAGATGCCGAACGGCGCCTGGTTGGTGTTCGGTCCGAAGCCAAACTTGCTCTGACTGAAGACCAATGGGCTGGCGGGTGTGCCGTCAGCGTTGTAGTGAACGATGCGGTAGTTCCAATAATCTCCGATCAGGACTGAGCCGTCGGGCATGGTCGCCGCACCCCAGCCGTACAGGCCCGCGGCCGCCGGAATCGGCTTGCCCTGGCTGCTGGTCAGGCCCACCGTGGTCCCAGGCGTGCAGGCCGTGGGCTTGCAGCCGGTCGGCGGCGGCGCGCTGGCGCTCACCACCGTCGCTCCCCACACTCCGATCGCGCACACTCCCACAGCGGCGCCGGCAATACCTCGATGCCACAGGCGCGGCATTGTGGTTCTGGTGCGCGGCGCCCCCTCACGCATGACGGTCAGCCCCAACCGAGCGAGAGCGGGTGGCGCTTGCCACCCGCTCGGGGAGAATAGCCATCTGATAGCCCATGAAAGTCGACCGCTCGAGCGGCCACACGTCCGTTGTCGGCGTCACCTTCCCCATGGTTAATCCCCCGTTTCGCTCTCGTTATGTAGCCGGCTTCGATCAAAGGAAGCGTGGCTAGGATCCAAGCAGCCGCCTATCGGGGCGGTGACTAGAACATATGATCAGCTTGAAAGCTGAACGCCAGATTAAGCCTCTGTAACGAAAGCCGATCCCCAGGGCAAGTCAACCGTGAATCGCGTGACCCGGGGCGTCTGCTCATCAAGGCGTATCGTCCCGCGGTGCAACCGAGCGATTGCCTGACAAAGAGCCAAGCCCAGGCCGGCGCCTCCCGTGTCTCGCGTCCGAGACGGATCTCCTCGCGTGAACCGCTCGAAGATCTCATCTCGCAAGCCGGGGGGAATCCCCGATCCAGTGTTCGATACGCTCAGATGCCATCCTGATGAATCGGAGCGTGCGGCCAGGATGATCACGCCACCGGGATTCGAGTAACGGCAGGCGTTGTCCAGTAGATTGTCGAATAGTCGTGCCAGGAGCAATAGATCCGCCCGTATAAGACCCTCATCAGGAAGATCCAACTCGAGGGTCAGGCCACGCGTCTCGACCATTGCCTGCCATCGAGCTGCCAGGTCTGCGAGGAAGTCGGCTGCGTCTACCGACTCCACCTGGACGGCGAGCTGTCCCTCGTCCGCCCGAGCCAGCATCAGCAGCGTCCCCGCCAGCTCGCTGAGCCGGATGATTTCACGTTGCAGGGTGGTGAGGCTTTCCCGGTATTCGCTGGCTGCCCGCGGCCGGTCCAACGCGCGATCGGCGACGGTGCGCATGATCGCGAGCGGAGCGCGCAACTCATGCGCCAGGTCGGCCGTGAACTCAACCAGCCGGCCATTGAGCCGGCGCAACTCGTTGGCCTGTTCGCCCAGGGTATTGACGGCTCCACGGAGCTCGGCACTCAGATGTTCCTTCTCGGCAAGCCGCGCTGCCGTTTCGTCGACCCTCCTACGCTCGGTATCCAGGAGCTGTTGATGCAACTGGGTCCGCCGGTGTTCCGACCGCTGAAGTGCAATCACCGAGAGGCGTCCGACCAGCGCAACGATCACCACAGCGGTGAGCTGAAAACCGCCGGTCACCGGATCGACGGAGCGAAGTGCCACGGCAGTGACTATCACCGTTATCGCTGTGGCGACCACCGCGGTTGCCCAGGGCGTTGGAAGTGTCCACGTCGCGACGAGGACCGCCAGGAGCGCATAGCTCCCAAGAGTCACACCTGGAAGTGCCGCCGTTTCGCCGAACAACACCAACGCAAGGCCCGAGATGCAGATGGTGAAAACGGTCGCGATCTGGCGGTGCTCGGTCAGCTGTTGAGGCCGGCTCAGTACGCGCCTGGTCCATCGTCGGATCCGGCGTGTCGCGCGGCGCGATTCTTGGGTGTCAACCGAGGCGCTATCCGTCACGTCCGATCGCCTCCAACCGATATCCGCTCCCTCGGGTGGTCACGATGGTGTGGTCGGCGCCGGCAAGCTCCAATTTGCGCCGTAGACGCGCGATGTAGACCTGAACGAGATTTGATCGAGGCGAATAGTCGTAACTCCACGTATGATCGTGCACCTGCGCCGTGCTCAGCAGCTGCCCACGGTGATGCACAAACAGCTCAAGAATCGCATGCTCTTTGCTGGTGACAGACAGTCGCTGCTCAGCAACCGTCACCATGTGCGCTCGCGTGTCGATGGCAATATTTCCGGCGCGGAGTATTGATCCGCGATCCGGCAAATTTCGCCGCGCCAGCGCCCGGATCCGTGCAAGCAGCTCCTGGAAGGCAAATGGCTTCACCAGGTAGTCGTCCGCACCCGCCTCAAGCCCATTGACGCGGTCACTCACGGCATCTCTAGCGGTCAGCATGATGATGCCGGAACCGATCTTGCGATGCCGGAGTTCGCGGCACACCGCGAATCCATCCATCGTGGATGGCAGCATCACGTCGATGATGACTATGTCGAATGCCGATGTCGCCGCCGCGGCGATGGCCTCCTGTCCAGTTTCGACCCGATCCACGCCTATCCCATACTCCACCAGGGCGCGACCTACCTCGGTGGCCAACGTCGCGTCGTCCTCTACCATCAGCACGCGCATAGCAGGAAGGTACCGCGTCGGGAACAGTGAGGCGTCACGTCAGTCCGAACCGCGGGCATGACAGGATCCAGATAGGCCGCCTTGAGCAGGGCGCGGTCTCCGTTCCGGACCCGCCTCGGGCGCCACGGCCCAGCCGGTCGAACGCCCGAACGGCATCCTCGACATCAGCACATTCCCATGGGTCCAAACGGAATCCGCGACCGAGCAGGTGACGGATGGGGATCTCGTGGGCGCGGTCATCTGGAACTCGAGCCACCGACGTCGGTCAGATGTGAACGCCCCGGGGGCTCGCGCCCGGGCCCCCGTTAGGGCGTGAACACCTCGATGCGGTCGTTACCGAAGTCGTTGACGTAGATGTTGCCGGAAGTGTCAACAACGATACCCATCGGTGTGAGGAACTTCCCATGCGCGGAGCCGCGCGAGCCCCAGCTCCCGAGGTAGGCTCCGTTCGACGGGTTGAACTCGCTCACTCGGTTGTTCTTGACCTCGGTCACATACAGGACGCTGCCATCGGGTGACAGCGCGACGTCGAAGGGCTGCCCAAGATTTCCGCCCGGCGCAGTCGCGCCGATCGTGGTGGTCAACGCTCCGGTGGGGCTGAAGACATCGATCACACCCTGGTTGATCGAGGCGGCATAGATCGTTCCGGTTGTGCGGTTGACGGTGACGCCCGTGCAGCCGTTGTACGCGGCGGGATTGTGCTGTGTGGTGCCGCACTTGACCGGGAACCCGGGCAGCTCGGCGCCTTTCTGGGTGAGCACCTGGAGCCGGCCGTTGGCGCTGTCGGGAACGTAGACATTGTCCGACGGGCCGCCCACGAAGATTCCTCGAGCGTAGAAGAACTTGCCAGGCGAGCACGTGATGCACGTCCCTGCCTGCACCTGACCACCGAACTCGCCGAAGGAGCTGACCTTGCCCGTTGACGGCGTGGCGCAGCCGAGCTGACCGTTGCCGTTACCAGCCGGCGTGTATGCCTTGATGTAGCCAGAGCGGGTGTCGTTGATCCACAGGTTGCCGTTCACCGGGTCGACCGCGACGCCCCGTGGGTAGTCCATGGCGCAGTAGTCACTGAGGACGGGCTGGCGGCTCCCCCACATCTGCACGAAGGCACCTGGAGTGGCGCCACCAATGCCCTGGAACTCCTGAATCCGCTGATTGAACGTGTCAGTCACGTAGACGGTGCCATCGATGGGTGACACGGCAACATCGACTGCCTGGTTGAGGCCGCCGGCGGGCGGCGGGATCGCTGGATTCGGGATCGACTGTATGAAGCCGCCGGGATTGGTGGGATCGGAGAGCGGTTTGAAGACGTCGATGGCGAAGCACGTGTAGTCGCTCACGTACACAGGGCCGGTCGGGCCGACGGCGATGTCCCGCGGCCCATCGAGCTGGCCGCCGCCGCTGCAGTCGGTTCCGGGGGTGCCGATCGTGCCGATAAAGGCACCCGCGGTGCTGAAGACAGCGACATTCTGCTTCGCCGCGTCGGCGATATAGACCAGATTGTTGACCCGATCGAGCTTGAGCCCGCGGGTGTTGCTGCTCAGCTGCTCACCCGAGGGGAGCCCGGCCTTGGTGCTGAACGATCGCTCGAAGGTGGCGGTGCTGCTGAAGACCTGGACGCAGTGGTTGCTGACGTTGTCGATGTACACATTGCCGGAGCTGTCGACGTCGACGCCGCGGATGAGGCGGAACTGGCCGTTGCAGCTCGTGCCGTTGGTTCCGAACTGGCCGAGATAGTGGTCGTTCTTGTCGAACATCAGGACCGCGTTGGCGCCAGTGGTGTTAAGGCCGGTGGAGTTCACCAGGTAGACGGTGCCCGTCGTCGGGCTCACGGCGATCCAGGGCGCGTAATGAGCGCCCTCGCTGTCCGCGCTCACGTTGTCGAGCAACGTTCCCGTCGCGCTGTACCTGAGATAGCCGCCCAGGTCGTCCACCAAGAAGTTGCCGGTGCTGGGGTCAACCGCGATCCCATAGGGCTGGTCCCCACCCAGCGCCGTCTTCGAGCTGTACACGCCATCCGGCGCACCCGAGGCGGTGAAACGCTGCACCTGGTAGTTGTTGTAATCGGTGGTGAGGACGGTGCCCGTGGTCGGGTCCCACGCCATGCCCCACGGATAGACGAAGGCGCTGCCCGCATGACCGATCTGGAGCGTCCAGCTGGGCGCCTTGAAGCTCGAAGCGGCTCCCGCATTCAGCACGCTCACGCTGGAGGCGACGGTGAGCGCGGCGATGCCGATGGCCGCCGCAAGTGCGCGCCTGGCGCGGTCCTTCCCATGGTGCATGTGATCCCCTTCCCTCACGCGATCCCTTACCCTGAGCGGCCATCGTAGCAATTCCAGTCAAATGACGCAAATGCGTCGCACTCTCAGCCTTGGGCCCAGTGCGGGGCTCAGGTGGCGGCTCTGCCAGAAAGGCTATATTGCCGGGGGCAGGGCTTGGGACAGTGGCGCGGAGAGGCGCCTGATTCGAAGTGAGGATCGGAAGGGGGCACACCATGATCAGACGAGCAGCGCTGGTGCTGGCGGCGGTCTGCGTCGCACTCGCCACGACCAACGGTCTCAGCAGCACGCATGCGAAGGCGTCTACGCCGATCCAGCATGTGATCGTCCTCTATCAAGAGAATCACTCATTCGACAATGTGCTCGGGTACTGGTGCCAGCAAACGGGCCACTGCATCGGCATGCCGGCCACGGTGACCCTCAAAGGGGGGACTGTCGTCACGCCGACCCAGGCGCCGGACATCGTCCCGCAGCTCGACCACAGCGTCATCTCGCAGCGCACAGCCATGGACGGCGGAGCCATGGACGGCTGGGCCAAGGTGTCGGGCTGCGCTGCACCAACCTACTCCTGCATCAGCTACTACACCCCGACGCAGATCCCCAACCTGAGTGCGCTGGCAAGCAACTTCGCGATCAGCGATGCCACCTTCAGCGAGGCCGACAGCCCGTCGTGGGGCGGCCACCTGTATGCCGTGGCTGCGACCACCGACGGCTTCCTGGGCAACAACCCCGCGCCCGTGTCGGCCGGCCCCGGATGGGGTTGCGACTCCAAGAAGAGCACCGGCTGGGTGAGTTCCAGCGGCGCGGTGCTGCAGGAGCCCTCCTGCATTCCCGACCCGTCACTGGGAATCGCCAACGGGGGTGCGTTCAAGGCAACTCCGGTGAGCTACGTGCCGACCATCATGGATCGGCTCGACGCGGCATCGCTGCCCTGGAAGTTCTATGCCACGACGTCGGGATCGAAGACGGGCGGCGGGTCATACAACTGGGCGACGTGCCCGAGCTTCGCCGAGTGCCTCGACACCAAGCAGCGTGCCAACCTGGTGCGTACCGACCAGGTCCTCAGCGATGCGGCGGCGGGCACCCTGCCCGCCTTCGGCCTGGTCCTCCCCGGCGTCGACACGGTGGATCGCTACGCATCGCAGCACAACGGCACCTCGATGGCGGTGGGAGACAACTGGATCGGCAAGGTGGTGACCGCGCTCGAGGCATCCCCGGAGTGGTCATCGACAGCGCTGTTCATCACCTATGACGACTGCGGGTGTTTCTATGACCAGGTCCCGCCCGGGCTCAATCCGGACGGCACCCAGCGAGGCGTCCGTGTGCCGCTGGTGATCGTGTCGCCCTATGCAGTGCACGACTATGTCGATACGACACCCACCACGTTCGCGGGCATCCTGGCCTACGTCGAGCAGACCTTCGGCCTCACCCATCTCGGCGCCAACGACGCGGCTGCATACGCCTTTGCCAACGCGTTCAATTACTCCCAACCGCCCATCCCACCCATACCGATGCGCTACAGCCCGGTCTCCTCAGCAGCTTTGAACGCGGGTGCCAACGAGGCGAACGACCCGACCTGAGCCGGCCAGGCCGGACAGCGTGACAGCCGACCCAGCACGCCGGACGGGCAGCGGTACCGACCGACGCCCTGTCCAGGCGATGCTGAAGATCGACTGTCGAAGGGGATGGATCCTGCCCGGGATCCTTAGGAATTCATCTGGATCGCAGAGTTGGACGTGGTGAGGTTCACGGTCACGGTCCCGTTCTGGAACACGCGGGTGTAAATCGAGCCGCTGACCGAGTAGGGCCCGAGTGGCGCTCCCATCGACGTCTGCAGGTTGGGGTACAAGACCGCGGTGTTGTCCGCGGCATGCGACGGCATGAAGTCAAGCTCGGAGCCGGACTGCTGGCCGAGCAGGTACGAACCGAGTGCGAACTGCTCCCACTGCGTGACCTGGGCCGTCGTCCCGCTCGACCACACCTTGGTCCAGCCGAGAAAGGTCTTTCCGTGCGCGGCCATGTCACTCATCATCTGGAGCGAATCCACCAGCGCGGTTGCGTTGGGGTATGTGGTCACCGACGAAGTCGGCTGGCGGAGGAAGAGTTCGCTGACGCCGGCGTCGGCATTGGAGGTCGCGAGAATCGATGACTCACGCACGTACATCGCCCCACTGACCAGGCCGTTGAAGGCGAGGTACTTGCCTCCGAGCGCGGCCTTGTCGCCGTTGAGCATGAGTACCCCTTCGTCGAGCCACTGCGTGACCGTGTACGGCTGCCCGGTTGCGACGTCGACTGGCACACCACTGGCGTAGTGGCCGAGGGGCCCGGCTCCCATGGAGTCATCCATGGCGCCGTCGAAGCCGTATTGAGCCACAGCGGCGGCCAGCTGCGACGCGTGCCAGGCACGGTACCCAGCGTTGCCCGGATCCATCAAATAGTTACCGGGGAAGGCCGGGAGGTTGATCAGATTCCCGCGACTGTCGTGGGCGAACCAGCTCGGGTTCGAAGCCAGGACCTGCGTGTAGTTGGGGCTGCCCTTCTGGAGATACGGACCGAGGTTGTACTGGAGAACGATCAGGTTTGGATTCCACGCATGCAGCTGCGGGATCCACTTCTTGTAGACGCCGGCCTGACCGATGAGGATCGAGTCGTTGGTCGCGGCAGCCTGCCACCCGGCGGTGGTGCGCTTGGAGGCCGCACCGCCCCAGTCGGCGGCCCACAGCCCGATGCTGGTGCTCGTCCCGGCGTCAGTGCCCGAGGTCCGCGCCACGGCGTGACCCGAGGTGGTGACGCGGGGCTTTGCGGCGGCTTTCGCATGGGTGAGGCTGGTGCCCGGAGCCGGCGCCCGATGGGCGATGGCCGAGCTGGCGAGCCTCACACCCGGGGATGCCACCACGGTGCCGGTGCCGAGGATCGCGAGCGCGGCGAGCACAGCGCCTGCGGATCCGATCGAATAACGAGTGCGGAGATGAAGCATATTTCTAATTCCCAGTTGGTTGGTTGACCTGCGTGACACTGTGCGGACCGGGCCGTTGCACCGCGGTTGTCGACTTGTCACAAAGCGCCGACACGCTGCCTTGGGTTGTGATGAGAGGCGCTTCCGCGCGAGCTTGTCGGCCCGCGTCGAATCGCCACTGCGCACCGGGGGCCGGTGCCATCAGGGACGACGCCGCGGCGCCAGCCCGAGAGAGCTAGGTGAGTGCGAGCCCCAGCGTCATCAGCTGTGCGGGTGAGCACTGCGACTCGTAGCCGGCCGGGAGCTCCACGCTGGCACCCCCCATGGCGACGGCGCCGTTCACCACTGCCTGAATCGAGCCCACCTTGGCGAGCGTGGCAGTCTGGAAGCCCATCGGTCCTCCGACCGAGGTCATGAAGGCGTACATGGTCTGGTAGGTCCCGCGGCCGGTCAGGTAGCTCTGCCGCAGGCTGTTGTTCTCGATCACGAGCTGTGCGCCGAGCGCACTCCGACCCGATGCGATCAACACTTGGGTGAACGCCTCATCCTGGGTATTCGGGTTGGCGGTCTGGTATGGGTTGAACGCGAAGCCGACCAGCGTGTGCTTCCAGTAGACGCCGAGCGAAGCGATGTCCTGAATCTGCTCCTGCTCGTCGACCACGGTGGTGTAGCCGGCAGCCAGGAGTGCAGTCACAGTGGACCGGCTCTGCGTCTGACGGATCATCGGCTCGTCGTAGACGGTGGTGTTCTTGGCCATGACAACCTCCCTGATCTCAGGCACGTTGTCGTACTTGGCGGCCAGCTGCACCTCGAAGTGGTAGTAGGCCGCGCTGAATTGCGCTGTCCAGAAACGCGGCGAGCAGCCGGTGGTCCCGGAGGTCGGATCGGTCACGGCGTAGCACGGGCCGCCGAGATTGACCGCCCACGCCGGCGAGTGGATGCCCGCCTCGACCCTGAGCTTCAGCGCCTCGGGATGGGTGGGGTTGGCCGCATTCCACTGGCGAACGTTGAGAATCGCCTGGTCGATCGCGTTGTTGGCGGTGATCGGCCCACCCGCGGTCGGCTGCAACTCGGCCCACGTGACGTCGCCGACGTCACGACGACCCTGAGCATCATGCGTTCCCTGAATGTCGAAGCCGCCTTCAGCTGCGCGATACGCCGCGGGGGGGACTCCCTGACGATTCAGAACGCCGGTGAGCTGCGGCTTGAAGCCGCTGGTTCCCGTGGTGCCGCTTGAGTTCGGGGGGGACGCCACCCCCGGCTTGCTGGCGCTGGGCTTGTGAACCCCTGTCGCCCCAGATGCCTTCAGATGGGGATGCAGGTCGGCTCGATGAGTCGCGACCGCGGCGACCTGAGCCGGGGGGGAAGCCCCGACGTTGAGCGCAAGAGCTGCAATCGTCGCCGCGCCGGTGGCGCATGCGGCGATGACCGTGAGCGAGAAGGTGGTGTGACGCATGGAGTGAGTTCCCAGAGGGTTTGACTGCTGGGCCCCACTCTGATGCGAACCAGCTGCTTCAAAATGATCAAAAAGTCACGAACCGGTTCCCGAGCGACCAATGGGCTCGCACACCAGGCGAACCAGTTATCGAGGCTCGGCTCTGCTGTGGTCGGGGAGCGACGTGACGATCACGCCGCGTAACACTCGACGAGAGCAGGCGTTCCCCCTGACGCGTTCTGCGCGCTGATGTCCGGAATCGTCGAAGGCCAATCAAAGGGTTGCGGGGCCTGCTGTGAAGGGGGCCTTCCACCGCGGGGATCGGAACAGTGGTGCCTTGGGAAGCAGTACTATTTCTGCGCGGCCGATCGATGACGGCACCGCTGAGTTCAGGATGCGATCGAGATCAAGGGGGTGGTTCCAATGTCGTCTCGGAGTAAGGTCTCGGCCCGATATGGAGCCGCGCTGCTCTCGATCGGCGCTTCGGTTGGGCTGGCTGTCTCAAGCGTTGCCCAGGCTGCACCGCTAGCGGCCACACCGATAGCCACGATCGGAGGCAGCGCGACTGCCCAGGTCTACGCGTGGGGCGCTGCCACCATGCCGGATGGATCCGTGCTGATCGGCGACTACTGGAACCTGCGGATCGTCCACTACAACGCCGATGGGACCCCGGCAACGCCATTTGTCTTCGCGGGCAAGGCGGGTTTCGGTCCGGGGACGAACCAGGCTCCCTTTGGCCTCTGCGTGGACCTGAGTACTGGCCCGGGTCGCGGCGACGTCTTCATGGCCGAGGGCAGCCTCTACAACGTGAATGAATACGGCCCGACCGGGACCTTCATCACCAGCTGGGGCAGCAACAAGGCGGTCCACTCGGTGGCCTTCAACTACCCGTCGCAATGCGCGGTGAACCCGGTCAACGAGAAGCTCTATATCTCGAACCAGTGGGGTCAGAGCATGGTCATTCTCGATCCCCGCAATCCGAGCACTCCAGCGCAGTTCATCTCACCGCCGGCGCCGAACACGTTCATCCAGCCGCGCAGTCTCGCGTTTGACAGCGCGGGCAACGTCTGGATCGCCAACCAGGGCCACCACCGGATTGACATCTACCCGAACGGGCTGACGGGCACCAAGCCGATCAAGTCGATCCTGCCCCCGGGTGGCGTGTCGACGACGTTCGACATGCGTGGGCTGGCGATCGACACCGTCAACAATGTCGCATTCGTGACCAATGGACAGGGTTGCCTGGTGCAGGAATTCAACGCCAACCCGTCGAGCCCAAATTTCGGCGCGTTCATGACCAACTTCAACGGAGTCGGCGCCACTGGCAGTGACTGCGGCACGGGGCCGGGGCAGTTCGAGGACGGGGCCCGTGATGTCGCAGTCGATGGCAGCCATCAGGTCTGGGTCAGTGACCTCGGCGACTTCCGGGCTCAGGTCTTCACAGAGAGCGGAACGTTGCTGCGGGAAGTCCCCACACCCCCCGGACCTCCGCCGACCGGCGGATTCAACGGACCTCGCGGCGACGTGTTCGATGCCGCCGGCGACCTCTTCGTCAGCGACACGTACAACGAGCGGATCGAGAAGTTTGTCCCCAGCGGAACCGGGTACACCTTCTCACTCGCATGGGGTATGCGTGGCGAAACCCCGACCACGATGAACTACCCGCGGCTGATGTGCTTCGATCCTGTCAACGGCGACATCATCGTGGCCAACACCGACTCCAATGAGGTCGTGGCATGGAGCACGAGCGGCCACGAGCAATGGGCCGGACTTGGGTTGGCGAGTCCCTACGGCGTGGCATGTGGCGCCAACGGCAACGTGTACGCAGCCAATGGCAATGGTCAGAATGTGGTGGTCTTCAACAGTTCGGGTGCCCAGACCGGCACCATTGGGAGCGGTCTTGGCTTCGTTCGGGGCATCTGGGTTGACACCGATGGGACGATCTGGACCGACGTCGCGGCCACCGGAGCCGTCTACCACTTCTCAGCGGCAGGCACGCAGCTCTCGAAGTTCAGCGTGGGCGCGACCGGCGGGGCGTTCGGGATCGCGGGTGACGCCGGATTCCTCTATATCGCGCTGAGTTCCTCGAACACCGTCGCGCAGTACACACGCAGCGGCACACTGGTCGGAACCTTCGGAGGAGCCGGGACCACGCTTGGGAAGCTGCGCACTCCGCAGGGCCTCACCTTCGGACCGAATGGGCACCTGTTCGTCGTCGAGCAGAACAACGACCGGGTCAGCGAGTGGTCCGTCTCGTAGGCAGCTAGGCGGGGGGATTCCCGCACGCGGCGCGGCAGGGGAGCCGCGCCGTCGCGTCCGCGTGGCACGTGGGCCGCCGCGGTTCGGCTGGGCATGGCCGGGTGGACACGAAACTGTCGCATATCGACGACAACGCCGATCGACGGCTCCCAGGTCGTTAGCGTCGCGATGGACTTCTCGCTACCTACGGCGACCCTCGGGAGAAAGCCACATCCAACCCCAACACGCCCGTCTGCAACGTCCGGCGTCCGCCGCCCGGAGTGTGGGCTGATGCGAATGAACAGCAGTCCGCTCAAGGCGTTCGCGCTCGCCGTTGTGGTCGTCGCCGCTGCCGGGTTCTCCGCACCCCATGCGAGCAAGATCGCGTTCACTGGGGCGCAGGAGCCACGTCTTCTCGCCGGGACTCCCCCGGCGCGACTTCTTGGATACACATCGGCACCGTCGGCCTATCTCAGGCAGCCGGTATATGCCAGCACCTTGGTCGGCCCGGGCTTGGCCGCCATGAATCCGGTGGATGTGTCCAGCGACTCTCAGTACTACTTTATCCTGGACGCGGGTCAGTATCGTGTGGTTGCGGTCAACCGAACCACGGGCAACATCGATTGCCAGCTGGGCGGCAAGCAAGGTGCGGGACCGGGCCAATTCGGTGACGCGCGAGCGCTCGACTACGATGCTGCCACAAACCAACTCTATGTCGCCGACACACCGAACAACCGCGTCGAAGTCTTTGCATTCACCGATGCAGCGTGCGCGGCATCCTCGAAGAGCGCGTTCACCTACATCTCGCAATTCGGCAGCAAGGGGACCGGCAACGAGCAGTTCAGTCAGGTCTACGGTGTCGGCGTCGACGCAGTGCATGGCTGGGTGTACGCGGTCGACGGAGCTGGGCGGGTCGAGAAGTCTGATCTTGCGGGCAACTACATCAGTCATTTCAACGCGGGCGGCACGCTCAGCCAACCGCGCCAGCTCACCGTCGCCCCGAACGGCGATGTCCTGCTCATCAATGCGCGTGTCCACCAGTGTGTCGTCTTCGACAGCGCCGGCACCGTGCTGTTCACCTTCGGGAGCCAGGGCACGGGTGATGGTCAGTTCAGCAACGACCCCCGCGGTATTGGGGTCAGCGCCGACGGGACCCTGGTGTTCGTCACCGATTCCGGCGGCAAGCGAGTGGAGGTGTTCAGTCTGCAGGCGAGTGGCGGAGATTACACCGGCGCCGTCTTCGCATACACGATTGCGTCGGGAACCGGCAGCAACCAATTCGTCGGCCCACGAGGTCTCGTCACCACATCGGACAACCACCTCCTCATCAGTGACGAATGGGGCTTTGGGCTCCATGAGCTGAGCTTCACGTCCACGGCAGCCACGCCCACGCGGAATCTCTTCGGTGCGGGACCGCCGCTCCCCGGCGTCAACGCTCCGCGCGGGATCCAGATCGCCTCCAGTGGTCAGATCTACATCGTCGATTACTGGAATCAGCGCATCGAGTACATGAACCCGGACGGCAGCGGCGCACAGAGCTTCGGGTTCCGGGGCAACCCTTCGCAGAAGGGCGCCATCAACTTCGCGTGGGGCGCGGCCATCCAGCCGGGAACGGGGAACATCTTTGTCGCCAATCGCGAGAGCGACCAGGTCGAGGTGTTCTCAGCGACCGGAACAACAATCGCCATATTCGGCGTGAACGGGACGGCCAGCGGTGACTTCCATCTTCCCCAGGGCATCGCGTTCGGGCCTGACGGGACGCTGTATGTCGACGACTCCGGCAACAACCGCATCGAGCGTTTCACGATGTCCACTGACGACCTCACCGCGACCTGGGATGCGACCTACGGGAAGAAGGGCATCGGCGTGACCGCGCCACCCGGCACGTTCAACAACCCGACCGGCATCGCCGTTGGGCCGGATGGCACCGTCTGGGTCGCTGACACCCGCAACGGCCGCATTCAGAGCCGTGCGCCTTCGGGCCAGTGGACCGCGTTGTCAACGCCGATCGGCACCGGAGGCCAGCTCGCCTTCAAGGCCCCGTGGGGAGTCAGCGTGGCTCCCGACGGTTCCATCTGGGTGTCGGACACGGGCAATCACCGGATCGTATCGGTCGACACAGCGGGGAATCTGATCTTCAGGGCGACCGAGGCCGCTATGGGTATTCCGCCGGTGCGCGGCAATTCGGTGATCTACCCCTTTGCACTCGCATTCTCCGGCACGACCGTCTATCTCTCTGACATCTGGAGCGACCGGGTCATCGTCCTGACGACGTCGTAGCGCAACGGCGCGGAAAAGGCCGGCACCCAAATCATGGTGTGCCGGCCTTCATCACGCGCAGGCGGATTTTGCCCTTAGGAGGTCGCGACGGTGAAAGCGATCAGCGCGGTCATGGTCGTGTTGCCGGTGGTGTCGAGCGCGCGCACCTGAGTCGTGTACTTCGTCCCGAATGTCTCGCCCACGAACCCGAAGCTGAATGTGCATGACGTCAAGCTGCTGCAGATCGGTGCGGCGTAGTTCCACGTCTTCACCTTGGTCCAGTTGGAATGATTGCCATCCCACCAGAGATTCGTGCTCGCGTTGTGCACAGCGACCTCGAGGTCGCCGAGTCCCACGTTGTCGGTGGCGGAGCCGGTGATCGTGACCGTGGACGCGGGCACGACCTGCTTGCTTGTCGGTGATGTGAGCGTCACGGCCGGCGCGGTCGTGTCGCCCGATGGAAGCGGGACCGACTCCGAGAAGACCTGGACGCGGCCCTGGTTGGCCGAGGCGACGTAGATGTTGCCGGCGGAGTCGTGGCTGATCCCGGTGGGCTGGTTGAACTGGAACGCTCCCGCACCGGTGCTTCCCCACTGCCCGACGTACTGTCCGCTCAGGCTGAACACCTGCACGCTATTGCGCTTGGTGTCGGTGACGTACACGTACCCGTTGTTGACATCGATGCCCCACGGAGACAGGAACTGGCTGTTCCCCGTGCCGTACGAGCCCCACTGTGTGACGAACCCGCCGCTCGAGCTGTATTCCCGCACCTGCTGGCGACCCTGGTCGACGATGTAGGTGTTCCCCGTCGATGGGTCGACGGCAACGCCGAAGTTGCAACCGTTGATCTGACGGACGTAGG
Organism: Candidatus Dormiibacterota bacterium; assembly: GCA_003135895.1. Taxonomy (GTDB): domain Bacteria; phylum Chloroflexota; class Dormibacteria; order Aeolococcales; family Aeolococcaceae; genus Palsa-851. Next base: position 52,561 of record PNBE01000162.1, read on the forward strand.
TTGGCGTCGTCGTGGTTGGATTGGCCGGGTCCGTCCACACCGTCATCGTGCACGACCAGTAGTCCGCGATGTAGGCATTGCCGCCAGAGAACTGGACGTAATCTGGCGCCTCGAAACTGCCAGGTGAGCTCGAGTCGGTGCCCGTACCGATGCTGGTCAGATAGTTCCCATTGCTGTCATAGATTCGAATGACATAGTCGCGCGTGTCCGCCACCCAGACGTTGCCGTTCGGGTCCACGCCAATGCCCCGCGGGTAGTCGAGGCCGTAGGGAGCGGTGCTCCCCCGCTGTCCCCAGGCGCCGAGGAACGTGCCAGTGGATGAGAACTCCTGGAAGCGGTCACTCCATGAGTCGGCGACCCACACCGTGCCGTTGACCGGGCTGACCGCGACGCCGCGTGCTTCGGAGAGGAATCCTGGCGCCGGGGGCTCGGCCGGGTTCGGATACACGGCCATGAAGACGCCCGCCGGCGAGAACTCCTCGAAACGGAAGTTGCTGTAGTCGGCGGCCCAGAGGTCGCCCGAACTGTCCACGGCGATCTGCCGGGCGCCGTCGCCGAGCTGGCCCGGACCGGTCCCCTGCGACCCGATCGTCCTGACCGGCGTGGGCGGAGTCGTCGCGAGATTGAACTCCTCGATGCGGTAGCCGGCCGCATCGGAGACATACAGCAGGTTGTTCGTCTGGTCGATCGCCGCGCCGCGGAGGTCACCGTAGAACTGGCCGACCGCGTGTCCCTGGGAGCCGATGTCCTGGATGCACGTGGCTCCGCCGTTGGGGCTGGTGCTCGGAGTGAACTCGGCGACGTAGTAGTTCTGCGCATCCGCGACGTAGACGTGGCCGGCCGCGTCAGTGGCGATGCCGGTGGCCTGGATGAAGGCACAACTCCCGGTGCCATAGGTGCCCCAGGAGTTGATCTGCGGGTTGGAGGACTGCGAGATGTCGTACTCCTGCACCCGGTTCGGGTTGTGCGAGCTCCCCGAGAGATGGCCGTTGACGACGAAGAGGTGGTTGGACTTGTCGATTGCGATCCACGCCGTGTACTCGGATTGCGTGTTGATCTCATTGACGAACGTCCCAGCACTTGTGAAGTGCGCGATGTAGCCGGCTGACTTCTGGGTGCCGTTCTCAGCGACGAAGATGTCGCCGTTGATCGGATTCACCGCAATCGACTCAGGCTGACCTTGCCGTGTTGACGCCGACTGGTAGAAGGACGCAGTCTGCGTTCCGGTCGGCGAGTAGCTGCGGACGAAGAAGTTCCAATAGTCGGCGACCTCGATCTGATTGGTCACGGCGTCGAACTGGATGCCCCAGGCATAGACACCCGCGGTCCCGGTACCCCCGACGGAGCGCACGTACCCGGGCGCCGTCCACGACGCGGCGGCTGCGCCGGTCGCCCCGGAACCGAGTGCTATCGACGCCAGCATGGAGCCGGCTCCGAGTGCCAGCACGGCGGCACGCGCCGTCGGACGTTTGAAATTCACCCCTACCCCTCTCTTTACCCTACGAGACCGTGTACACGAGTATCCGGTCGTTGTAGGTGTCCGCGATGTACAGCTTGGGGCCGGGACCGAACGCGACGTTCTCCGGATTCAAGAGAGAGGTCGGTCCGCCGCCGGTAACATCGCTACCGTTGATGGTTGCTGCAATGGTGCCGTCGGATTCGTTGATGACGAGCACGCGATTGTTGTTGCGGTCGGCGACAGCGAGGAGACCAGAACCGTTCGATGCGACGCCGAATGGTTGATTCAGACCGAGGCCCGTGCCGAACGTTGCCACCTGCGAGGTCACCTTGCCGTTGCTCACGGCGAGCTCCACGATGCGTTGGTTCAGGCTGTCGGCGACAAAGAGGTTGCCGGTGCCCGGGTCGATGGCCACGCCGGCTGGCGTCGAGAACTGGCCGGTGCCCGATCCCTTGGTGCCATAGACGCTGATCGGATCGGGCTTGTTCGGCGGGGTCGAGCCTGCGACGTTCCACGACTCCACGCGGTTGTTCTTGGTGTCGGCGATCCAGGCGTAGCCGTTGGCGATGGCGATCGAGTACGGATAGTTGTCGTCACCAAGGATGGTGCCGACGACCCCGAATTCGGCCAGGCCGGTGCAGCCGATTGCCTGCGGCTGGAGGATCTGCAGGTCGCTCTGCTTCGTGTCGGCGATCCAGTAGTTGCCGGTCGCGGGGTCGACTGCGACACCGCGAGGCCAGTTGAAGTCACCGGTGCTCGTGAAGCCGCGCTGACCGCAAGTGTTGATGAGGGTGCCGGTCGAGGAGAAGACGTCCACCCGCTGGTTGACCGAGTCCATGGCCACCACGTCGCCCGAGGCGTCGAACGAGATACCACGAACCTGGTTGAACACGGAAGTGTTCGTATTGCCGGGGGGAACGACTGGATTCGGAATCGTTTGAGCGTATGTGTAGCCGGTCGACGACCGGGTGAACTCCTCGACGCGGTAGCCCCAGAGGTCGGCTCCCCAAACGTTGCCATTCGCGTCCACGGCAACACGACGCAATTGCGTGAAGGTCCCACCAGTGGTTCCCGGCGAACCGAACTCGGCGACGAACGTTCCGCCCGGCGTGAACTCCTGGATGCAGTCGTCGTTGGAGTCAGCGACATAGATCGCCTCACCCGGCAGACCGCCGCTGATGAATGGGTCGGTACCGATCGCGACACCGTACGGGTTGGCGAACAGCCCATTGCCGTTGCCGTTGCAGAGCCCGCCGGTGGCCTTCTTGCCCTTGGCACCGAACTTGGTGATGCAGGTGCCGCTCGAGTTGAACTCGAGAATGTTGTTGCTCACGTAGTTGGCGACGTAGACGTTGCCCGACGAATCCGCTGCGGCGTCGCGCATCCGGTTGAGCGTGCACACCCCGTTCGAGGAGATGGTCCGCACCACGGCGCCGGCGGTGCTGAACACGATCACCTGGCTCTTGGTGCCGTTGGCGACGTAGACGAGCTCACCCGCCGGGGTTGTGCTCACGGTCACACCGATCGGCGCACCACCGCCTGCCAACTTGAACGGCTTGACCAGGCACTTGCCGTTGGTGCCATTGAGTTTCAGGATGCGGCCGTTGCCGTTGTCAGCGACGTAGACGTTACCGGCAGCATCGACTCCGACGTCACGAGGCTGCTCGAACTGCGGGAATCCGGTGGGGTTGACGCCGCACGGCGCCGCAGTGCCCTCCGACCCGACCCGCCATACGAGGGTCCCGGTTGAGGTGTATTCGGCGACCTGGTCATTGCCGGTGTCCGCGATGACGACGTTGCCGGCCTGGCCCACGGGAGCTGTGGTAGGCACGATCTCCATGCCCGACGGGTACATGGCGGCGTGTCCGGGACCGCCGATCGTGGCCGCGTATGCCGCCGTGACCGTTGGATTAAGACTGCTCGAGGCGCTGGCCGGCGCCGCCGACACCAGGCCGGGGATCACGATCGCCGCAGCGAGCACGACAATGGTGCGCGAGCCGAACCTGACGCTGCGGACGGATTGCCTTCCCTGGTTCATGCGCCCCCTCGAGCCATGACGGCTCACCCATTGCGGGATCAATTTCCCTCGTCGCCCAGTCTACCATTCCCTGCCATTCGCAGCAAACGCGCCATGTCAGGCCTGCGTGAACTCGGGTGACCCCGCTTCTGACGTCAGTTCCGAATCAGGGAACAGTCCATTGGCTGACCCGATTCGTATTCTCCTCGACCACGTAGAGATTACCGTCTGGGCCGAAGGTGAGCCCCTGCGGCGTACGCATCGTCCCGATCTTGGTCCCATAGCCGCCGAAGGTGCCCACCAGGGTGCCCGCGCGGGTGAATTGGCCGACCTCGTTGATGCTCGCCAGGGCGATGTAGAGGTAATTGGCGTCACCGGCGATCCCAAAGACCCCGGCGCCTCCGGCGGCAGTGATGCCGAGCGGCTTGTTGACGTTGAACGTCGCAAGCTCCGCACCGCCGGCGGCCCACGAAGCGAAGTGATGAATGTCGCCGGTGGAGTCGTTGTCGACCCAGACCGAGCCGTCGGAGTCCACCCAGATACCACGCGTGAACCCGATCTTGCTGGCGCTGCCCATGGTGCCGAGCTGGTTGCCGGCGCTGTCGAAGACGACCACATCCTTACCGTTGCTGTTGGCGACGTAGACAGAGCCGGTGGCCGGATCGCACGCGACCCCATACGGCGTGGAGAGGGTGCCGACCGGTGGCGTGCCCGAACTCGACGACCACACAACCGCAGGTGGATTGGCGTTGGGATTCCAGGCGACGATCATGTTGGAGTCGGTATTGGCGACGATCAGCGCACCGAATCCTCCACTCTTGAGCGCGGTCAAAGGATCCCAGCACGCCAGGCGCGGGTAGTTGAACTGGCCCGGGCCATTCCCGCGCAGCCCCCAGGCCTGGTCGAAGGTGTAGCCGCCGCTGCCGTTGGGCGTGAATTCCTCGACGCGTTCGTTGAACATGTCGGTGACGTACATGTTCCCGGCGCCATCGAATGCAGCCCCGCGAGGTCCGTTGAAGCCGCCGGTGGGCGGCGGAGCGGGCGGATTGGGGATGGCAAAGAGGAAGTTGCCGCTCTCATCGAAGATCTGAGCGCGGAAACCACCGAGGTCGCCCACCCAGACATGGCCGGTCGCATCGACGGCGATGTCCCGGGCGCCATCTTCAAACTGGCCGTTCGTGGTGCCGCAGTCGCTGCCACCCGCCGGAACGCCGTTGAAGTTTTCGATGAACTTGCCGTAGTTGGTGCCGGCGCTCGGATTGGCGTTGAACTCCTGGACCACGCAGCCCTGTCCGTTGGTCACAAAGGCGAGCTGGTTGACGGTGTCGATGGCCAGACCGCGCATGTCGAACGTCGTGCTGGTGCAGCCGAGCACGATGGGGTCGCACGGCGGTGCAGCGATCGTCTTGTTGGGTTTCGCGTTCAGGTTCAGCCCTGTGCTCGCGTAGAAGATGTCAACCCGCTTGTGACCTTCGTCGGCAACCCACAGGTTGCCCGCGCTGTCAAATGCGAGGCTCCGGGGCTGGATGAAGCTGTTCGGTGCCGGCGGCGAGTCGATCACCGGAGCGTTCCCAAGCGTGAGCACCGTGGTGGTCGCCGTGGTTGTCGCGGCAGCCGTCAGCACCGCCGTCGTCGAGCTGGTGACGCTGCTGATGGTGTCCCCTGCCGGAATGCCCAGCCCCTTGATCGGTGCACCGTTGTCCCCGGACGTGAAAGCGCCATCGATCGCTGAGATGGCCGTGCTGCCGGCGGTCGTGGTGCCGTCGGCGCCGGTCACGTGGTAACGGGGATCAAGGACGACGATGCCCTGCAGGCTCTTGTTCGGAGTGCCCCACTGGTTGGCGATGTACACGAGGCCGTTTGGCCCGACGGTGCACTGCGACGGATACTGGAATGGCGCACTGGTGACGGCTTTGTTGGTGCCCCAGGAGGTCAACCAGTTGCCGTTGGCATCGTACTGATTGACGTTGTACAGGCTCCCCTCGGTCATGTAGACGTCGCCCTGGAAGGGTCCGCCGCTCGTATCGACGCAGATGCCGAAGGGCGCCTGGTTGGTGTTGGGCCCGAAACCCACGGTGCTGTTGGTCACGTCGAACGGCGTCGCCTGGCTCCCGTCTGCCTCGTAGTGGACGATGCGGTAGTTCCAGTAGTCGCCGACGAGGATGGAGCCGTCGGGCTCGGTGGCCATGCCCCAGGCGTAGAGGCCGGCGGCACCCGGAATTGGGACGCCCTTGCTGTTGGTCAGCCCGACAGTCGTGCCCGGCGTGCAGGCGACGGGAGCGCATCCGGTGACCGGGGGCGCGCTCGCCGAGACGAAACCGACGCCCTGGGTGGCGACGGCAACCAGCACTCCCGCCGAGACGATCAGGAATTTGCCTCTCACGGTTGCACCGCGACGTCGTGCACGCGCTGCGACGCGTAGCGCCGCCCTCTCGTCGCGGCCACAACCTCTAGTAGACGCATTCCACTGAGCCCCCTCACTTCGCCTTCCGGACGCGCCCGGGCATTCCGGCTTCCGCCATAGTACCGCCCTCTGCGCTGCGACGTGTCATCAGGATCGACGCCGACGGGCGAGGACCTGCTCGTAGACCTCCTCAGTCGCCCCCGTGGCGGCATCCCAGTCGTACTCACGCACGATTCGATCTCCCAGGCTGCCGGCGCCCGCGCACGCCGCCTCCAGGTCTCCGAGCGTGGCGGTGAGCGCCGCGGTGAGGGCGCGTTCATCGCCACTCGCGAACATCCGGCCTCCGGGGCCGTCCACTCCGATGACCTCGCGGTTCGGTGGGATGTCGCTCGCCACCAGCGGGAGCCGGTACGACCCCGCCTCCAGCAGCGTCAGCGCAAGGCCCTCGAGGCGCGACGGGAGCACGAACACGGCCGCGTTGGTGTACAGCTCCTGGAGCAGCTCGCCGTGGACGGACCCGGCCAGGAGCACTCGGGGGTCGCGCGCCGCCAGCACCTCGAGCTCGTGGACGTACTGATCGGTGAAGCTGGACCCGCCGGCGATGACCAGCCGCGCGCTGGTGTCGACGTTGCGGAAGGCGCGGACGAGCAGGTCTGGTGCCTTCTCAGGCACGAGACGGCCGAGGAAGAGCGCGTAGTCGCCGCCCTTCAGCCCGAAGCGTTCGGTGATGAGCTGGGGCGCACGTCGCACCGGCGGCGCGACGCCATTGGGGATGTGGTGGGCGACGCGGCCATAGCGCTCGAGGTAGAACTCGGCGAGGTTCTTCGACACCGTGATGGTGGCGTGGGGGACGTGCGCGCTGATCCAGCCGGCGCTCTTCAGCGCGGTTCGCGCGCCGATACCCCATTTGTCCCGGTCGTAGTCGAGTCCGTGGATCGTGAGCACGACACCCCGCCGCGTGAGCGCACGGGGGAGCGGCGTGAAGACCGATGGGCCGATCGCGTGGTAATGCAGGATGTCGGCGCGACGTGCGCCGGGAAGCATCGCGACCCCGGTCGAGAGTCCACTGTGCACGAGCGCCTCGAGATGCTTGGTGGGCGCGGTCGGGATGTAGCGCACGTGTATGCCGCGGTGCTCGCTGATGCGGTCCGACGCGTAATTGGTCCGGGTGTAGACGGTCACGTCATGACCGCGCTCGACCAGGCGGGCGCCAATCTCCTCGACGTGGTGCTCGATACCGCCGATCGTCGCCGGAACACCGCGCTGGCCGATGAAGGCGATCCTTGCGGGCTTCATGCGGCGGCGCGGGACTGCATCGTCCTGGTCGCCAGCACGTAGGTGGCGCCGATGCGCTCAAGATGCCGTTCGGGGGAGAACTCCGACACGATGGTCGCCCGGGCGGTGTCGCGCATCGCGAAGGCGAACCCGGGGTCGCGGACGTACGGGGTGAGCGCCGCGGCCAGGGCGTGGTGATCGTTCGCCGGCACGAGGTCACCGGTCGCACCGGGCTCGATCAGCTCGGGCATGCCGCCCAGCGCGCTGCCGACCACCGGCACCCCGCGGGCGAGCGCCTCGAGGACGACCATCGGCTGATTCTCATACCAGCGCGAGGGCACCACCACCACCGCGGCGGCGAGCATCAGTCGCTGCACCTCGGCCTTGTCGACGAGGCCGTGGAAGCGCACCCTGCCGGGAGCGACGGAATCGGCGAGCCGGCGGAGCTGTTCCTCTTCGGGGCCGGTCCCGGCGATGTCGAGCACGGCACCATCGACCTCCCCGACCGCGCGGATCGCCACGTCGATGCCTTTCTCCGGCGACAGCCGGCCCGCGACGAGCACGCCGCTTCCGGGGGTCGTCTTGACCGGGACGTCCTTGGTCTCGATGAAGTGTGGGATGTGACGCATCCGCCGGGGATAGACACGAGCGGCGCGCATGCGCCCTTCGAGAAACGCGCTCGGGCAGATGAACACGCGCACCGGTGAGTAGGCGCGGGTGATGGTGTGCACGAACAGCTCTCCCGCCATCACCGCACTCGAGCCGAGCGACCCGTCCTTGCAGCGCCGCAGGATCGCATGCTGGAAGTGTCCGCCGAGACACGCCTGGCAGAGGTTGCCGTGATCGAGGAACTGATACGTGGGACAGGCGAGCTTGTAGTCATGCAGGGTCATCACCGCCGGGATCTTCCGGTGGGCGACCGGGCGGAGCACCGACGGCGAGAGCTGGTGATAGATGTTGTGCATGTGCACGACGTCCGGGCGGAAGCCGGCGAGCACGGCGTCCATGCCTCTGCTTGCCGACGTCGAGTAGAGCATCCGCGCGACCCCACGAACACGCCCGCTCAGCGTCGGTGGTGGCGGCTCGAGCTCGATGTGCGACGGATAGTGCGACGCATACTCGAGATGCGTGTTGAGCGGGTGCGCCATGCCGAAGAAGGCGACCGTATGACCTGCGGCGATCTGCAGATCGGCGAGGTCTTCCATGTACGCCTCGGCACCCCCACGGCGGTAGAGGAACTTGTTGACGTGAAGGATTCGCACCTGCTGTTTGCCTAAGCGATTCGCGGCATGACTTGGGACGCGTCGCCTCGCTAGACGCCCACGCGAACCGGCTCGGGTTCCTCGACTGGCGGCGGCAGACCACGCAACTCCGCATTCTCGCGGTAGCGCGTGACCGCATAGGCGGCCGCAGCGAAGGCGACGTAATACCAGAGCACGATCACCTCGGTGATCACGTTCGAGACCACGCTGATGACGACGAAGGCGATGACGCAGGCCGCAAAGCCCACCGCGATAGATCGTTCATATGACCACGCTCGTCGCTTCGTAAAGCGCATCGAATCGCGGGCGACCAGCACCATGCTCACCAGTAGCGCGAGGTATGCGATGACTCCGATGATGCCCGTCTCCACATACGCTCGAAGGAAGTCGTTGTGCGGCTCCTTCTGCTGGCTGGTCTCGTAGGAGCTCATGTTCAGACCGATACCGGTGATCGGATCCCGGTTGGCGAGTGGGAGCACGTCGCCCCAGAAGCTGAAACGCCACGAAAGCGAATTCGATGAGTAGCCCGCGGCGCTGGTCGACGAGCCGAGGTCCGCGAAGCGCGCGGCGACCGACGGGAGCGCGACCAGCGACACCATGATGCCCCCGACCAGGATCCCAAGCATGAGCCGCCGGCGTCCCATGATCGCCACCGCGAACAGGCCGATCACGCATGCGATCCACGCGCTGCGCGTGAACGTGTAATACAGGCACACCACCGAGAGGAACAACAGGACGGCCATGCCGATCTTCTTCCGCTGGGTGAGATGGGGAAACAGCGCCGCGCCCATGACGATCAGCATCGTCAGGTAGATCGCGAAGGGATTCGGCTGTGAGAACGTCCCCTCGAACCGGGAGAACCCGCCGCTGGTGAACTGGGCGTGGTGCGTGAGCACCTCGAAGATCGTGTAGCCCACGGGAACCAGCGCCGACACGTAGATCGACGCGATCAACCGCTTGATCATCTCGCGGTCGACGAGCATCACCTCGAGCACCGCCAGCATGACCACGACCGCCGTGACCCGGATGCCTTCGAGCAGGCTGATGGTGGGACTCGCCGACTCGATGATGCTGAGGAACCCCGCTGCGGCGAAGAGGATCAGACAGACGCGGTGAATGGATGCGGGAGGCGACTTTCGACCCGCGCGCATCCTCGACAGCATCCAGAAGAACGCCACCAGGATGAAGAGGACCGCCAGGGCGCCTGCCGGGTCGAGACCCGACGCGGTCGGGTTGCCCACGCCGGCCGCCCCGGTGTTGCCCGCCTGCGGTTTGGTGATGTCGAGCGACGACCGGATCGCGATCGTCGTGAAGACGAAGTTCTCGAAATTGACGAGGCCGATCGCGACCATGCCGACCCCGGCAAGCGCCGCGATCGGGACCACGAGGAGCAGCTTGTTGCCGCCCAGGTAGGCCTCGATCCCGCTCTCGACCGCGACCGCCAGGATCACCAGGGAGATGACCGCGAAGAACACCTTGGTTCGCCGCGTCATCGGCGTGACCACCCTGGATCGCCGGAATATGGCCGTCGACATCAACTGATTCCCCTGTTCGCCACTGCGCCCGTACCGTCGTTGGTGCGCGAAGCCCCCTTCCGAGCCAGGGGTCCGGCCATCCCGCTGTCTGGATGGAAACCCTCTTGGTACTCAGTGTAAGGGCAGCGACCGTTCATGGCAAGTTCGCAGCGATTGGAGTGATTTTGGCCACCGCTCATATCTCGGTATCCGGGCCGTGATCGGTCGCCTCGCCGTCGCCCACGATTGTGGATGATCCGTCCTGTCCACCGACGGGCGGGCGGCGGCCGAGCAGCGAGCGCCAGTTCCGGATCTCGCCGCCGGCAAGGAGGTACACAGCAACCAGGAGGACCGCCAGCCCCACGACGCCGGCGATCGGCGTGCGGATCAGCAACTGCACGCGCTCTGCGTTGCGCGACGCGTCGCCGAGGTTGAGGACGAGGGATGCGCCGATCATGGCGATGGCACTGAGCGCCGACGCGATCAGCAGCCTGACCGCGAAAGGAAGGACGCCGCGTAATGGATTGCCGTCCGCGTGGGTCAGTCGATACCAGGCGTGTCCGGCATTGACGTACTGGGCAAGCGAGTAGGCGAGGGCGACGCCGATGATCGCGTTGNNCCGTACAGGGCATTCCGCAGCGGAGTTCGCGTATCGAGCCGGGCATAAAAGGGCGCGAGAAGCGCTCGCTGCAGAGCCTGCCCGACAAGGCTGATCGAGTAGACGATCAGGACGGTGCCCAGCAGCTCGGCATCCATCAACGTGAAGTGGCCGCGATAGAAGACAGCGATTGCGGCAGGTTTGCCAAGCACCGCCATGAAGGCCGTGAGCGGCAGGCTGATGGCGAGCATGATCCGGACGCCGAGGCCGGTCACGCGCCGAACCTCCGCCTGTCCATCGCGATTGTGTGCATCGGTGAGCCGCGGGACCAGGGCGACGATGACGGAGCGGAAGAACACCGTTCCGCCCACTGCCGAATTGATCAGGAACCCATAGTTGAGAATGCTGATCGATCCCGGAGGAAGGAACGACACCACCAGCTGCTCGCCGACGCGTGCAACGGGATTCAGCCCCGCCGCGCCCAATGGCCGGACGCAGAGCTTCCCGACGGATCGCAGCTGTTCGTCACGCAGATCCAGCGCGGGGCGAATTCGCAATCCATGCCGGATCGCCATGACGCACATGAACACCAGTTGCGCGGCAGCGCCGGTGACAAAGGCGATCGCGACCAGGAAGATGTCCTTCCAGCCGAACACCGGGAGGACGATGATCATGGCGGCGGCGAGACCGTTGAGGACGACGGTCATCAGCGCAGGCGCGACGAACGCGTAGCGCGCGTTGAGGTACGCGCGCATGACCTCGGCAATGGCGACCAGCGGGACCATTGCGAACATGACCGGCACCATCGAGGCGGCAGTGCTGAATTCTCCGACCGGGAGGCCTGGCGCCGTGATGTGCACGAAGGGACCGGCGACGAGCCATGTCAGCAGCACCAGGGCCCCGCCGACGATGAGGACGACCGCGATCACCATCGAGATGAGGCGATCGGTGGAACGGTCGCCACGCTGGGTCATCGAGGTCCGGAATGCCGGTACGAGCGCCTGGTTTGCCGCCGCCGTGATCACCGCGACAAGGCCGATCGGAATTCGGGCAGCGACGAAGAACTCGTCGGTTCTCGGTCCCGCACCGAAGCGGTACGCGATGCTGATGTCGAGGATCAGGCCGGCGATCACGCCGGCCATCGCCGCGACCCCGGTGAGACCCGACTGCCGGAAGATCGCGCGATCCGAGTGCTGCCCCATACGCCGTTCGCCGATCTTCGCGCTCACGCGGCGCCTCTAGGCCGCGGCGCCATCGCGCTGGCCACGCAGGGCTTCGTCAAGCCGGTCCTGGAGGTGATCACAGAGCGCCCGAACCCTTGGGTCGATATCCAGTTGCAGCGGGCTCCCCGGGCCGCGTGGCGAGATGTGCTCGATCAGCGCCGGTCGATACGCGAGACGCAGGAACGTGCAGATCGACTGCATCGCCTCGACCGGTGTCGCGAGCACGTCCTGGTAGGAGGCGAGCAGTACATCGTCACGCCGATCGAGCCCGGTCTCGAAGTAGAGGCCGTTGCGGATCCACCAGAACAGCGCCGCCGCTGTCTCAGCGGTCATTGTCGAGTAGTCATAGCTCGCGATCTCAGCCAGCGTTGCCTGTGAGAGCCGCTGCGCCTGCCACATGCCGGCGCCGTTGCCGGCGGCGATGTCGCGAAGGGTGAGCAGATTGTTCCTGCCGAATTTCGACACCGCGGAGCGAACCCGCCCGTCGACATCGCGATACGCCCAGATCGCTCGTCCGGGTGACGGCGTGCCGAGGGCGTCGAGGAGATGGTCGACCCGATGCGAGTCGCAGAGCGGCTTGAAGAGGACGTACTCGTGGCGGCTCGCCAGCACCACACGGCGGACCACATCGTCATCCCTCAGCAGGAAGTGGTCGAACACGCTTCGGTCGTTCTCGTTGTGCACCTCGAACTCGGGTGCGATATCGAGCCCGCGCGCGAGCATGTTCGTTCCGGACCGCTGGAGGCCGACAAGATAGACCGGTGTGGCGGTCCCCGCCGCACGGGGATGGGACCGGCGCCACTCCCATTTGGACGCTGCCACGCGCGCACGGGTGATCGGGTTGAGCTCGTCCTCCTCGACCAGGCGTGAGAAGCCCTCGGTGCGACCCCACCGAAGGTGCCGTCGCAGCCGGCGAGCGAGTCGCGACGCGGCTCCCTCCCCGGCGGGCGCCCTGTCGAAGATGGTTTCGTCACCGCCGGGTTGCTTGGCTGCCGCGCGCAGTGGATATCCATACCGAAGCAGCAGCGGCGATGTGAGCGCGCTGACCAGCCGGCGGTTCCGCGGCCTCATCGCGCTGCGCCAGCGATCGTCGCTGCGCAGCGTGATCGCGCCGTGGCGGAGCCGGTCCGGGTTGCCCGCCACGCTGTGGTTCGGTGAGGTGCGCGCTTCGTGGCCGCTCACGAACGGGAGGTCCGCATTCTCCATCCCCACCATCCCAAGGATCCTGCGCACGGTCGCGGGTGGATCGGCGACGAAATCCTCGTAGCGCAGACGGAGGTAGCGATCCGGGCCGCCTTTGAACAGGACGCCGCCTGCCAGGTTCCAGACGTCCCAGAGCATCGCGCTCTTGGCCGGTCCGATCTGCTCCATGTGTGAGCGCGCGGCGCCGTCGGCGAGGGTCTTCTTGCTCGACCACGAATGCGCAGCGCCACGCGGGTCTCTGATGAGATGGACGACACGAAGGTCGATTCCCGGACTCGCCGCCAGGACGTTCGCGTACGCGGGGAGCTTCGACGAGTCGACGATTACCCGCGACGCGGTGACTGCGGCCATTGCGGCGTAAAGATCTCCGAGCGCGGCGCGCGCCGGTGCGAGGGAATGGGCTTTTGCGGGATCGAGGCGTGGCACCACCGCTCCCGCAAGGACGGAGGGGAGATTGCGCATCCGCCCGGTGCGCTGGAGCATCGAGACGATGGCGTCGACACGTTCGGGGTCGTCGACTTCCCCCGCCATCGCCAGGACCCGGCTCCAGACCGGGCACTCGCGCACTGGCAGTCCGCACCCGCACAGCCGGCCCTCGTTGAGGCCTCGCTGCCAGAGGTAACGCACCTCGCCGGCCGCGAAGACACCGTCGACCTCGCCGAGGATGTTCGCGAGCACCGTGCTCCCGCTTCTGCCGGTGCCGGCGATGTAGAGGACGACCGTGGACATGAGTCTCCGAAGTTCAGCGCGTGTGCGGCCGCCCGGCGGCCGCCATCACGTTGCTATCGGCGGCGAAAGAGCCCAGAACCGGTGCGCTGTGACTCGGCGTCCGCATCAGGCGTGTCCGCAGGCGCATTTCCACTGGCGTGTCCGTTCCCATTGCCGTTGCCATCGCCGGTGGCCGGCGGCGACGCGCGCCACGGATCCCTCGGCGTCGCGCTCGGCGCGGCAGTACCGGCCATCGCCGGAGCCGCGGGTGGGCCGGCGGCCCGGGTCTCTGCGGAAGCAGGTGGCGGCCAGGCGAACGCACCCTGCTGGCCACTGGCGGGCCCTTGCTCGCGCCTGCCGGACCGCATCAGCTCGAGGATGAGGATCAGTCCGAGCATCATGATCAGCGCGAGCGCCAGCCCGATGGCGCCGAACTTGATCACTTCGCTGAGCTTCGAAAGCCGGCCGACGTCCTTGGTGATCACGGTGCCGGACGCGGAGTCGGTCGCAATGAGCGCCAGCGCCGCGACCTGATTCGAAATGGCGTGGTCGTACGCTGCAGTGGCCGCTGAGAACTCGGTGGAGATCGGCTGGTACTGCGCCAACGCTGTGCTGAGTTGATTCAGTCTCGCCTCGTCCGCAGTGAGGATGGCCTTCAGGGTGGCCTGGCGCGGGAGGTCCTTGTTGATGACCGCCGTGGTGTAGAGCGCCTGGTGGCTGCTGAGCGTCGACGTCTCGTCGTTGTACGCCACCTGTGGCGAAGCAGTGCCATACACAGTCTGGAAGTTGGCGATTTTCGTCTCCACGTTCTGCAGGAGCGTCTGGGCGTTGACCACCGCGTTGTTGGCCTGGACCAGCTGTGGCGCCGCGATGGCGTTCATCGTGTCGATGGTCGCCTCGCGCACGGCACCGACCAGGTTCTGGCCCTTCTTGCCGACCAGGACGACGTTGATCAGGTTGCTCGATGCGGTCGTCGTGCTCGAGCTCAGTCCGGCAAGGAGTTCGGACTGCGGGATGTTGAACTTCTGAGAGACCACCGGAATGACCGACTGGGACGTCAGCACATCCTTGAACGTGCTCGCGTACTGCGACGCGGCGCTCTGCGAGATGCCGTTGGCTGTGATTGCGGGAACGACCGCAGTCGCGTTCGCCTGGTACGAGGACGGCTGCAGCTCGATGAACCCACCGACAAGCAGACCGGCAGCGACCGGGATGGCGATGACCAGCCAAAGGATCCGGCGGATCGCCCGCAGGTAATCGCGAATGTCCATGTGCTTCTCTTCCCTTCCCTTAGATATCGATTCGACGGCCGCGCACGCCGACTGCCAGCATGCCCGCACCCGCGATCAGCAGTACCGCGCCAATCGTGATCCAGCCACTCCCCGCCCCGGTGCCAGGTGTGCCGGCGGTGATGCCCTGCACGCCGCCTGTGGGCGTCGGCGTTGCCGTTGCGCCGCCGACGCCACCGGTGGGCGTCGCTGTGGGCGTCGCTGTGGGCGTCGCCGTAGGCGTCGCGGTCGGTGTCGGCGTCGGTGTTGGTGTCGGCGTCGGTGTTGGTGTTGGCGTCGCGGTTGGCGTTGGCGTTGGCGTCGGACCGCCCTCGCATCCGAGGACGCGAATGAAACCGGAGGCGAGTGTCGCGCGGTCGCGACCGCTGTCGCCGCCCTGCTTGAAGGGCGCCCAAATATCGAGCTGGTAGTAGCCGCAGGCGTCGAAGGCGTAGGTGCGCGAGATCGTCAGGCTCCCGTTCGGAGCCCAGGTCGCGCTGAACGCCTGACTGCCGGGCATGAGTGCCTGTGTGGTGCCCGCGGGACCGCTGAACGTGATGCCCGGCTGGCCCGGCTGACCGTCGGAGACGTCCACACCGTTGTAGGTCAGGATGTGGTGCGCGGAGAAATTCAAGGCGATCGTCTGCGGGTTCGCGGTGAGATTCGTCGTGGCGGCGTTGAAGCTGACGGTCACCGGTCCACCCGAGATGTCGTACGCGTTGGGGCTGCTCATGAAGCCGGTGGGCTGAGCGGCTGAGATGATCCCCTCGAAATCGGGGTTGCCGCCGGCCACGACACCCTGCGATGTCAGGACTGCCATGCCCAGGACAGCCGTGCCGGCGAGCGCCGACAGCCCTCCAATGCGCTTGAGCGGAAAACCGGTGGACCTGTTCATGTGCATCGACCCGCGTGTGCTGTCGTGCTCCCCATTCTCAGACATTACTGGACGGTGCGCTGCGACAAGAGGACTTCGATCGCATTCACGTCGCCGGCCCCGGTGTTCAACCGCCCGAGAGGAGACCTGAACAGAGCCATCTGGGCCCGCGCACTCAGGATCGTCGCCTTGTTGCCCGGATACCCCGCAGGGGTGAGTGCGAGCACGGCCGCCACGTCAGCGGTGACGGTGGACTTCACGGCCGCGATATTGGCCGCCAGGTCCTGAAGCCGGGCCGACTCCGCGGCGTAGTTAGGTGACAACTTGAAGTGACTGACCTTGCGCAGCAGTGTCTGGTACTGGCCCTCGAGAAGACTCACGGCGTTGAGCTCCACGCCGCCCGCGATCGCGAGGTGAACCGCCGGCTCGACCAGGCCGAAGACGCGGGTCGACGGGCCGAGGTTCGTGATCAGGCTGCGCAGCTGGTCGATCAAGGACGCTGATTGGATGCTGCTCGCCTGCGCCTGGAGTTGACCGTCGACGCGGCCGAGCAGTGCGAGGATCGAGGTGGAGAGCGCAGTTCCGTTGAGGTCCACGCCGCTCAGATAGCTGGTGCCCTTGACGTCCGCTATCAGCGCGTTCACGAGGCGCTCGCGCTTCGCGATCTGGTTCGCGCCGGTCGTCATGAGTTTGCCGAAAGTCTCGGCCTGGAGCAGCGCCGACTGGCTGCTCAGCGCGTTGAGCTCGAGGAGCACCGCAGGCGGCTCGTTGTCAGTCTGCGTCGAGTTGATGGCGTTGAGCTCGTTGGCGACCGCCTGCTCGAGACCCGCGAGAAAGTCACCCGAAGGCGCAAGGGCGGGGGCAGCCGCCGCGGGCGGCGCGGCGATCACGGGGGGTCCCGGTACCGATGCCGCGCAACCGGCGAGGAGCGAGCCGACTGCGATGGTGCCGGCCAGCGCCGAGAATCGCGAAAGTGACCGTTGCATGCTTCCCCCGTGAACGTCCATTCTGACTCCCTGTTGGACCGCGCGGCCCGGTGGCTACGATCTCCGCCAGACCCTTCCAAGGCAGACAGTCCGTTCGCAATCATGACGGAGAACCCCAGGAAAGTCAAAGCCCCAGATCGCGCCAAACTGCGCGGGCGCACCGCGCCGACGCCGGTTTTTCAGAACCTGTACCATCAGTTCAAGCGCGTCAGGGGCGTCATTTGACGACAGGTCGAACGCGTCGTTAGAATCAGCGTGGGAACGGAAGTCGGGGTCGGTCCGGGACCGCCAGGGGGTTGCCGTTCCACGGCATCGCTGTTGCCACAGGGGAGAGCAGTCGTGGAGCTTGCAGAGGATCGTCTGCCTTCAAGCCTCACCCAGGAGGGGGGCTGGAGCGAACGCGAACCAGAGGGGGTCGAGCTCGTCGGCGAGATGCAGGCCAAACCTGCTCTTGTCCGAGCCATAAGCCACAACGCGCCGTCGCGGCCGTGGCCGCTCGTCCTCGCGTCCGTCACATTCGCCGTCGACGTTGTTGCGGTGATGCTGAGTACGTTCCTCGCAAAGTCCGTGGCCCACGACAAGTTGTTCAACGGCGACCTCGCGCTCATCGACCCGCGGATATTCCTGACCGTGCTGGTGTGGCCGGTGGTATTCACCATCTACGGCCTCTACGACCTGCGCCGGCCAACCCACGCGACCGCGGAGTTGCAGCGGCTCTTCAACGGAGTGCTGATGTCCGTGTTGCTCGTGCTGTTCATCACGTTCCTGACGGACATCGACATTTCACGCGGCTTCATCGTCTACCTGCTCGGGTTCAGCATGGTGACTGTCGTCGGCGGGAGACTGGTGACGCGGCGCCTCTCCCACGCGCTCAATACGCGCGCCGTGACGAGCCAGGTCACCCTGATCGCCGGCACCAATGACGAGGCCCGCGCGCTGGCCCGCACGCTGCGGCGCCGCCCGTGGATGGGCTATCGCGTCTGCGGCTTCGTCGAGGTCACTCAGTCCGGCCTCAGCATCATGGATGGCCTCCCGGTCTTCGGAACCGTGGACGACATCGCCCAGATCAGTTCGGAACACGGCGTTCAGTCGGTGATCATCGCGGGGAGCGCCGCCGGCGGCTCGACCCTGCAGGCGATCGACTCGGCGCTCGGTGCCGATGTCAGCGTCCGGGTTACGCCCGGCCTGGCCAACCTCGGAGCAGCGCGAATCATCCTCGAGCCGATCGACGGCATGGCGCTCTTCTCGCTGCGGCGCCATCGTTTCTCGCGCCGCCAGCGCTTCGTCAAGCGAATCCTCGACATCAGCGTCACCTCAGTCGCTCTGGTGATCACGGCGCCGGTGATGATCGGCGTAGCCCTCGCCATCAAGCTGACCAGCCCAGGTCCGGTGCTGTTCAAGCAGCGACGTGTCGGCGCCCAGGAGCGCGAGTTCACGATCCTGAAGTTCCGCACCATGGTGGTCGGTGCGCACGCACAGCGCGACGCCCTGGACAACGAGGCCGACGGGCTGCTGTTCAAGATGCGCCGGGACCCGCGCGTGACCGGCGTTGGCCGCTTCCTGCGCAAGACATCGCTCGACGAATTGCCCCAGCTGTTCAACGTGCTGCGCGGCGAGATGAGCCTCGTCGGCCCGCGCCCCGCACTGCCTGAGGAGACCGCGCGGTACGCGGAATCACAACGCGGTCGCCTGCGGGTCAAGCCCGGCGTCACCGGCCTCTGGCAGGTCAACGGGCGCCACGATCTCGTGTTCGAGGACTACGTCCGCTACGACCTCTTCTACGTCGAGAACTGGTCGCTGACCATGGACCTGTACATCCTCGCCAAGACGATTCCCGCACTGCTCACAGCGCGCGGCTCGTACTGATCAGTCGTAACCCCTGGCCGCGAGCGCGCTCGCGAGGATCCGGCTGAGCCGGCCGACATCGGCGGGATCGAGGTCGCGACGGAACGCGTCGGATCGTGAGGCTGTGAACGTGTGTCGTTCGAAGCCGCGCTCGAACTCCGCGTCCCAGGGCAGCCCGCAGAACTCGAGCATCTTCGCGAATGCGGTGCGTGGGCTCGCGGCGACGTCCTCATAGCGCACCTCGAGCCAGTCGGCAGCCGGGATCTCCTTGCGGGCGCTGTCGAACGCATCGATGAGCATCTTCCAGAGCAGACCGGCGAGCACCACGAACGACCGATCCGATGCGTCCCATTCGGCCTCGAGATCCGGGGGCAGCGGGCCCCACTGCCAGTGATCTGGGCCCTCGAAGCCGAGCCACCAGGGCATCTGCAGCCAGGAGTTTGCGACCGCTCGACCATCGCGCACGACATGAATGAACCGTGCCGACGGGAAAACGCCGCGGATGAACCCGGCACGCGGCCACCCGGTGAACTTGTGGAGGAACGTGCCGGTGCGCTGCACGCGTGCACGATCTGTGAAGAACGCGCGAAAACGCTTGTCGAGCCACGGTGTGACATCGCCGGCGATCAGATCCCGAAGCGGGGATGCCAGTAACGGTGACACCTCGCGGGTGAGCCCACGGTAGCCCTCCGAAGGAGCGTATCTGAGCCTGGATTTCTGCGTCACCGCAGCCGGAAGGCGTCTGTAGAGCGAGCCGTTCCACCGCCCCGCCGTCACCGGGAGATTGAAGCGATCCTCGAGGTTGGAGACGAAGCCGACCGATGCGTGGCGGCAGAGCACCTCCTCAACCAGCGTCGACCCGCAGCGCCCGGTCCCTAGAACGAAAACGAATTGCGATGCGTCGCCGGCGTCAGGCGTAGCCACGCTTGCTCAGCTCGCCGGCTTGCACTTCCTCAATGGTGGTGACCACTTCCGGCGGCAACCCCTGCTTCCATGAGTCGTTCCGGTTTCTGAACTGAATTCGCTCGATATCGCGGCGCCAGTCCGCGTCGTCGCTGAGTCCCGCGAAGGCGGCGACCCGCTCGATGGTGCGCACCGGTTCCGCGGTGAACTCCTCATACGTCAGCCTCAGCACCTGCTTCGGGTTGAGCTCGCCGATGCCCGAGTCGATCGCGCGCACCTCTTCCACCCAGTTTCGCGCGCACAGCTCCCAGGGATCGCGGCCGTCGTCGCGCCACGCCTTGGGAGTGCCGCCATACCACCAGACGACGCTGCTCTCCCACCAGTCGACGCGCGACAGTGAGACTGCGACGGCGCGGCCGTCGCGGGTGATGTCCACGAAGCGCGCGTTCGGAAATGCCGCCGCGAGCAGCGGGATGCGGCGCACGTTAGCGATCCGCTTGTTGATGAAATGGGTACCGCCGCCCCAGCGAATCGTCCCGGCAACCGCGCGGCGCAGCTCCCGCGCCGCATTCATGCTGACCGTCTCACTCGAGACGGTGTCCGGAATCCCGCATGCCGCGTAGACGGGCTCACCCTCGACGGGCATCGGGTACATGCGATCGCGGAGCTTGCGTGCCCCAGCGTAGACGTAGGCGTTGGAGCCGCCCGAGAACCAGACGCGACGGCGATGCTCCGGTGTCATGCGGGCGATCCGGTTGGTGACGCTCACCTCGGGGTGGCGCGGCAGACGGCGCAAATAGTTGTTGAAATACGCCGCTTCAGGATGCAGGCACAGTCCCTTATAGAGAAGACTTGTGCCGGAACGAGCAGCGCCGATCAAGAACGTGGGCGGTCGTCGATCCGTGTTCACCGATGGTCGATTCTGGCATAGCGGTCACTGGCCACCCAGCGCAAACGCGCTTCGTTGACGTTCCGTTACGATGATTTGTCGCCAGCCGATGACCTACCGGCCTCCGACCCACTTCGATCGCAAACGACTCGAAGACGCCGCGAACCCGGACCCCGCTCCGACACTGGATGCCAAGCGGACGGGTCCACTCAAGATCGCCGGCTTCGTCCTCCTCTTCCTTCTTCTGTCGCTCCTCGCCTGTGCGGTGTTTCTCGGCATCACGATCGGGGTCACGATCCTGGTGGCGCTGATCCTGCCCAGGGCCGGCCTCGTCAACCTGATCGCTCCGTTCGTCGGTGTCGGGGTCGCCAGTCTCTGCTTCGGCGCGGCGTCGCGGTTCCGCAAGGGGATGCTCAAGAACCGCTACGGCCTGTTCCGACGGCCACCGCGAGACCTCGGCAAGCCGACCGTCGGACGCTAGGTCCGCCAAACCCGGGAGGCAGCGGCGCGGCCCCGAAGGGCCGCGAGCCGCCGTCACCGGTAACCGCCCTTAGACGGGTAGTACGGTTCGCTTGAAGTTGGCGTTGGTCACAAACGCGAACGAGCAGTAGATCGCCGCGATCGCAGTGAGCAGGGCAAGGACGCCGGAGATCTGGTTCCAACCCGCGCTCGGCAGGCTCTTCGCCCAGAAGGCGATTGCCAGCGTGATGAACGTGAGCGCGAGAAGGAAGAACACCAGCGACACGCCACGCGAAGCCCCACCCAGCGAGGCGATGAACATGTAGGCCGTGAAGATGCCCCATGCAAGCGCATACAGCCCGAGGATGGGAGTCGGGTCCTTGGGAAGACCCGGCGCGAAGGTGGTGTTGATCAGCACGAAACTGATCCAGAACAGCCCGTAACTCGTGAATGCGGTTGCCCCGAACGTGTTACCGACCTTGAACTCCCACATGCCGGCCAGGATCTGTCCGACTCCACCGAAAGCGATGGCCATTGCCAGGACGACGACCGCCGAGCCGGCAGTCGGTCCCGGAGCCGAGGTGATGAAGCCCGCGTTGATGGCCCCGAGCAAGAGCGTCGTCATGCCGAACGCGATCAATCCCAACGCCGCTGGGTTCGCGGATGGTGCCACCGTCTCCGCAATCCCTGAGGAAACGGGCGAAGCTGCGGTTGCCATAGGTTTGTAGCCCTCCAATGAGTCCGGGGTAGATCGCACCCCGGCGCGTGTTCGTAATCGAACTGTCCCCCACTGCGACGGATCTACTGTTCTTTGGCTTCCTCCTCCGTGGCGCGGCGCTGGAGATCCGCGACGATGCTCGAGTCTGCGAGCGTCGTGGTGTCGCCGAGCTTGCGGTTCTCGGCGATGTCGCGGAGCAGGCGGCGCATGATCTTCCCACTGCGAGTGTTCGGCAAATCTGGCGTAAACGCGATCCACTTCGGCTTGGCGATCGGACCGATCAGCTTGGCGACGTGATCGCGCAATTCGGCGATGAGCTCGGTCGACTCCTCGTAGCCCGCGCGCACTGTGACGAATGCCGAGATGGCCTGTCCGGTCTCGGGGTCGCTCTTGGCGACGACCGCGGCTTCGGCCACCGCCGGGTGATCGACCAGCGCTGATTCCACCTCGGCGGTCGAGATGCGGTGCCCGGCGACGTTCATGACGTCGTCGACCCGGCCCATGAACCAGAAGGAGCCGTCCTCGTCGATACGAGCGCCGTCGCCGGCGAAGTACTGGGTGCCGAACCGGGTCCAGTAGGTCTCCTTGTAGCGCTCGTCGTCGCCCCAGATGCCGCGCAGCATTCCCGGCCATGGCTTGGTCAGCGTCACGTAGCCGCCTCCATCGAGGGCGACCTGGTTCCCCGCCTCGTCGACCACCGCCGCTCCGATCCCCGGCAGTGGCTTGGCCCAGAAGCCTTCGGGGTCCGCCGCGGCCGCTTCGAAGAGGCTCTGGTCCTTCACCCTCGCCTTGGCGAGGAATTCCTGGCTCGGAGCGAACGTACGTCGCTCGTCGAGCAGGGTGTCGATGGTCCTGGCCCGCTCGCTCATCGCGACCTCCTGACGGCGGCTGACGGAATTGTTTGCCGCGCATTAATCGCACTAGTGCGGCAGCTTAGGCAAGCACTTCCAGGCATTCGGCCCGGCGTCCCTTGAGTCCAGTTCGCCCTGCCTACTGGTTGGGCGCCCGACCAACCCTGGTTTCGGCCCCTCCGGGCGATATCGGCGTTCCGTCACGGTTTGCAACCAACTCTTCACACATTGCAATCGGGTGCAGGCGCAGATCGCGTCGATACTTGCATTCGGGGTGGACAGGTCGGTGTCGCCAGGCACCGCCGCTCTGGAGGATCCGACCATTTTTACGCGTGAGAGGCGACTGCGCAGGCGCCGGGCTTCGGGCCAGGGGCTGGTTGAGTTTGCCATCGTCGGGGGGCTGCTGTTCTTCCTGATCTTCTCGGTGATGAACGCGGGCTTCTATCTCTATGGCGCCAATGCCATGCAGTACGCGGCCGACATCGGCGTCGCGACCATCGCCGCCGAGGGCAACTACAACAACACCGGCATCCCGCAGCCGAACAACGCCGACACCATTGCCATTGCCCGGATGGACAGCGATGGGCTCACCAGCACGCCGCTGGTCTCGGTCACCGAGATCGACATCTATAAGGAGAGCGTCGTCAACGGCGTGTTCAGCGACGCGACCGGCTGCGCGGCCGGCACCTGCGTGAACAAGTACACGGCAAATGGGACCGTCATCGGAACAGTCCAGTGGAGTCCCGCCGTGCGCAACGTCGGTCCCACCCCTGACTACGCGAAGCTCGTCATCCACTTCCAGTACACGCTGCTGATCGGGACGACGACCTTCAACAGCACGACGATCAACCTCTTCCGGCTGGAGCCACAGCAGTGATGCGCCGGCACGACACCAGAAGCGGCCAGGCCATGGTCGAGATGGCACTGTTGCTTCCAGTGCTGCTGTTGCTGTTCCTTGGGGCTTGGACCGCGGCAAACCTCATCGATGACAACAACGCCGCCGCACAGGCGACACGAGCCGGCGCCCGTCTCGCCGCCGAACTCGGCAACGGCGGGTACCCAACGGCGACCCTCGCCGCGTGTCAGGCGTTGCAATCGGACCCGTGCCAGATCGACAAGGACATCATCGATCAGGTCCTGCCCATCGTGTCGCCGCAACTGACCAACGCCAAGGTCATCGAGATCGACATCTACCAGCCGAGCGGCTGCACCGGAACCACGCCCTTTTCGAGTGGCTCGTGTCCGCCGAACAACGGCGCGTACTGCACGAGCTCGTTCGTGAACTCGTACACACCGGTCTGCGCCGGTGTGACCGAGTTGATCGACAAATACAGCGTCAGTGGCGTGACCTACAGCTTCGTCTCGGCAAATTTCACGCTCGACAAGCGCGGCCAGACGCATCCGAATGAGTCGGAGCTCGGCGTGCGCCTCGTGTTCACGTACACCTCGCCCACGCTGGCGTTCTTCACCCAGACAGACACCCAATACACCGTTATGCGGCTTGCGCCGACATCGTGAGGATGACCATGAGATCAGAACCGAACCGGCCGGCCCGGCGCTCCGCCAACGGCCAGGCGATGGCGATCTTCGCCCTCGTCTCGGTCCTGCTGTTTGTCGTGGCCGGGCTCGCCGTTGACGCAGGCGCGAGCTATCTAACCAGCAACAAGCTGGAGCGAGCCGCAGCGGCGGCAGCGCTTGCGGGCGTCGCATATCTTCCAGGTGATTACCCCGACGCGCAGAACGCCGCGCTCGTCGAGGCCGCGCGCGATGGATACCCCAATGCCGGCTCAGCAAACGCATGTGCCGGCAACCCGTCCCCGTGCGTCGTCACCTCGCAGCCACAGACGAACGAATTGAAGGTCACGATTTCAACCTCGGTCTCCACGATCTTCCTTCGCCTCGTTGGCTTCGGCGCGCACACGGTCGTGCGCTCGGAGACCGCTCTGTATCTTCCTCCGATCTCGCTCGGACAACCGGGATCGCAGCAGGGAGCGGACATCGCCGGGCTCGGTGTCACCGGATATTTCGAGCGCCAGGAGGGTTGGGGTAACCCACGATCCGAGGGCGATCCGTTCACCCCGACGCCCTTCCAGAACAGCACCGGCTGCGGACCGGGAGGCTCGGGTGACTCCTGCAACGCGACTTCCTCACCCGACTACCACCTGATCAGTGCAGCGAACGGCACCGTGGCCAAGGATGCGACACTCGAGTACCAGGGCGGGAACAATTACCTGATCGACATCCCCCCGGGAGCGACGGCGGACGTGCAGATTTACAACCCGAGCTTTGCCGCTGATACGTGCGGCGGCGGGAGCACGTCACCACCATACTGCTATCACGAGAACGACTCGAGCTTTCAGGGTACGGGGTCGCCGTGCACCGAGTACTCGGCAATGGAGTACACGATTTTCAGTGCGCCAACACTCTCCTCACGGGCCCAGGACACCAAGGTAGGTCAGGAGATCTTCTACCCGTACAACGCTTCGAACGTCCCGACGAACTACTTCTACTACGCTCCTGGTGCGAGCGGAGGTGCGTGCCCAAGCCAGACGACGGTAAGCGGCACTCCCCCCACATACCACAACTGGGTGTCAGTGCTCACTTACACACCGACGGCGCTTTCCGACCCGGAGAACTTCAACGGGGCCAATAGCTACCAGAACAGGTTGGGTACAACCCTCACCAACCTAGGGGCCGTCGACAAGTACTACCGTCTCGAGGTCGACTCGTTGCAGTGGAACGGGTTCCCCACCTGCAAGGCAACGGTGGGGCCGTGCGCGACACCTGACTCCACCGTGGCGAATGGAGGCAACGGATTCTCCAACGCGCACAAGGGATACGCAGTGCGCCTGGTCAAGCCAGCCACGACGTCCTGCCCGAACTTCGCGACGTGCGGCTCCGTATCTGCAATGGACGACATGACGGTGTTCACACCGGTGAACGGCTCGACGAATCCGCAGTTCGCGATTCCCCTCTTCAGCATCGACCCGACGGCGTATGCCGGTCAGACAATCACCGTCAACCTGTTCGACGTCGGTGACGTTGGAGGCGGCCCTGCATACGTTGGTCTTCGTGAGCCGGACGGGGTGACCTGGGCACCCGCAAACAGCATTACCGACTTGGGAGCCAACCTCGCGGGGACAGTTCCGCCCAGCGGAGGTGGGAACGTGTCGTCGCTTGGTAACTGGCCAGTCGGAGGCGCCGCGTGTAGCGCCTGCTATCAGACAGCCGGTGGTGGCGGCGGCGCCATCTACCAGGGACAATGGGTGCGGTTCCAGATACAGATCCCCGCATCGTTCACCGGCCCTGGAGGTGTCGCGTGCACCAGTGGCGGAACCTCGAACTGCTACTGGAGCCTCGTCTACGACGTGGCATCGAGTGCGGTCGCCGGTGACACATTCAGCGTCGAGGTCGGATTCGGCGGTAGCCCGGACCACCTTCTCCCATAGTCACCACGCCCACAGCGAACTCTGAGCCTCTGCTCAGATCGCCGTGAGCAGCGGGCGGCACAGTCAGGTCATGGCTTCCCGCCCCTTCTTCGATGACGCCCCGCCGGCGTTGCCGGCCGCGCCTCCCGCACCCCCGCGACTCCGGGGCGGGGACGCGGGAAGCAGCGCCGCGGCGCCCGTCCGGTGGGCCAGGCTGCTGGTGCGCGGCCGTCAGGAGGACGCGGCGTGGGTTCGCCCCTCGCTGATCGGGCTGCTCGGCATCGCCGCTCTCCTCTATCTGTGGGACCTCGGTGCGTCGGGATGGGCCAACGCCTTCTACTCCGCCGCGGTCCAGGCGGGGTCGACGAGCTGGAAGGCGTTCTTCTTCGGGTCCTTCGACGCGTCGAACTTCATCACCGTCGACAAGTCGCCGGCGGCGCTGTGGGTGATGGACCTCTCAGCGCGCTTGTTCGGCGTCAACGCCTGGAGCATCCTCGTCCCGCAGGCGCTCGAGGGTGTGGCCACGGTCGGCTTCACCTACCTGACGGTACGGAGATGGTTCTCACCGGCAGCGGCGCTGATCGCCGGTGCGACCGTGGCACTCACGCCTGTGGCCGCGCTCATGTTCCGCTTCGACAATCCGGACGCTCTGCTCGTGCTGCTGCTCACCATCGCGACCTACGCGACCGTGCGTGCCATCGAGGCCGGCAAGACCAGGTGGCTGGTGCTCGCCGCCACCCTCGTCGGGTTCGCGTTCCTGACCAAGATGCTCCAGGCGTTCCTGGTGGTGCCGGCGTTCGGCCTCGTCTACCTCGTCGCCGCGCCCGTGTCGCTGCGCCGGCGGATCGCTCAGCTCGGTATCGCCGCAGCCGTCATGGTGACGGCGTCGGGGTGGTGGGTCGCGATCGTGCAGCTCACCCCCGCAGCTGACCGACCCTACATCGGCGGGTCGCAGAACAACACCATTCTCAACCTGATCTTCGGCTACAACGGCTTCGGCAGGCTGACCGGCAACGAGTCGGGCAGTGTCGGCGCCACCGGAGCCACGGGCTCGATGTGGGGACCGACCGGCCTCAACAGATTGTTCAACACGAGCTTCGGCGGCCAGATCTCATGGCTCCTGCCGGCGGCGTTGATCCTGCTCATCGCGGGGCTCGGCTTCACGTTGACGCGGAAGCGCACGGATCGCACTCGCGCCGCATTCCTGCTCTGGGGCGGCTCACTCGCCGGCACAGCGCTGGTCTTCAGCCTGGCCGCCGGGATCATCCATCCCTATTACACGGTCGCGCTCGCCCCGGCGATCGGCGCGCTGGTCGGCATGGGCAGCGTGCTGCTGTGGCAGGAGCGATCGAGAACGTGGGCGCGCATCGTGCTCGCCGGCGCGGTCGGCGCCACAAGCATCTGGTCGGCGGTCCTGCTCGGGCGCAGCCCCCAGTTCGCTCCAGGGCTCGCGACCGCCGTCGCCATACTCGGGGTCGGCTCGGCGATCGCCATCGTTGGTATGCCGCTGATCCACCGGAGGGTTGTCGCGATGGTCCTCGCCGTGGGAATCGCGGCATCGTTCGCCGGTCCTGCTGCCTACACCATCGACACCGTGCTCACGACGCACTCGGGCGCCATCCCGTCCGCGGGCCCGGCGGTCACCGTCGCGAGTTCAGGAGGCGGTCCCGGTGGCTTCCCTGGGGGATTCACGGGCCGCGGCGGCGCGCGCGGGTTTCCCGGCGGCTTCGGAGGAGCGGGCTTCGGTCCCGGCGGGTTTGGTGGCGGGGGCTTCGGTGGAGGGCGCCGCGCCCCCGGCGGGACCGGCGGCTTCGGGCGCGCCGGCGGAGGGTTCCTCAACGCGACCACGCCCGGCGCGGCGCTCGTCACATTGCTCCAGAGCAACGCCGCCCAGTACACGTGGGTTGGCGCCACAATCGACGCTAACTCGGCGGCGGGCTACCAGCTCGCCGGCAGCGATCCGATCATGGCCATCGGCGGCTTCAACGGGACCGATCCGGCGCCCAGCCTCGCGCAGTTCGAGCAGTACGTCACCCAGGGTCGCATCCACTACTTCCTCGGATCAGGTGGCGGACCGGGCAGCGGGAGCGGCACCTCGAGTCAGATCGCTCAGTGGGTCCAGCAACACTTCACGGCCACCACGGTCGATGGCGTGACCGTCTACGACCTGACCCAGCCGGCCGCTTGATCGCTTACCGGCTCGACCACGCGGCGGCCGATGTCGCGTCCAGGTCGACGCTGGAGTCAGTGACGCGTCGCGGCGCGCCATGGTGAAGACCGCCGGCGCCGGCGATGTACCAGAGTCCGAAGTTTCCGTCCGGGTCCGCTGCGTTCATGTAGAGCAGGCTGTCCCCGGTCGGTGACCACGACGGCGAGTTGCACAGGCAGTTCGCAACCAGCACGCGCAACGGACCCAGTGCATTCCCCGAGAGGGTCGCGACCTCGAGCTCCGCTGTCTGCCCCAGATGGGTGCACACCATTGCCACGGTGACACCGTCAGGCGAGACCGCCGGTGCACCGCAGTCCTGCTGCGGCGTGGTCAGCGCCTGCATCCGGCTGCCCGGGCTCGTCTGCAACCCGAGCACGGTCACCACGGTTCCCTTCCCAGTGTTCGCGTAGCTCGAATAGAGCACGCTCCCATCGGGCAGGGGCACCGGCTGGATGTCACCGCCCGTGTAGATGTCGGGCACGGACCAGCGGGTGCCGCCGCTCACGCCGGCGCCACCGATGTTGAATCCACCACCCAGCGGTGCGGACCAGAGCGAGAAGTCCACCTCGTAGCTCTGGTTGGGTGCCGGCTTCGGCGCGTCCGTGGCGAAATACACCTCGGTCCCGTCCGGGCTGATCGACGGCCAGAGCACCCAGTGGTCGAGTTGCAGCGTCCGGTTGGTCGTCGACGGGTCATCCGACGTCATCTGGCTCAGGACACGCGCTGACGCGCTGACGTGGTACAGGTCGGAGTAGGCATCGAACCGGCGGATCACCAGCAGCGATCCGTCCGGCAGCACGCGTGGTTGGGTCCAGACGCCACCCGACGGGAGCGCCAGGCGGCGGACCTTCGTTCCGGCGATTGCGTAGATCGAGCCTTGCTGGCTCACGTAGATCGTGCCCGGCAGTCTCACCTGCGGCCTGGTGGTGCTGATCAGCGCTGCTGCGTTGGTATGCGTCTGCAGCACCGCGAGAGTCCGATTCGCCGCAAGTCCGCTGGCGAACATCAGGGCGATCAGGATTGCCGCGCGCTTCACGTCACGACGCCGCCGGGAAGTATTTCGCGACCTCCGCCCGTATCAGCGACCAGTTGGGCAGCAGCGCATCCTGGCCGCCGACGTACGCGTTGCTCGTGTACGGAGGCAGCAGCACCACCTGCGTGATCGACGCGAGCGGCACCGAACCCGCAATCGGGAGCAGCCCGCTCACCTGGCCGATGCTCATGTTGGTCTGGAAGTTCGACCCGAGCGACGTCGCGAGGCCCGGAATGTCCGCGAGGGAGAGGTGCTTCGTCTTGGCGCGCAGCGCAATCAGGATCTGTTGCTGCCGTTGCGACCGCGCGAAGTCACCGTAGGCGTCATCGTGGCGTGCGCGCACGTATTCGAGTGCGAGCGTTCCGCTCATGTGCTGCGCACCGGGGAGCACGAGGATGCGCTGGTAGTCATAGGGATTGCCGCCGGAGAGATCCGCCGGGTAGTAGTCGTCCATCACCGGGTTGTTGGCGATGACGTTGATCCCGCCGAGCTGGTTCAGGACCGATACCAGCCCCTGGAGTCCGATCCACGCGTAGTAGTCGATGTGGACCCTGAGATCCCGCTGCACCGTCTGGATCGCGCACTGCGCTCCGCCGTGCAGGAAGGCCTGGTCGATCTTGCCGTTGCCCCCGTTGCAGAGGCGCACCCAGAGGTCCCGTGGGATCGAGAGCATGGTCACGTGCTTCGTCGCAGGGTCAACCCGGGTGAGGATCATCGACTGGGTCAGGTAGGCTCCCCCGAACTTCGAGTCGCTGTCAGAGCCCAGGAGCAGGAGCGTGAAGGGCGCGGTTGACGAAAGGTGCTCACTTGCCGAGACCGGCTTGAGCTGCGCAGTGCCGCCGAGGGAGGTGTTGACCTGGCCGGTGTCGCGGAGTGCGACCTGGATCGCCGGCAGGAAATAGAGCACCACACCGGTGACGATCGAGACCAGGAAGCCGGCGGCCACGAACGAGCCCCGGGCTGCCCGCTGACGGCCGGTCTTCAAGGAGGCGCGCCGCCGGCGCGCCGGGCGGCGGCCTGAAAGATCGTAAGAACGAGACAACCTCGAACCTCAGGTGAGACGTTGAGTGGATCGGCGAGTTCAAGGGCGGGCTGCGGCAGCGTGCGCCGCGGCCGTCAGATGGTACCCCGAGGTCGCGTCTCGCGACCACGGACTGCATGTACGCTCTCCGGCGGAGATGAGCAAGGCACGCCTGGAGGCCTTCAGCGACGGCGTCATCGCCGTGGCCATCACGCTGCTCGCGCTCGACCTCACCGTCCCCGAACCGGGCCATGGCGAGCTGTTGACGCAGCTCGGGGATCACTGGCCGCAGTTCGCTACTTACGCCGTGAGCTTCTTCACCGTCGGGCGGTCTACGGGGTTGTTCTCGAGGGCATGGCCCTGAGCTTTTCGGCGCTCTTCGAATGGTCACTCGGGGAGGGACACAGCCATCTGAAGGTGCCGGTCGATCAGCGGCGCAACGCGCGAGTGCGCTCGTCGATCGGCGTGCTGGTCTACGCGGTGGTCTTCGCCGTTGCATTCATCAGCGCGCCCTTGTCGCTTGCAATTGCGGGAGCGGCCGCGATCTACTACGTGTTTGCGCCCCTGCCTCGCGCGACTGCCGGCGCTGACATGGAGGAACTGGAGTCAGGGCCGTCACGATCCAGCCCGGCTCAGGCCGGAGATCTCAGCAATGTCACAGATATGGCTCAGGCCACGCTGAGGATCCAGCGTCATGCTGCTGAGTGTCACCCAACTGAAAACCTCGGAGCCTGATGATGACCAACGAGATGCAGGACTACGTTCCCCACGACCCGCCCCCGCCCCCTGGTGAGCCAGCCGGGGCCGTCTATGGCCATTGGTCATCCGACCCGCAGTCTGGTCCGCCCAGCTGGCCGCCCACGCCGCAACGTCCCCGCGGCTCCGGGTTTCGCCGGACCGCGCTCGCTGCCTTTGCCATCGCCTGCGTCGGAGCCGGCGGCGGCACCGCCTGGGCGCTGACCACCGCGTCGATCTCGAGCCCCTCGACCGGCTCGCTTCCGGGGGGTTCGACGGGCACCGGCGGCGCCACCAACAACACGCCCAGCGGCACCGGCTCCACCCCGGCGACCGGTGGCACGATCTCGGCCGCCGCGGTGGCGAAGATCGATGCTGCGGTCGTCGACATCAACGGCGATGTCGCCGGCGGCGGCGGCCAGGTCGCCGGCACCGGAATGATCATCACCTCGAACGGTGAGGTCCTCACCAACAACCACGTGATCAGCAACACGGTCAACATCCATGCCCAGATCGACGGCACCGGCAAGGTGTACCAGGTGAAGGTGATCGGGTACGACGCCACTGACGACGTGGCGCTCGTCCAGCTGGTCGGTGCCTCCAACCTTCCCACCGTCCCGATCGGCGACTCGTCCACGCTCGCAATCGGCGACTCGATCACCGTCCTCGGCAACGCCCTGGGCAAGGGCGGGACGCCGGCGCAGGTCAGCGGCACGGTCGCCCAGCTCGGCGCCCAGATCACGGCAAGCGATGACAGCGGGGACACGGAGACCCTGACCGGCATGCTCCAGGTCAATGCGGCCATCGAGCCCGGCGATTCGGGCGGTCCGGAGGTCAACGCAGCAGGCCAGGTCATCGGGATGACCACCGCGGGTCAGACCTCGGGCAACCCCAACCAGCAGCAGACCCGCTCCACGGTCGGGTTCGCGATCCCGATCAACAAGGCCATGCAGATCGTCGCGCAAATCCGTGCCGGCAGCGGCCCGAACATTCACATCGGCCTTGCCGCGCTGCTCGGCGTGGCGGTCTCCCCCAGCGTGCCCGTAGTCGCACCGGACGGCACCGGGGTCAGCTGCACCACGTCGCGGGCGACGGCCGGCGCCTGGGTGCAGCGCATCACGTCGAATCCCGCGGCCAGCGCCGGGGTGACCGCCTGCGGTCGCATCACCAGCGTCGGCGGCCACACGATCTCGAATACATCGGATCTCCACACGGCCATGGAGGGCTTCCAGGTCGGCCAGACAGTGACGCTGACGTGGATGGACGCTTCGGCTGCACCCCACAGCGCCACGATCACCCTGGGTCAGGCAACCTTCCCCGACTGAGCCCTGCGGCGGCGCCCCGAGTGGGCGCCGCCCGCCCGTCATCGCACCGGCCGTCTCCTCGAGGCTCAGTCCCTGTCGTTCTCCCTGCGCCGGAGGCGCACACATCCCACCAGGAACACCAGGAACACGCCGCCGAGGATGGCGACATATGGCAACGACGTCGAGGGTGTGGCCGCGGTCCCGGTGTCCGGGGTGGGCGGATCGTCGTACACGGACAGCAAGAACGTCGTTGACCACGAGCCGAGCAGAGCCGAGTCACCGCTGTACACGGCGGTGATCGGGCGGATGCCGGTATCCGTGTAGACGATGTGGCATGAGGCGGCCCCTGCGACGACCGGCCGTGCCGTGCACCCGGGGATCGGTGCACCTGCGTCCATGAACGCAGCGGTGCCGGTCGGGCTGACTCTCGCCGCTCCGGCTGGGGACACCGTGGCCTTGAATATCCCGGCTTGACCCGACACCCAGGTGTGCGCCGGCGACGTCACAGTCGTGACCGACGGTGCTGCGTCGACGGTCTGCGTCAGCCCTGGCGACGTCGAGGCGGTGAAGTTGGCGTCGCCACCGTAGACGGCGGTGATCGTGTGGATGCCTGCGGTGAGGTAGGTGGCCTTGCACGTCGCCACACCGGCGACCAGTGGTTGCGCCGTGCATCCGATGATGGTCGACGCCGCGTCAAGGAACGCGACCGTGCCCGTGGGTGTACCGCTGGCGGGTGCGACGGCGGACACGGTGACGGTGTAGGACACTCCCTGGCCGGGCAGTGTTGGGTTCACTGATGAGGCGATTGTCGCCACCGTCGCACCCTGGATGATTGTCTGCGTGAGGAGGGACGACGACGCCGTGAAGTTGGCATCACCGGCGTACAAGGCGGTGATCGCGTGGACGCCGACGCCGGCGTACACAACGCTGCAGGACGCGACGCCACCGATCAGCGGCTGGGCGATGCAACCGCTGATGGTGGTGGCACCGTCCAAAAAGGTTGCGGTGCCTGTGGGGACACCGACTGCGGGGGCGACAGCGATCACCGCGGCGGTGTAGGTGACGTTCTGGCCAGTGACCGAGGGATCGACCGTCGAGGTCGCCAGTGTTGTGGTACCTCCCTGGTTGACGGTCTGAGTCAGTGCGGCGCTCGTCGAGCCGTCGAAGTCGGCATCACCGCTGTACACCGCGGTGACCGTGTCCGAACCCGCCGCCACGAATGCGGTGGCGCAGGTTGCGATGCCCGCCCCCGTCACCGCCTGCGCCGCGCATCCCGCGATTGTGGTGCCGCCGGCCTGGAATGCGACCGTACCTGTCGGCGATCCTGACCCCGGCGCTGCGACAGTCACCGTCGCCGTGAGCGTGACCGGTTGCCCGGTGACCGACGGGTTCACCGACGACCCGACCGATGTCGACGTCGACGCAGGGTTCACGGTCTGCGTGAGCAGCGATGACGTCGATCCCATGAAGTTGGGATCACCGCCGTAGATGGCGGTGACGGCATGGCTGCTGACACCGGCGTACATCACGACGCACGAGGTGATCCCGGCCACGAGCGCTTGCGCGGCACATCCGCCGATGGGAGCAGCGCCGTCAAGGAACTCGACACTGCCCGTGGGTGTTCCGCCCGCGGGGACGACAGCGGTCACCGTGACGACGTAGGAAAGTCCCTCCCCGGACACCGAGGGGTTCATGGCTGAGATGAGCAGCGTCGCCGTCGCTCCCTGGTTGATGGTCTGGGTCAGCGGCGCGCTCGTCGAGCTGTTGAAATCCGCATCACCGCTGTAGACCGCGGTGATGGTGTCCGAACCCACTGCGACAAATGCGGTCGCGCAGGTGGCACTGCCCGTTCCGCTCACCGGCTGCGCCGCGCATCCCGCGACCGTCGTGCCGCCGTCCAGGAACGCGACCGTTCCGGTCGGTGCTCCCGACCCGGGTGCTGCCACGCTCACCGTCGCGATCAGCGTCACAGGCTCCCCGGTGACCGACGGGTTCACCGACGACCCGACCGATGTCGAGGTCGACGCGGGGTTGACGGTCTGCGTGAGCAGCGGTGACGTCGACGCCGTGAAGTTGGGGTCACCGCTGTACATGGCGGTGATCGCGTGGACGCCGACGCCGGCGTACACAACGCTGCAGGACGCGACGCCACCGATCAGCGGCTGGGCGATGCAACCGCTGATGGTGGTAGCACCGTCCATGAAGGTTGCGGTGCCCGTGGGTGTGCCGCTTGCGGGCGCGAGCGGGCTGACAGTTGTTGTGTAAGTGACCCCCTGACCGCTCACCGACGGATTCACCGACGAGCCGACCACTGTCGTGGTTGCGCCCTGGTTGACGGTCTCAATGAGGACCGGCGACGTCGAGCCGCTGAAGTTCGAATCGCCGCTGTACACCGCGGTGAGCGAGTGGGCTCCGGCAGTGGCGAAGGCGGCGGCACACGTCGCGAGACCAGCAGCCGACACGGGCATTGCCGCGCACCCCATGATCGTGGTGCCGCCGTCCTCGAACATCACGGTCCCGGTTCGCATGCCGGTGCCCGGGGCGATCGGGGTCACTGCGGCCGTGACGGTCACCGCCTGGCCGGTCACCGATGGATTCACCGACGACGCGACGGCGGTGACCGTCGACGCCGGGTTGACGTTCTGCGCGAAGACAGGCGACGTCGAAGTGGCGAAGTTGGCGTCACCAGTGTAGATCGCCGTGATCACGTGCGTTCCGGCACCGGCGTAGATGAAGGAACAGGTCGCGGTACCCGCGCCTGCAAGTGCCTTCGCGCCGCACCCGGCGATTGTCACGCCACCGTCCTCGAAGTTGACCTTGCCGGTCGGCGTGCCCGCGGCAGGAGCGATCACGGTCACAGTTGCCGTATAGGTCACCGACTGTCCTGACACTGATGGATTCACGGATGACGCGACCGCGGTCGTTGTCGCACCCAGGTCCACCGTTTCCGTCAGCGCGACCGACGTGCTGGTCACATAGTTCGCGCTTCCGCCGTAGACAGCGCGGATCGGGTGCGCGCCCACCGTCAGCACGTTTGTGGTGCAGGTGGCCACACCGGCAATCAATGGAACGCTGCCGCATCCTGCGATGGCGGCGGCGCCGTTGTTGAACGCGACCTTGCCGGTGGGTGTTCCCGTTCCGGGAGCGTTGGGGGTCACGGTGGCGGTGAACGTCACCGACTGGCCGAAGACCGTCGGGTTGACGGTTGCCGTGACCACCGTGGTGGTCTGATCCGCGACCACGACCTGGGTCATCACCGCGGAGGTGCTCGCGGCGTTGCTCGCGTCCCCGCTGTACACCGCGGTGATCTTGTGCGATGCCACGGTGGGCGACACGTTGCACGCCGCGGAGCCGGCGATCATCGCGACCACGACGCAGCCGGCGATGTTGGCGCCCCCGTCGCGGAACGTGATCGTCCCGGTCACCGCCGGACCGCCGGCGACCGTGGCTGTGTACTGAATGACCTGTCCGAACACCGACGGATTCGCGCTGGAGGTGACTGCCGTCGTCGTCGCGCTGACCACTGTCTGTGTGAGCGGCGCTGACGTGCTGGTGGTGAAGTTGCCATCACCGCTGTATACCGCGGTGATGGTGTGCGTGCCGGCGGTCAGCCCGTTGGTTGCGCAGGTGGCCGTCCCCGCAGCCGCAAGGACCTGGGCGGCGCAGCCGGCGATGGCAACGCCGCTGTCCTGGAACGCGACCGTACCGGTGCGCGTTCCCGATGCGGGAGCGGTCGCGGTGACGGTCGCGGTGAAGGTCACGGTGACACCTGTGCTCGACGGGTTCAGCGACGATACGACCTTGGTGGTGGTCGCGCCCTGGTTGACCGTCTGCGTCAACGGCGCCGACGTGCTCGGCGCGAAGTTGGTGTCGCCGCTGTAGATGGCGGTGATCACGTCCGCGCCGACGGAAAGGACGTTCGTGACACACGTCGCCTTCCCCGAGGCCGGCACCACCTGCGCGCTGCAGCCTGGAATGGTCACGCCACCCGCCTGGAAGTCGACGGTCCCGGTCCGTATGCCTGACGCAGGTGCTGTGGCCAGGACGTTGGCGGTCAAGGTGATGTTCTGGCCGGTGCCCGAGGGGTTGGCCGACGAGGTGAGCACGACGCCCGCGGCGCCGACGTTGACCGTCTGCGTGAGGCCGGCCGTTGTCGAGCCAGTGAAATTAGCGTCACCGCTGTAGATCGCGGTGATGGTGTGCGTCCCTGGCCCGCTGTAGGCGATGGCGCAGGTGGCGGTGCCGGCGGCCGCGACAGCCTTCGCGCCGCAGCCGGCGATGTCGACGCCGCCATCCTGAAAGTCCACGCTGCCCGTACGCTTCCCGGACGCAGGAGCGACTGCGCCGACGGTGGCCGTGTAGGTCACGGTCTGGCCGCTCACCGATGGGTTGAACGATGAACCCACAAGAGTCGTGGTGGACCCCATGTTCACCACCTGCGTCACCGGGGGCGACGTACTGGTCGCATAGGTGGCGTTGCCGCTGTAGACCGCGGTGACGCTATGCGCTCCGACCGCCAGGGCGGCGGTCGCGCAGCTGGCAACCCGAGCCGCGACTGCCCGGTTCACGCAGCCGGCGACGTTGGTCCCGCTGTCCTGGAACGTCACGGTCCCGGTTGGCGCCGGGGCGACCGGCGTGATGGTTGCCGTGAAGGTGACCAGCTGCCCCCAGACCGAGGGATTGGTGGCCGAGGTCAGGGTCGTGGTCGAGATTGTGAGCGCGTGGCCGACGATTCCGCCGGAGAACAGCGACAGTGCGCCGGCAGTGAGCCCAGCGGCGATCCTTCCCTTCACGACACAACGTCCGGCTCAGACGACCCGCAGCGCGGTCGCGTTGTCGTTGGTGCGCTGCGCCGCAGCGGGCGCGAAGCAACGGGTCAACTCCCGAAAGGCCCCCTCCCGGCTCAGGGCCCGGGCGGCGCGTTCGGGAGGCAGGTGCGAGTCCCCTCTCATTGTCGCTTCCATCTGACTGATCCAAGGATCGCGCCGGCCGCAACCGATGGAACGTCACGTAGCTCACCGATTGAGACTTCGTGACCTGCGGGCGACCGTACGTGACCCCGGCCCCAACACCGTCATAGGCGGCCAGCGCGGTCCCAGCATGCCGGGACGCACGTCACCCTCCCGCGACAACCCTCCGAGACGGCTCAGCGCGATCGGATGTTGCGCGCGGCCGGCTGAAACTCAGAAGATCGCGTCGATACGTTTGAGGATGTCGGGCGTGAGCCGGTCGATGACGTCGAGCGCACCGAGGTTCTCGCGGACCTGTTCGACGCGGCTCGCGCCGGTGATGACCGTCGACACATGTGGATTGGACGCACACCACGCGATCGACAGCTGCGCGAGGCTGACTCCAAGCTCGTCCGCGATCACGCCGAGCTCGCGAACCCGCCGGTTGGCATCGGCATTGGTGACATCGTCTTTGAGCCAGCCATACCCGGGCAGGTTGGCGCGGCTTTCCGCCGGGACACCGTTGATGTACTTGCCGGTGAGCAGGCCCGAGGCGAGCGGGCTCCAGGTCGTCAGGCCGAGACCGATCCGTTCGTAGAGCGGAGCGAACTCGCGCTCGACCTTGTCGCGCTCGAAGAGGTTGTACTGCGGCTGTTCCATCACCGGCTTGTGCAGGTGATTGCGATCGGCGATGTCCCACGCCTCGATGATGGTGGCTGCGCTCCATTCGGACGTGCCCCAGTAGTGGGCGCGGCCGGACGTGATGATCTCGTGCATCGCGCGCACCGTCTCCTCGATCGGGGTTTCCGGATCGGGCCGGTGGCAGAAGATCAGGTCGAGGAAGTCGAGGCCGAGGCGGCGCAGCGACCCGTCCACGGCGTGTATCAGGTACTTGCGGTTGAGCGTGTTCCGGGTGTTGACCGAGCCCTCGATCCCCCAGAAGAACTTGCTCGAGATCACGTACGAGTACCGGGGCCAGCCGAGCTCCGCGATCGCCTCGCCCATGATCGATTCCGATCGCCCCCCGGCGTACACCTCGGCGTTGTCGAAGAAGTTGACTCCCGCGTCGTAGGCGGCGGCCAGGCAATCACGTGCACTGCCTCCGGCGAGTTGAGGTCCGAAGCTGACCCACGAGCCGAACGACAGCACGCTCACCTTGAGCCCTGAGCGGCCGAGGCGTCGATACTGCATTTCCATGATGACCGAGCATAGACATCCGGGGAGGAGTCACGAAGCGACTCGCGAGCGATGAGCGCGATCGACCTGCTCACCGGGTGGATCGCCGCGGCACTGTTCGGGGTGGCGATCGTGTCGTCGCTCGTGAACCGGTGGCGGCTCTCCGCCGGGCGCTCCTTCGCGATGGGATGGTTCCGCGCCCACAAC
Organism: Candidatus Dormiibacterota bacterium; assembly: GCA_003135895.1. Lineage (GTDB taxonomy): Bacteria > Chloroflexota > Dormibacteria > Aeolococcales > Aeolococcaceae > Palsa-851. The sequence goes on from PNBE01000162.1 coordinate 91,079, forward strand.
TGGCTCGGCGCGGTGGCGACTGTCGCCGGGATCGCCCACTGCCTGTCGTCGGTGACCAGGTCGACGCTTCCCGCCGGTGAGGAGGTTGGGATCTGGGCTGGTGCGGCAGCCGTCGGCCTGCTCGTGCTCACCGCGTTCGCGGGCAGCGGTCTCTCCGGCGCGAAGCGCGACGCGCGCCGCCGCATCCGGCGCAACCACGTCGCCACCATGTTCGCGGTGCTGGCTGTCGGCATCGTGCACACCGCGCTGAACGGACCCTTCGCCGGGAGATGACCGTCGCCCGGCGAACGGGACTCTGCCAAGATGGACGCCCGCACCTGCGGGCTGATGACAAGGGACTCGATACGCGATCGTGGGAGGCACGCCCGATGACCGAGACGACTGAGGCTGCTTCCCCGCCCGGCGCGGGAGCTCAGCCCGCGGGACCTGCTCCCCGGGCGAGCGAGTTGGATCCTCGCCGCTGGCTCGCGCTGGCGAGCGTGATGACCGCCCTGTTCATGGTGCTGCTCGACGTCTCCATCGTGAATGTGGCGATCCCATCGATCCGTTCGAATCTCGCGGCGAACAACGCCGACATTCAGTTCGTGATCGCCGGCTACGGTCTCGCGTATGCGGTGCTGCTGATCACCGGCGGGCGACTTGGTGACATCTTTGGCAGAAAGCGGCTGTTCATCATCGGCATGTCGGGATTCGTGCTGGCGTCGGCGCTCTGCGGGCTCGCCCAGAGCGCGATCATGCTCGACCTCTCGCGAGTGCTGCAGGGGGCCATGGCGGCGATGATGTACCCGCAGGTCCTGTCGGTGATCCAGGTGACCTTTCCGCCCCACGAACGTGCCCGCGTGTTCGGCCTGGTCGGCGCGGTGATCGGCATCGCCACGATCACCGGCCCGCTCGCCGGTGGACTGATCATCCGCAACGACATCACGGGCCAATCGTGGCGGTGGATCTTCCTGGTGAACCTGCCGATCGGTATCGCGGCGCTCATCGCCGCGACCCGGCTGATCACCGAGTCGCGAGCCCCGAATGCCACCCGTCTCGACGTTGTCGGCGTCGTGCTCGCGACGGCGGGCATCCTGCTGCTCGTCTACCCGCTCGTCGAGGGGCAAGTTGCGGGCTGGCCGGCGTGGACATTCATCTGCATGGGCATCAGCCCGGTGATGCTCGTGCTCTTCGTCCTGTACGAGCGATCGCTGCCGGCGACACGGTTCCCGCTCGTGCAACTCTCGCTGTTCCGCATCAGGTCGTTCAGCGTCGGGGTTGCGATCTCGGCCGTCTTCATCGCGGGCATTCCCGCGTTCTTCTTCACCTTCAGCCTGATGCTGCAGGTCGGGCTGGGATTCAGCGCGCTCAATGCGGGGTTGACGACGATCCCCTGGAGCCTTTCCTCCGCAGTCGCGTCCGCGATGTCGACTCGCGTCGCTCCGCGCCTCGGCAAGTACACCATCGCGATCGGTTCGAGCCTGCTGGTCATCGGCATGCTCGGCGTCATCGGCACCCTGCATCTCGTGGGCACGAACCTCACGGGGTGGGACCTGATCCCGCCATTCGTGGTGAGTGGGCTCGGCCTGGGCACGGTGATCGCACCCTTGCTCAACATCATCCTGGCGGGCGTTCCGGGCAGGGACGCGGGCTCGGCATCAGGGGTGCTCACCACCTTCCAGCAGCTCGGTGGCGCCATCGGCGTCGCGGTCGTCGGCGTGGTGTTCTTCAGCCTCCTCTCGAGCCGCGCGACGGACGCGATCAAGACGGTCACCCCGCAACTGCAATCGCAGCTCGCGGCTGCGGGGATTCCGCAACCCGCGGCTCAGTCCGCCATCGCGACGTTCACCACCTGTTTCAAGGAGCAGGCTTCCTCGAGCGATCCTTCAGCACCGATTCCCGGCTGCAACAAAAGGGGATCGGGACCGGCCGGTGCCGTCTTCGCAAGTGCCGCTCAAACCGCGCTCGGACGCGACTTCGTCACATCGCTCGAGCGCATCCTGTTCTTCAACGTCGGCTTCTGGGCGCTCACCGGTCTGCTGTCGATGCTGCTACCGCGGACACGTCGGCAGGCTGCTCCGGGAGCTGCGCACGCCGCTTGAGGTGGCGTCGGACTGCCGGCCCTGAAATGAGGGAGGTACCGGCAGCCCGCGGGGGGGCTAGTTGGCCAGGCCGTGGCTCACGTTTGAGAAGACGTTGTTCACCGTCTTGCCAAGCGTGCTGAGGATGACGATCACAACGATCGAGATGAGAACCAGGATCAGCGCATATTCGACCATGCCCTGACCTTCCTCATCGTTCCGGAGCCTCTCTCCCAGCTCGCGGATGCGTTCGCCGACCTCCAGAACCCTTGTGCCCATTTTTGGATATCTCCGATAAAGACTTTCCCCCGACCTCGCGAGGCGATACCTTTAGCCTGAGCAGGGTTCTCAAACTGTTCCGGAAAGCCCGGTAACAGGGAGTCGCACAACGATTCGCGTTCCAGCGACGCGCTCGTCATCAAGTGTGATGGTGCCTTTGTGGGCAGAAACGATTGCGGTGCAGATCGCCAGCCCAAGACCGGCGCCCCCGGTCTTTCTCGAACGCGACGCGTCGCCGCGCGAGAACCGCTCGAAGATGACCGGGCGCAGGCTCGCCGGAATCCCGGGGCCCGTATCAGTGATGGAGATCACACATGCACCTGGAGGAGACGGCTTGAGCGCCAGGGTGACACTGCCGCCTCTCGGTGTGTAGGCAAGCGCATTCTCAAGCAGGTTGTCGAAGAGCCGCCCGAGCAGCAGGGCTTCGCCCTCGACGACCGCCTCGCAGTCCAGCTGTTCGTTCATGTGGACTCCCAGCGCTGTCGCGTGCCCTTCCCAGCGTGCATATGCCTCCTCGAGCACATCGCTGATGTCGATGCGCGAGACCGAGATCATCAGTCCACCGCCATCGCTCCGGGAGAGGGTCAGCAGCGACTCGGAGATCTTCACCAGGCGCCGGGTGTTCTTGAGCGCGAGCTGCACGGTGGCGGTGAGCTCGTCCGGTGTGCGCGGCTGGAGCAGGGTGATCTCCAGGTCACTCTGCAGGGCGGAGAGCGGGTTGCGCAGTTCGTGTGCCGCGTCCGCGGTGAACCTGCGGAGTTGCTCGGTGGTCGCCAGCTGGGCGCGGTCACTGGCGATCAGCGATCGAACTGTCAGCTCGCTCAGGCAGGCGGTCACGATCACGGCAACGAACTGGAATTTCGCGGTGAGCGGGTCCACGGTGCCAGTGAGTGACGTGACCAGGGTCACCACCACTGCCGCGGCGGTGATCACCGCGGCGAGCGGCGTTGGCAGAAGCCACGTGGCGAACAGCACCGCGAGCAGAAGCACGCCGCCGAGGGTCGGGTTGTTCGGAACCACGATCTCGATGACCAGGACCAGGACGATCATGGCCGTGCAGCCCAGAAAGGTTGTGGCGCGGGCGAGCAGGGTGGCCGGCTGGCGTGGGCTGAAAGCGTCGCGGCGCTTGACGGCGGCGCTCACGTCACGAGGCCGCAGCTTCGCTGCTGATCAGTCGGTAGCCGATACCGCGGCAGGTCTCGATGAGCACGGACGCGCTGGCCGCGTGCAGCTTGCGGCGCACCTTCCCTGCGTACACCTCGACCAGTCCCGACTCCACGGTCTGGGCGTCGCCCCAGACCGCGTCGTGGATCTGCTCCTTGCTCAGCACCTGCGCGGGGTGACGGAGAAACAGCTCGAGGATCTCGTACTCCCGGCGGGTGGTCGGCACCACGTCGCCGCCGACCATCACCTGGCGGGCGGCGCTGTCCATGCTCAGGTTGCCCGCCTGGAGCACCTCGACCTGGGGAGCCATCCGCCGGCGGCTCAACGCCCGAACCCGGGCGAGCACCTCCTCGAAGTGGAAGGGCTTGGCCAGGTAGTCGTCGGCGCCGGCATCAAAGCCGGCAAGCCGGTCCTTGACGTCATCGCGAGCGGTGAGCATGAGGATCGCCGTCGGCGCGCCCTGGAGACGGAGGTGGCGGCAGATGCCCATCCCGTCGACGTCCCCGCCGAGCATCACGTCGAGGACGGCGACGTCGTAGGAGAGCCCCGAACGGAGGGTGTCGAGGGCTTCCTCGCCACTCAGAGCCACGTCGACCGAGATTCCGGCCTCCGCCAGCCCCCGGGCGAGGCTCCCGGCTACCTCCGGCTCATCCTCGACGACCAGTACTCGCATGCTCGAATCGTATTCAGCGGACGCCGGCTGCACCGGGTTCGCGAGTGACTCGATACTTGCTTGGATGAAGGATGTCATCGCCGCAAACGCGGACCTGGCCATCCGGCGGATACGAGATCACCCCGACGACTACGCGCTGATCGTCGCCTGGAGGAACAACCCCCACGTCAGGGAGTGGTGGGATCCGGACGAGCAGCCGATGACGATGTCTGGTGCGATCGAGCAGCTCGGGCCTCAGACGAGAGGGGACGACCCGACGACGCCACGCATCATCGAGCACGACGGCATCCCGGTCGGCTACATCGAGTTCTACCCCTGGGACGCCGAGAAGCCCTACCTGGCGGAAGTCGGAGTCAGCCTCCCGAAAGGGTCGTGGGGGCTCGACATCTTCATCGGCGAGAGCGGGCTGGTCAGCAAGGGGATCGGGTCGCGGACCGTCCGGCTGATCTCGGACACCCTCTTTGCCGAGCGTGGCGCGACCGCCGTGGCGCTGATCATGGAGGCCGGCAACGGCCGCGCTCAGGCGGCGTACACCCGGGCGGGGATGCGCGTGTCCGGTGAGCCGTTCCTCGACACCGACATGCGCGACGGTCAGCGGGTCGAATCGATCCTCATGATTCGCGACCGGCCCGGCGGAACAGCTGACGGGCGATGATCTCGCGCTGCACCTCGGACGCGCCCTCGTAGATCCGGGTGCCGCGCACCTCGCGGTAGAGGTGCTCCAGGAGATGCCCGCGTTCGAGCGCGCGGGCACCGTGCACCTGGATTGCGACGTCGATGGCGAGCATCGCGGTCTCCGTGGCGAACAGCTTCGCCATCGCGGCGGCCTCGGTGTTGGGGGTGATCCCGGCGTCGTGCGCCGCCGCCGCCGAGTGGACCAGCAGGCGCGAGGCCTGAACCCGAGTTGCCACATCGGCGAGCTGATGGCTCACGCCCTGCAGGGCGGACAGCGGCCTGCCGAACGCCTGGCGCTCCGCGGCGTGGGTGACCGCGGCGTCGAGCGCCGCCTGTGCCATGCCGACCGCGCAGGCGCCGACGCTGGGGCGGAACAGGTCGAGGGTCCGCATCGCGACACCGAATCCGTGATCGACCTCTCCGATGACGTTCTCCGCGGGCACCGCGACGCCGTCGAAGCGGAGCCGCCCGATCGGGTGGTCGGCGATGAAGGGGATGGCCTTGCCGGACAGTCCGGGGCTGTCCCGCGGCACCGCGAAGGCGGTGATGCCCCTCGCGCCGGCATCCGCCGTGGTGCGCGCAAACACCGTGTAGATGTCGGCGTCCGGCGCGTTGGAGATGAACACCTTCTCGCCGCTGAGGCGGAAGCCGGAGCCGTCGGGCTCGGCGGCGAGGGCGAGCGCAGCCACGTCGGATCCGGCATCCGGCTCGGTGAGCGCGAAGGCGGCGACGGCCTCACCCGAGGAGACCCGGGGGATCCACACGTCGACGACCTCGGCACGGCCGGCCGCCAGGATCGGATGCGCGCCCAACCCCTGGAGCGCAAATGCCGTCTCGGCGCCAGTCGAGTACCGCGCCAGGCCTTCCCGGACCAGGCAGAGGGTCAGCGCCGGGACCACGCGACCGCGTTCGAGCACCTCCGGCACCAGCCCATGCCGGGAGAGGGCGGCGACGAGTTCGCGGTTCACCCGGCCGGGTTCGCCGCCGTGGTGGATCGGCGCCAGGATGTCTCGCGCCAGCGTCTCGCTCCGCGCCAGCAGGTCACGATGGGCCGCGGTCAGGTGCGCGTAGGTGGCGCTCAGGGGATGACCGCCACCGCGACCAGCTCCACCATGGCGCTCGGGTCGAAGAGCTCGGTCACCCCGAGGACCGCCATGGCGGGGTAGCGGCGGCCGAAATGGGTCCGCCAGACGCTCCCCAGCTCACGCATCGATGCGCGGTATGCGCCGAGATCGGTCACGAAGACCTGGAGCGACACCAGGTCGTCCGGCTGCCCACCGGCGGCGTGGAGGGCGGCCACGAGGTTCCGTGCCGCAAGGTCGAATTGCTCCACGATCGTCGATCCGAAGATCGTCCCGTCCGGTGCCTGGGCGGTCTGGCCGCCGAGATGGACGGTCCGTCCGGGAGCCGCGATCACCGCGTGGGCATACCCAACGGGCGCCGGGAGATCCGGCGACGTGACGATCTCGTGCTCGGCGTGGCTCATCGCCCCTCCCAGACCGGCGCGCGTCCCTCGGTCCAGGCGCGGTGGTACTCGGCGTGGTCGTGGCTGCCCATGAGCAGCGCCTGGGTCATGGCGTCCAGCTCGAGGGAGCCGCCGAGGCCCATGTCGAGCTCCTTGGTGAGCAGCACCTTGGTCGTCGAGTATGCGAGGGCCGGCCCGCCGGCCAGGCGGCGGGCCAGGGCCAGCGCCGCTTCGGGGAGTGAGTCGTCGTCGACGACACTGGTCGCGAGGCCGATCTCGAGCGCGCGCTCAGCGTCGACCGTGTCGCCGAGCAGGAGCAGCTCGCTGGCGCGCCCGAATCCGATGACCCTCGGGAGCAGGTATGCCGAGCCCATGTCGGCCCCCGCCAGGCCGACCTTGGTGAACAGAAACGCGAATTTGGCGGATCGCGCCAGGAGACGGAGATCCGAGGCGAGTGCGATCACGGCTCCGGCACCGGCCGCGATGCCGTTGACCGCGGCGATCACCGGCAGCGGGCACTCCCGGATCGCACGGACGACCGAGCCGGTCATGCGCGTGAACTCGAGCAGGTCCCCCGCCTGCATCGATTGCAGCGCCCCGATGATCTCGACGACGTCGCCGCCCGAGCAGAATCCCCGGCCGCTGCCGCTGATCACGACGACTCGCGCGTCGCCGCGATGGGGCAGCTCGGTGAGCAGGTCGCGCAGGTCGGCGTAGATGTCGAAGGTCAGGGCGCCGAGCTTCTCCGGGCGGGCCAGGGTGATCGTGGCCACGCCCTCAGAGATCGCGAAGTCGAAGTGCTGCCAGCGGTGGGTGAATGCAGCCGATGCCCGGAATCGAGTCACGCCTGCCTGCCTCCTGTGTCGCCTGCGGGGGTGAGCCGGCGCAACGCGCTCCGGTCGATCTTGCCGGAGCCGGTGCGCGGCAGTTCTGAGACGAGACGCACCTCGCGCGGGACCTTGTGGGGCGCGAGCCGATCGCGCACGAAGCTCTGCAAGCTTTCCGGGGTCGCGTTGGACCCCGGCTTGAGCACCACCCAGGCGCGACCTCGCGTCAGACCGTCACGTTCCGCCGCGACCACCGCGCACTCGACGACGTCGGGATGCCCGGCCAGGCAGCGCTCGATCTCGGCCGGCGCCACCCAGATGCCGCCGACCTTGAGCAGATCATCGGCTCGTCCGCGGTACAGGAAATAGCCGTCGTCATCGCGTTCCACAAGGTCGCCGCTCATGACCAGGTCGCCGGCGAAGGTGCGCGCCGACGCCTCGGGATCCTGCCAGTACATCCGGGACGCGGTCTCGCCTCGGATCCAGAGCCGCCCGATGTGGCCATCGGGCAGCGGATGACCGTCGTCATCGACCACCTCGGCGACGTACCCCGGGACGGCTTCTCCGATGCTCCCGGGACGCACCCGCCCGGGTCGGTTGGAGATGTAGATGTGGTACGCCTCGGAGGACCCGATGCCGTCGAGCACCTCGACGCCGAAGGCGTCGTTCCAACGGTGATGCAGCGGTTCGGGGAGCGCCTCGCCGGCGGACGTGCAGAGGCGAAGGCAGCTCAGGTCCTGCTGCGCCGCGCTCGGATGATCGAGCATCGCCTGCATCATGGTCGGGACATTGACCAGGATGGTCGGGCGGTGCTGCCGGATCAGCTCGAAGATGAGCTCGGGCGTGGTCCTGGCGGCGAAGATCACCCCGGTCGCGCCGGCGCCGAAGGGGAACAGCGCGGCAAGGTCGCGCGCGTAGCCGAAGAACAGCTTCGGAACGGGCAGGACCACATCCTCGGCACGGATGTCGAGCACGCCCCTGGCATAGCGCTCATAGCTGGCCAGCGGGCTCCGCGCCGTGTGCACGCAGGCTTTGGGCTTGCCCGTGCTGCCGGTGGTGAACTTCCAGATGGCGATGTCGTCCGGTTCCCTCGGCACCGCGTCGAGGTCGGACTCCTGGCCCGCGACCAGGGGCTCGAAGGCCACCTCACCTTCACGCAGCGTGATCGCGCCGGCTCCGGCCACGAGCAGCGTCGGCCGCCGGGGGCTTCCCGCGGAGGCTTCGCGCATCGGTTCGAGCGTGAGGCCGTCGACGACCACGACCGAGGCTCCCGTGTAGTCCAGGTAGTAGGCGTAGTCCTTGGGCTGCAGGAACGTGTACACCTCGGCGGTCACCGCCCCGATCTTCTGCACCGCATACCAGCTGGCGACGAACTCCACCGAGTCGGCGAGGGCGAGGAGCACGCGCTCGTGCGCCTGGACACCGAGTTCGAGGAGCGCGTTGCCCACCCGGTTGCTGAGCTCGGCGAGCTCCGCGTAGGTGCAGCTGCCGGCGGGGCCGGTCAGGGCGGTTCGGTCTCCCCGCCCCTCGGTGACGTTTCGGTCCAGGAAGGCCGTGGCCAGATTCATTCCGCGCCCGGTCCCACCCACCGCCGTCACCGCCGGGGCTCGGCCTCGACCTGCGCCCGGATCAGGTCGACCAGGAGGCGGCTGAGCGTGACCAGCGTCGCCGCGCCCTCATCGGCACTGGCCTCGGCCGGCGCGCCGCAGTACGCCCTGTCCATGCCCATGGCGAGGAAGTCGGTCTGACCCGCTGCCATTGCGGCGGGCATGTCCAGCTGGTATGCCGGCAGACGGCGCATGGTCTCGGCCTCGACCAGCTCGGGATGGGTGGCGAGCACCAGGGAGGTCTCGTACCGCCCCGCGTGTGCCGCTCCGCTCTGGAACTCCGGCGTCAGCTGCTGGGCGACCGCGCGACGCGTGAGATCGAGGAATCCCACCTTCGCATCCTCGGCCGCCCGGCGCAGGGTCGCGACCTGGGCGGGCTCGAAGTGGCTGTTGACGATCACCTGGTGGCGGAAGCCCTGTGCGCCAAGCGACGCGCAGACCTCGACGACCAAGGCATGCAGGGTTCCCTCGCTGATGGTGATCGCGCCCGTGAAGGCGGCTGAGTAGCGGGTCACGCCGAAGGCGATCTCCGGAAGCACCAGCGCCCGCACCGCGGTGTCGCCGGAGAGCGCCTCGGCTGCCCGCTCGCAGATCGCCGTCGAGATGATCGAGTCGGTCCCGAGCGGCGCGTGGGGGCCGTGTGGCTCCACCGCGCCCACCGGCAGGAGCAGCACCGGCGCGGGGCCGCTGTCGAGCAGCGCTCGAGCGCGCGGCGAGGTCAGATCAGCGAAATGAATCGATGCAGGCATGCTGACGACGCCACATTCACGACGTTCCACACTTTACAGTTGCGCCCAGACTCACATGCGAATTGCGGTTGTCGGGGGCGGGCCGGGCGGACTGTACTTCGCGGCGCTCACCAAGCAGCTCGATCCCAGCCACGAGATCACCGTGTGGGAGCGCAACGCCGATGACGACACCTTCGGGTTCGGCGTGGTGTTCTCGGATGAGACGCTCGGTGGGATCGAGCACGCGGATCCCACGATCCACGAGGCGATGTCCCGCGAGTTCGCGCGCTGGGACGACATCGACATCCACTACCGCGGACAGGTGATCACGTCCGGCGGTCACGGTTTCGCGGCGATGAGCCGCAGGCGGCTGCTCCAGATCCTGCAGGCGCGGTGTCGCGAGCTCGGCGTGACGTTGCGGTTCACCACCGAGGCACCACCGGTGGATGAGCTCGCCGCGACCCACGACCTGGTGGTGGGCGCCGACGGCGTGAACTCGACGACGCGCGCGCTCCATGCGGACGTGTTTCGCCCGACGCTCGACGTACGTCGCTGCAAGTTCATGTGGCTCGGCACCGATCTGATCTTCGACGCCTTCAAGTTCTACATCGTCGAGACACCCCACGGGATCATGCAGATCCACGGTTATCCATATGACGCAACCGGGAGCACGTTCATCGTCGAGATGAATGACGCCGTCTGGCAGCGCGCAGGGTTCGACGCACTGGCCGGGCGCGCGCTGGCTCCGGGCGAAAGCGACATTCGGAGCATTGCCGAGATCCGCAGGCTCTTCGGCGCAATCCTCGACGGTCACGCGGTGCATGCGAACAACTCGAAATGGATCAGCTTCACCACGGTGCGCAACGAGCGCTGGCACCACGGCAACGTCGTGATCCTCGGTGATGCCGCACACACGGCTCACTTCTCGATCGGGTCGGGCACGAAGCTCGCCATGGAGGACGCGCTCGCGCTGGCCGCGTGCCTGCACGAGCATGAGAGCGTGGCAGTTGCGCTCGAGGCCTACGAGGCGGAGCGCAAACCGGTCGTGGTGTCGACGCAGCGGGCCGCGCAGGCAAGCCTCGAATGGTTCGAGAATCTCGGGCAGTACGTCCACCAGGCGCCGTTGCAGTTCGCGTTCAACATCCTGACCCGGAGCCGCCGGGTCACCCACGACAACCTGCGCCTGCGAGACCCCGAGTTCGTCAGCGCTGTCGACGCCTGGTTCGGGAGCCAGGTGGACACGCAACACCCACGACTCCCGGAGGATGGGACACCACCCATGTTCCAGCCGTTCCGCTTGCGCGACCTCGAGCTGAAGAATCGCGTGATCGTCTCGGCGATGGACATGTACTCCGCGCTCGACGGCACCCCCGATGACTTTCACCTCGTGCACATCGGCAGCAAGGCGCTGGGAGGTGCGGCACTGGTGATGACCGAGATGGTCTGCGTGTCGGCGGACGGCCGGATCACGCCGGGCTGCGCCGGCATGTACGCCCCGGAGCACGAGGCCGGATGGCGACGAATCGTGGATTTCGTGCACGAGCAGACGACGGCGTACATCGGCCTGCAGCTCGGACATTCGGGTCGCAAGGGATCGACGCGACTGATGTGGGAGGGAATGGACGAGCCACTCCCGGACGCGAACTGGGAGGTGCTGGCGCCGTCGCCGATTCCGTACTCCGCTGCCAACCAGGTACCCCGCGAGCTGAGCACCGATGACATGGCGGAGATCCGCGAGCAGTTCGTTCGGGCCGCCGTGGCGGGTGACCGCGCCGGGTTCGACCTCCTCGAACTCCATTGCGCGCACGGCTACCTGCTCTCCAGCTTCATCTCACCGATCTCCAACCAGCGGTCGGACGGCTACGGCGGTTCGCTGGCAAACCGTCTTCGCTTTCCGCTCGAGGTCTTTGACGCCGTGCGCGCTGGGTGGCCGGCCCACAGGCCGATGACCGTGCGTATCTCCGCAACCGACTGGTACCCCGGCGGGATCGACGCCGACGATGCTGTCGAGATCGCGCGCGCGTTCGCCGCCCACGGCGCCGACGCGATCGACGTTTCGACGGGCCAGGTCACCAAGGACGAGCGACCGGCGTTCGGCCGTTCGTACCAGACGCCGTACGCGGACCGCATCCGAAATGAGGTGGGCATCGCGACCATCGCCGTCGGCGTCATCTCCTCCTACGACGACGTCAACTCATTGGTGCTCGCCGGTCGTACCGATCTCTGCGCGCTCGCGCGCGTTCATCTGTACGACCCGCAGTGGACCCTGCACGCCGCAGCCGACCAGGGCTACGTCGGACCCGGTGCCGAGTGGCCGGACCCGTTCAGGGCGGGCAGCCGCAAGCCGCAGGGTGGACGCAGCGACGGTCCCAGGCCGAGGCTGCAGCTCATCCGTGAAGGCGAGGCGCGGACGCGCCACAGCCGCTGGCGGCCCGGCTGACGCAGCCGCGCCACGATCACCTGATGAGGTCGCGCAGCCTGGTGGTCGTATTCCAGTTCCGTTGCGTCGCGCGCACTCCGAGGGTCCGTTCCCAGTCGGGCAGCGTCGAGGCCATGATCCCGTTGGGAAGCCGCACGTAGACCACCCGCTTTCCGAATGCGAACTCATCAGGCTTGAACGCTTCGCGGTCGACACCGGCGGCCTTCGCCGCGGCCGGTTCGGCGCTCAAGAACGCAAAGTGCAGCTCGCTCGACGGAGCGCCATGCGTCACGAAGGGGTTCGCGTCGACCACCCCCGCAAACTCGGTCGCTGTACGAAGGAGGACTGCTGCGTCCATCCGGAAGTGAGTTCGGATCCTGGACGAGATCTCCTGCTCGAGGGCCTCGGCGTTCCGCTGTCCCGACGAGAAGATCGCGTTGCCACTCTGGCCATGGGTGCGAACTTCTTTGTAGCCGAGCGACTCCAGCATGGTGCGCAGATCCAGCATGGTGATCCGCTTGGCCCTGCCGACATTGATGCCTCGCACCAATGCCACCCAGGTCGTGCTCATGACGCGGGCGCTGTCGAGCGAGCATCGAGCGCGGTCGCCACGCTGTCGAGGAACCATTTCCGCTCGCGCACGAGGAAGAAGAGGTGCCCTCGGCTGAAGGTCACCATCTGCGATCCGGCGATGCCATGACGCATGTCGACTGCATCGTCGAGCGGGGCGATCTTGTCCTTCCTGCCGTGCAGGATGGTGGTGGGGACGTGGATCTCGCCGAGGCGGTCCATGCAGTCGTAGGTGCGCGACGCCTGACGCTGACGGGCAAAAGCGTAGCGCGGCTGCGGATACTTTCCCCGGAACACGAAGCTCGACAGCATGCTGAGCATCTCCATGCGTGACGTCGACATCTCGGGCCGCGCCGACGCGGTGGTGCTGACCAGGATGAGCCGGGCGACTCGATCAGGGTGCTCGAGCGCGAGGTCCAGCGCGATCCGCCCACCCATGGACACGCCGAGCGCCGTGGCATGCGACATGCCGACCACGTTCATCAGCGCGTCCGTGTCGTTGGCCATCATCGGGATCGTGTAGGGGGCGTCAGGCTTGTCGGTGCGTCCGGCGCCGCGGTTGTCGAAGGCAAGCACGCGGTGGGTCTGAGCGCACCAGTTCACCAGCCACTCCCACTCGGAGACGTCATTCGCCAGACCACCGATCAACACGAGTGGCTCACCGGATCCATGCACCTCGTAGTACATGTCGATGTCGCCGGCGTGTGTGACTGGCATGGTCAGACCCCCAATCGCATGGATGTCAGCGCGACCCGTTGGCGCTGTGACTCAGATCCTCCTCGATCCCGCGTGCCGCGGCAAGCAGGTGGGGCAGGAACTCACTGCGCACCAGGTCGGGGCTTCCGCGGCTCACCGGCGACGAGACGTTGACCGCGGCGATCACCCGTCCGGCGAGGTCGTTGATCGGCGCGGCGATCGCCCGCAGGCCTTCCTCGAGCTCCTCATCGACAAAGGACCAGCCCTGCGCTCGCACCAGGAGCAGTTCCGCACGCAGCGCCGTCACATCGGTGACGGTTCGCGCGGTCAGACGGCGCAGTTCGACGGTCGCAAAGTAGCCGTCGAGCCATTCGTCGCTCTGCCCGGCGAGCAGCACGCGGCCCATCGATGTCGCGTACGCCGGAAAGCGGGTGCCGACGCTGATGGTGACGGTCATGATCCGGCGCGTGGGCACGCGGGCGACGTAGACGACGTCGTCGGCGTCAAGCACCGAGACCGACGATGACTCGCGGAGGACGCCCACGAGGCGCTCGAGATGTGGCTGGGCCACCTCGTGCAGGCTGAGGCTGGAGAGGTATGCGTAGCCGAGCTCGAGCACCCGAGGCCGCAGTGCGAAGAGGCGTCCGTTGCTGCGCACGTAGCCGAGCTCGGCCAGGGTGCGCAGGAACCGCCGCGCCGAGGCACGCGTCAGCCCTGCCGCGCGCGCGACCTCACTGAGCGTGAGCTCGGCGTGCTCCGCGTCGAACGCGCGGATGACCGCCAGTCCGCGCTCCAGGGACTGCACGAAATCTGTACCGATGCCGCGGTCGACACGCGCCGTGACGGGGCGTTCAACCTCGGTCACGTCGATTCGGTTGCCGTGTCGGCGCCCGCCAGTGCGTCGCGCGCGACGATGAACGCGCGGTTGGCGCGCGGGACGCCCGCGTAGACGGCGACCTGGAGCAGGATCTCCTTGATCTCCTCGACGCTCACCCCGTTGCGCACCGCTGCGCGCACGTGCATGGCGAGTTCGGGCTCGGAACCCTGCGCGGCCAGCATCGCCACCGTGATGCAACTGCGCGTGCGCCGATCGAGCCCCGGCCGAGACCAGACGGCGCCCCACGCGTAGCGCGTGATGTGCTCCTGGAAATCGGCGGTGAACCCGTCAGCGCCGGCAATCGCGCGGTCGACGTGCGCGTCGCCGAGAACCTCACGCCGGGTGGTCATGCCCTGCTCTCGAATGTCGTCGCTCACGCCACTCCTCCGTCGCCGTCACTCAGATGCTCGCGGACGAGTCGGTTGACGATCTCAGGTTGCTCGACGTTCACCAGGTGGGCTGCGTTCGGAACCACCGCAACGCTCGCGTCACGGAACGACGCGCCGAACATCACCGCGCTCGACGCGGGAACGATCGGATCGTCCGCACCGGCGATGACCAGGGTCCGCGCCGCGATCTTGTGGATACCCGCGCGCAGGTCGCAGGCCGCGAGCGCCTCACAGCAACCCGCATAGCCTTCGGCGTTCATGGCCGCGAGTTCCTCACCAAAGCCCTGGACGACTGCCGGATGGTCCCTGGCGAAGCGTTCCGTGAACCATCGGGCCAGAACACTGGATGCGATCGGTCCCATTCCCTGCGCTCTGACCGCGGCGGCGCGCTCGATGTATCTGCTTGCCGGCTGAAGGCGTGCGAGCGTGGACATGACCACAAGCCTGCTGATCCGCTCGGGGTGGTGCGCCGCAAGCCAGAGGCCGACCATTCCACCCAACGACACGCCCCAGAACGACGCCGATTCCACCCCGAGCGTGTCCAAGAGCACGATCACATCGGTGCCAAGGTCCTCGACCGTGTACGGACCCGGTGGGGCCGGCGACGCCCCCAGGCCGCGATGATCGTAGAGCACCAATGAGTAGTCGGTGCCGAGCGGATGCTGCGGGTCCCACATGGCTCGGGAGGTGCCGAGTGCGCTGCTCATCACCAGTAGCGGCTTGTCGCGATCGCCGGCCAACGAGTACGCCAGTTCCACGCTCATGGATGCTCGCCGGCCGCACGGTGCGCATCCTGTGCTCGCTGGATCAGGGCATCGATCGACCCGAGGTAGCGTGTCGGATCGAGCGCGTCCGCAATCTGCCCCTCGGAAAGATGGCGGCGCACCTCGGGATCGTGGCGCACGACCTCGGAGAACGCGACGTGGCGCTCGATCGACTCCTCGCTGCAGCGCCGCACCACATCGTGCGCTGCCGATCGCCCGCAGCCGCGCGAGAGCTGGAGCGCGAGGCTCTCCGCCATGACCAGCCCGCCGGCCCGTGCCAGGTTCTCGGCCATCCGTCCCGGGTCGACGCGCAGCGAGCTCAGCAGTGCCGCCGCGTGATGGCTCGCGCCGCCCGCGACGCGCAGCAACTCGCGGACGGTTGCCCACTCCGCGTGCCATGCCCCCGCGGCGCGCTCGTGTTCCTGGACCATGGTGGCGAACAGGGTGCTCACCAGTCCGGGGGCGCGTTCCGCAGCAGCCAGGATGAGCAGCGCACGCACCGGGTTCCGCTTGTGAGGCAAGGTCGACGAGGTTCCATGCTCCGACTCGCCGGCTTCGGCTACCTCGCCCTGCGCGAGGAGCACGACGTCGCGAGCGATCTTTCCGAGGACGCCGGTCGCGGTGCCGAGCGCGGCCGCAAGTTCGGCGACCCGCGTGCGATCGGTGTGCCACGGGAGGACGGGCTCGGCAAGCCCGAGGCGCGCAGGCAGTCGGGACATGACCTCGACACCCGAGCTCTCGAGGGATCCAAGCGTTCCCGCCGCGCCGCCGAGCTGCACGGCCAGCCGCTCGGAGCGAACACGAGCCAGCAGAGCGCGCGCCTCGTCGATGCCGACCAGCCAGCCCGCTGCTTTGACGCCGAAGGTGGTTGGCACTGCCGGTTGCAGCAATGTGCGCGCGGTCATGAGCGTCCGACGGTTGGTCTCAGCGAGAGTCGCGCACGCCGATCCGGCGACCGACAGGTCCTCGAGGATCGCATCGAGCGCGCGTTGCGCTATCAACGAGAACGCGGTGTCGATGACGTCCTGACTCGTGGCGCCGAGATGCACGTACTCCCGCGCCTCCGGGGAAACTGCGTCGGTCAGCGCCCGGACCAGCGGCGCAGCGGGATTGCCGGACGCGAGCGAACCCCGTCCGATCTCCGCTACGTCGAATGATTCAGCACGGCACGCGGCGCCAATCTCAGCTGCGATGTGCGCCGGAACCAGGCCCACCTCGGCCTCCGCAAGCGCAAGCGCCGCCTCGAAATCGAGCATCGCCTGGAGCCACGCCGTGTCACTCACCGCCGCGTCCACAGCGGCGCTGCCGAAGAGGGGAGCGACAAGACCCTCAGCGATCGAAGAAGACCGTTTCACGCGCGCCCTGAAGATGGATGTCGAATCGCAGACCGCCATCGTCTGTGACCGCAACCAGCGTTGCACGCTCGGCGTCGGAGAGGCTCCCAAGCACCGGATCCGCCGCATTGGCCTCATCCTCATCGGGGAAGTACATCCGCGTCACCAGGCGCGTGAGCAGGCCGCGCGCGAACACCGACACGTCGAGGTGCGGCGCCTCCACCCCGCTGTGGTCGACGGCGTTGCGCGCGGGCTTGGTGGTGACGATGGCGAAATGCCCCTCGTCGTCGGTCGGGCAACGGCCGGCGCCCTCGGCCTGCCAGGTTTCGATCAGCCCGTCCGGGACGGGTTCACCGGCTCCGTCGAACACCTGACCGGAGATGCGCACCGCGCCCGGCGTTCCCTCGCCGGCGACGTGGGCTCCGATGGTGGTCGCCAGCCCGATCCGGAAGAACGGTCCGACGGTTTGCGAGGGAGTGAGTGGGAGTGTCATTCCGGCGCATCATCGTCGAGCGGCGTGGCCTGACGCCCCGCGACCACGATGTCCCAGGCGTAGCCGAGCGACCACTCCGGCTCGGTAAGCTCGAGCGACCAACGTGCCACCAGCCGCTGTCGCGACTCCTCATCAGGCACCGACATGAGCACCGGGTCCTGGGCGAAGAGCGGGTCTCCGGGAAAGTACATCTGGGTGATCAGCCGTTGCGTGAACGCTGGGGAGAACACCGAGAAATGCACGTGCGCCGGCCGCCAGGCGTTGGGATGGTTGCGCCAGGGGTAGGCGCCGGGCTTGATGGTGATGAACCGGTAACCGCCCTCGGCGTCGGTGAGGCAGCGGCCCGCACCGCTGAAGTTGGGGTCGAGGGGTGCTTGATGCTGATCCGAGAGGTGCGCATAGCGACCTGAGGCGTTCGCCTGCCAGACCTCGATGAGCGCGCCGGCCAGCGGGTTCCCATCCTCGTCGAGCACGCGACCACTGATCGTGATCCGCTCCCCGAGCGGCTCCCCGTCGTGCTGCCGAGTGAGGTCATGGTCGAGGGTGCCGATTGTCTCGCCGGCGAGCAGCGGTGCGGTGAGCTCGCCAAGCCGCCCCGGGTGCACGCGCAACGGCTGTTTCGGTGCGCGCAGCAGGCTCGATCCGTATGCCGGCGAGTCATTGGGCGGATGCACGGAGCGCGAGGATGCTGGCATTCAGGCCTCCAGGACCACAGCGAGCCCCTGACCCACCCCGATGCAGATCGCGGCAAGGCCGAAGCCGCCGCCACGACGCCGCAACTCGTGCGCAAGTGAGCCGATGATGCGCGCGCCGGAGCACCCGATCGGATGGCCGATCGCGATCGCCCCGCCATTCGGATTCACCTTCTCGGGATCGAGCTCCGGCCAGTCTCGAAGGCAGGCGAGCGATTGCGCCGCGAACGCCTCGTTGAGCTCGACCACCGCCAGGTCCTCCCATCCGATTCCCGCGCGGCTCAACGCCGCGTTGGCGGCAGCGACCGGTCCGATGCCGTACAGCGGCGGTTCGACCGCGCTGACGCCGCGGGCGACGATGCGGGCCAGCGGCTCTCGTCCGGCGCGGCGTGCACCAGCGGCATCCGCAAGCAGGACGGCGGCGGCGCCATCGTTGAGTGGGGACGCGTTGCCCGCAGTGACCGTTCCGTCGGGTCGAAACGCGGGTCGAAGTGCGGCCAGGGCGTCGATCGACGTGTCGGGGCGAATGCTCTCGTCACGATGCAGGTCGTTCCCGTCCACCGCGACCGCCTCGTTGTCGTACCGCCCGGCATCCCACGCGGCGGCCGCCCGGCGGTGGCTGCGCAGCGCGAAGGCGTCCTGCTCCTCGCGGCTGATCGAGTACCTGGTTGCCAGCAGCTCGGCGCCCTCGCCGAGGGAGATCGTCCAGTTCGCCGGCATCCGCGGATTGACCATGCGCCAGCCGAGGGTCGTGGAGAACAGCGTCTCGTTGGTCCGCGCGTATGCGCGCTCCGGTTTGAGCAGCACCCAGGGTGCGCGACTCATCGATTCGACGCCCCCCGCGACGCAGACCGAGTGATCGCCGACGGCGATCGCCCGGCTCGCGGCGATGACCGCTTCGAGTCCCGAGCCGCACAGCCGGTTGACGGTCGTGCCCGGCACGGTCGGCGGGACGCCGGCGAGCAGCAGCGCCATGCGCGCGAGGTTGCGGTTGTCCTCACCGGCTCCGTTGCCATCGCCGAACACGACATCACCGATCTCTGCCGGATCCAGTGCCGGGCTTCGGTGCACGATCGCCGAGACGACCCCCGCCGCGAGGTCATCGGGACGCACACCGGCGAGCGCGCCGCCATGACGCCCGATCGGCGTGCGCACCGCGTCCAGGATGAAGACGTCCTCGCTCACGCGCCCTTGGTCGCCTCGAGACGGCGCAACACGTCGAGCTCCTCGTCGGTCGGGGGGTCGGTGGTTGCGAGGTCCGTTGACACCCCGAGCGGCCAGCCGGTGGCAGCTCGAGCGTCCTCCGCCGTGGATCCGGGGTGAACGCTCACCAGCGTGAGCTCGCAGGTCTCCGGGTCGGGCGACAGGATGCCGAAGTCGGTGATCACGACCCTGGGTCCAGACCCGCTCAGACCGAGTCGCCGGCGATCGCCCGGCCCGCGTCCAAAGCCGACCGAGGTGATGAAGTCGACGCGATCGACGAACGTTCTCGGAGTCTGGCGGAGCACCACCACGACCTCGCGGCACGAGGCGGCGATTTCGGGCGCGCCCCCCGCTCCGGGGAGGCGGACTTTGGGATTTCGGTAGTCGGTGCCGATCACGGTGGTGTTGATATTGGCGTAGCGGTCGATCTGGGCGGCGCTCAGGAAGCCGACATCGATCCTTCCCGGTTGCAGCCAGTAGTTGAAGACCTCCGGAACGCTCACGACCACATCCGCGGTCTCGGCAAGGATGCCGTCGCCGATCGAAAGCGGCAGCCGGTCCGGTTTGGCGCCGAGCGTCCCCGACTCGTAGATGAGCACGACGTCGGGAGCGCGTGTGAAGCGGGCGAGATTTGCGGCGGTGCTCGGCAGCCCGATGCCGACGAAGCACACGGTGCCGTTGTGCAGCTGACGTGCCGCAGCCACGGTCATCATCTCGTCTGCCGTGTACGCCGCCGTCACGCCGCGGGTGCTCGGCGCATCACGTTCTCGTCCATCCAGCGGAGGAACGTGTCCCGATCCTTGCTGATCGCGTCCCACTCTGTATAGAACCCATTGTCCCGTAAGGAATATCCCTGCGCATACGAGGGGTGCGATCCCCCCGGGGCGACGGCGACGTAGGTCGTCGCGAACGAGGGAAGCACGACCTCCTGAGGCTTGTGATCAAGGCTGTCGACGATCTCCTCCACGGTGATCAGCGATCGTTTCGCGGCGAGCACCGCCTCCTTCTGCACGCCGAGGATGCCCCACATCTGCACGTTGCCCTTCCGATCAGCGCGCTGCGCATGGATGATCGTGACGTCGGGCGACAACGCGGGAACGGCGGTCAACACCTCGCCGGTGAACGGACAGGTGATCGGCCTGATGGTGTCCGTCTGTGCCGGCAGGTCGGTGCCCACGTAGCCGCGGAGCACGGCGAAGGGAAGACCGCTCGCCCCGGCGAGGTATCGGTTGGCCATGCCCGCATGGCTGTGCTCTTCCAGCTCCAGAGGCAGCGGCCATGCGTTCTCGACCGCGTCACGAAACCTGTGGAGGGAGCCGACACCCGGGTTGCCGCCCCAGGAGAAGATGAGCTTTGACGCGCATCCCATGCCGATCAGCTGGTCGTAGACGAGGTCCGGGGTCATTCGCACCAGGGTCAGATCGCGACGTCCCTGGCGGATGATCTCGTGACCTGCCGCGAACGGGATGAGATGGGTGAACCCCTCCATCACCAGGGTGTCGCCGTCGTGCACGGCCGCAGCGATGCCCTCGGGCAGCGAGACGATCTCAGCCATGCTCACAGATCAACATGTTCGCGTAGCGCACACTCCTATTCGCAACCATAGCTTTTTGGTTCATTCGTCGGCGCGTCCGCAGGGTTGCCTGCCCTGGCGACAATGTAATATGTTCATTCAGAGAACCTAGGTTCGCTATGCGAACACTATGCCATTGGTAAGTGCGGGTGCCAGGCAATGTCTCAGGGGGACGCCGCGATCGACGAGTTCACAGAGCTGCGCTGGGTCGCCGTGCAAGGCCGTCGCCGGCCGTTCCCGTCTTAAGCGGTCCTCGCGGCGTGCGCACCCAGGTCGCGATCGTCGGCGCCGGTCCGGCGGGGCTCATGCTCGCGCATCTGCTGAGCCTCGAGGGCATCGAGTCGATCGTCATCGAGTCGAGAACGCGGGCATATGTGGAGCAACGTGTGCGCGCCGGCGTGCTCGAGCAGGGGACCGCCGACCTGCTCGACGCCACCGGCGTCGGGGCGAGGATGCGCAGCCAGGGTCTCGTGCATCACGGCATCCGCCTTCGCTTCGGCGGCGGCGATCACCGCATCGACTTCGGCGCGCTCACCGGTGGACGCGGGATCATCGTGTACGGACAGCAGGAGATCGTCCAGGACCTGATCGCGATCCGCCTGTCGGCCGGCCACCCGATCCTGTTCGAGGTCAGCGATGTGCGCTTGCGCGACATCGAGACGCCGCACCCCTCGGTCAGCTTCCTGCTGGATGGCGCCGCCATGACCATCGAATGTGACGCTATCGCCGGGTGCGACGGCTTCCATGGCGTGTCGCGTGACAGCATTCCCGACGGCGTCCTGACGGCGTACGAGCGCGAGTACCCGTTTGCATGGCTTGGAATCCTTGCCAGCGTGGCTCCTTCGAGTGAGGAGCTGATCTATTGCTATCACGAGCGTGGCTTCGCGCTCCTGAGCATGCGATCCCCCACGGTGAGCCGTCTCTACCTGCAGGTGCCCGCCGATGAGCGCATCGGCGACTGGCCCGACGCGCGCATCTGGGAGGAATTGCAGACCAGACTCGCGGCCGGCGCCTGGTCGCTCGCCGAAGGCCCCATCATCGAGAAGGGCATCTCGGCCATGCGCAGCTTCGTCGTCGAACCGATGCAGTTCGGCCGGCTGTTCCTGAGCGGCGATGCGGCGCACATCGTCCCACCCACCGGCGCCAAGGGGATGAACCTCGCCATTCGCGACGTGAGCATCCTGTCCGATGCGCTGACCGCGTTCTTCCGCAGCGGCGACGCCACCTTGCTCGGTGCATACTCGACCAGCTGTCTGCGCCGTGTCTGGAGAGCGCAGCAGTTCTCGTGGTGGATGACATCGATGCTCCATCGCTTTCCGGACAGTGATGCCTACCAGGCGCGGTTGCAGCTGGCGCAGCTCGCATATACGGTCGACTCGCGCGTGGCTTGCACGAGCCTCGCGGAGAATTACGTGGGGTACGAATGGGCGACGTCATGACAGCATCTGAAGCGAGTGCAACCGCCCTCACCGGGCAGGTGATTGACCGGCTGGAACAGTGCCCCGATCCCAGGCTTCGAGAGCTGGTCGGCGGCCTCATCCGCCATCTGCACGAATTTGCTGTGGAGCAGGCGCTCACCGAGCCCGAATGGATGGCGGGGATTCGCTTCCTCACCGATGTCGGGCAGATGTGCACCGATCAGCGTCAGGAGTTCATCCTGCTCTCGGACACCCTTGGACTCTCGATGCTCGTCGACCTCATCAACCATGGGGCCGGGAGCAGTGCGACCGAGTCGACGGTGCTCGGCCCGTTCTACGTCGAAGGCTCGCCCTGGCGATCCAACGGCGACGCGATCACCGGCGACCTCGGAACCCAGCCGCTGCTGGTCAGCGGCCACGTTCGAGACACCGCGGGACGGCCGCTGTCCGGCGCCACCGTCGACGTGTGGCAGAACGCGACCAATCGACTCTATGCGGTGCAGGATGGCGCGCAGTCACCGGAAAACCTTCGAGGACGGTTTCACACCGACGTCGATGGCGCCTTCGCCTTCCGCACCGTACGCCCGGTGGACTACCCGATCCCCGACGACGGTCCGGTCGGCAGGATGTTGCAGGCAACGAGGCGCCACCCGTGGCGACCGGCGCATATCCATTTCGTGGTGTCCGCAGACGGGTGTATCCCGGTGACGACCCATGTCTTCGACTCGGCGAGCCCGTACCTCGAATCGGACGTGGTCTTCGGCGTCAAACAGTCACTGGTGCGAACGCTCGTCGAGCACGATCCCGCGGTCGAGCCGGAGCCCGCGGGGGTAAACGGGCGCTGGTACACGGTCGACGTCGACATCGCGCTGAGCCCGGCGTCGTAGCTTCGCGGGGCTAACTCGGAGGCAGCGCCGCCTCTTCCAGCTGCTGCTGCACCCGCCGCATCCCCTGCAGCCAGCGCTCGGGGTCATCGGCCTTGCGATGCATCCACGTCTCCGCGATCGGGTCGGAGACAACCAGGAAGCGTTCATCGCGGATGGCGTCGACGACAAGCCCGGCCACATAACCGGCGTCCTTGATCGGACCGGCAACCGCGGCCGCGAACCTGGGATCGGCGCGCTCCAGCATCGGCGTCTTCACCCCCAGCGGGGCGAGCAGCGAGACGCGGATGCCGCGGTGGTGATAGGTGATCGAGAGCCACTCGGCGAGTCCCACCACCGCATGCTTGGTCGTCGCGTAGGTGACGTTGCCGTGGCTGGTGAGGATTCCCGCCATCGATGCGGTGTGCACGAGATAGCCGGTTCCGCGCGCAAGCATTCCGGGGAGCACCGCGCGGACCGCGTACACGTGGGCCATGACGTTGATCGCCCACTGCTCGTTCCAGACCTCGGGCTCCGTGGTCAGGATGTCAGCGCCGGTTGCGACGCCGGCGTTGCTGAAGCAGATGTCGATCGGACCGAGTCGCGAGGAGACCTCGGCCACCATCGAGTTCACCGAAGCTTCGTCGCTGACGTCGGTGGTGACCGCGATCCCGTCGACTTCTGCGGCGATCGCCTGGCAGCCTTCCGCGTCACGATCGACAACAGCGACCTGCGCGCCCGCGGCGGCAAGAGCCCGGCACGACGCTGCCCCGATACCACTCGCTCCACCGGTGACGATGGTCACCCTGCCGCTCAGTTCGATGACGCCACTCCCTGCGAATCGATGACCAACGCCGCACTCGTATGGGCGACGACGGAAGTCTAGTGCCGCACTGCGACCGTCAGTGTTTGACTTCCTCGGGTGTCTCATACCAGCGAATGCGTTCGCCGACGCGGCCGCGCAGACGCCAGGCCCGCGACTTCGGTGCATCGTCGATCGCCCGCAGCAGCGACGTGACCTGCGCCGCGACATCATTGGTTGTCCGGGGCAAGCGCTCCTGGGACCACAACTCTGCGACCTTCGGCGCGTTCCGCTCGACTGTGTGGCAGAAGCCCCAGTCCTTCCCGAGGACCGACCGGATCCGAGGGAGGCTGATCCCCTCGACCTCGCCGTCGTCCTCGGTGAGCGCGTGGTCCGCGAGCAGGCACAGAGTGTCCCCGAGATCCTTCCGGTTGATCTCCCACACCTGGAGTTTGGTGAGCAGCAGATCCGCGAGGGTGATCGTTGGTGCCGGACCGTCGAGCCGGGCGCGCAGATCGAGCTTGTGCGACATCACCAACTCGTCGATGACCACGTCGATCGACCATCGACCGGCCGGCTCCCCGTAATACAGCCGCGTGGCGCCATGCAGGCCGTTGAAGAACTGGTCCGGGAGGTAGCCCTGGGTCATGAGCAGTGCCTTGAATTTCGTGGCTGCAGCCGCGCTGATCGCGAAATCCATGTCCTGGTACGAGCGCCCGAACGGTCCGTCGTGGACGCTCGGGCAACGCAGCCAGATCGCCAGCCCCCCGATGAGCCGCGCCGACAGCCCCAGCGTCACGGCCGCCTCCGCGAGCCTCTTCGCCTCATCGCGGATGTCGGAAAGGATCAGCGTCTCGCTGTCCGCCATCAGCAGGATCCGATCAGCATCAGGACATGGTAAGGGCGGCCGGTGGGATCACCGACCGCCCTTATCATGCCCAAGGGGCCGAGTCGCTCACTCCGGCGGGAGTTCCTTGTAGACGAACCCGATGTTCACGCCCTGCTGGGCGCGGATGAAGCGCGGGACGTAGTAGAGGAGCGCGCCGCCGACGATCAGGCCGCCGAGCCACGCGGGTATCCACCAAAAGTCGTCGCGGTTGCCGTTCATGACCGACAGCGGATTGATGAACGAGATGGCGATGATGCCGATGAACTCCGCGATCGACAGTGTTCCGACGATGTAGAGCAACGGTATGCCCAGGAACTTTACGTTTGCCGGCGACGCTTGATAAAGATCGGGCCGCCGTATCGGCAGGGCGACTGCTGCAAGGCCGACGATGATCACGGCGAGCGCCCCGGCGAGCACAATCAGGCCGAGCACCAGCTGGAACTGATTGCCCACCACACTCCAGATGACCAGGGCGGCGATGATCAGGTTGGTGAGGATGATCGCGTTGACCGGCGAGTGCGTCCGCTCGTTCACATTAGCCAGGCGCTCGGGCATCAGCCGGTCGAACGACCAGGCGAAGAACGACCGTATCGGCATGAAGGTGTTCGCGATCATCGACGGCAATGACCAGAAGAGGAAGGAACCCATGATGATGATGGTCAGAATCGGCGTGTTGAACACCAGCGATGCAAGGAAGGGGTAGAACGGTCCGGACGGGATCTTGTAGGCGGTGCTCGCGGCGTTGAGGGCGTAGACGAAGTTGTAGCCCGCGACCCGGAAGAGCAATAGGACGCCGATGACAAGAAGGACGGTGTCCCAGCCGAGAGCCCCGAACATGACCGACAGCTGACGGCGGCGGTTCGAAGCGCTCTTCAGCTCCCCGGACATGTACACGGACCAGAAATTCCACATCATGAATCCCTGGATCGAGAAGAGCGTCGGCAGTGTCGCGCTGCTGAAGAAGCTGGGCGCCGCGCCTGCCGCACCCGGAGCTCCGCTGATCACCTGCGCAACGGTGCCGCCGCCGAAGCTCTTGTTGAGCGCGTCGAAGTGCGAGAAGAAGTCGCCCTGGCTGCCGATGAGCAATACGATGAACCCGACGAGCGTGCCGGCCATCGCGATGATGAACGAGTAGTTCTGCCAGCGGAACGTCGCCTTGGTGCCGCTTATCAGGATCAGGGTCTGGAGGGCGACCATGAAGAGCGAAGCACCGAGGATCCAGCTGTTGTTGGTCTGGAACGCGTTGCCCCAGTCTATGAAGTGGCTGTTACTGAAGATCGCCCCGACCGCGACGAGCACCGGCCCGAGAGCAAGCACCGAAAAGAACTTCGCGAAAAATGCGGCACCGAGAAGGCCGCCCATGATCATGCAGAGGTTGGATATCAGTGCCAGGGGCGGCGACAGCACCCGGCTGACCCAGACGTAGTCGCCTCCGACCCTCGGCATGCTCGCCCCCAGCAGCGCGAACATGATGAGCACGGGAATGTTGATCACCGCAACGAGAATCAAGACCCCGACAACGTCCGCGCCGGGAAACGCGACCAGCGCGAAGAAGATCGAATACGCGATCGTGGAACCGACCGGTGCCGAGATGACCGCGTTGAATATCGTGGCATCGACTGCCGACGCAGAGCGCACCAACCCCGTGCTGTTGCGAACGAACAGCCTGCTCGCGGTTGCCATGGCGACCCTCCGGCGGTACGACCGCCCCCAAACTTGACACAGGCGTCGAAAACCTGCAGAGTTTGAACACAATCGAACACCGGTGTCAAGAGGCACATTGACACGGAGGGACAACTTCCGGTCAAGACCCGACAGATATCACGAGTAGCCCACGGAGGAGAGCCGCAACGTGTTAGCCGTCGAGCGGCGCCTGAAGGTGCTGGAGCGGGTCGCGGAGGATCAGGCCATCGAGGTCAGCACGCTGGCGCGCGACTTCCAGGTTTCCGAGATGACCATCCGGCGCGACCTGCGCCGGCTCGAGCGCGACGGCTTCGTACGGCGAACCTACGGGGGCGCCACCACCCACCTCGTCCGCACCTTCGAGGTCGGCGCCAATGCACGAACGCTCCACCACGCCAAGGAGAAGCGTGTCATCGCCAAACGCGCCGCCGAGTTGACGGTAGGCGTTCGGGCGATGTTCCTGGGCATCGGGACGACTGTCGAGCATTTCGCCCGACTGCTCCCGGCGCGGGAAGACCTCATGGTGATCACCCCGTCGCTTGCGGTGGCGAGCCTGCTCGGCACGCGCAACGTTCGCGTGATCATCGCGGGGGGCCTGGTTCGCCAGGATGAGCTGACCTGCATCGGCGCATCAGCCGTTGAAGCCGTTCGCCGCTACAACACCGACACCGCCGTGATCGGCGCGGCCGGGCTGTCCGCGCGTCGCGGGATCACCGAGCTCGACGATCGCGACGCCGACGTCATCCGCGGCGGGCTCGAGCGCACCGAACGCATCATCGTGATCGCCGACGGCTCGAAATTCGGCGCCGTCGCCATGAGCACCGTGGCGCCGATCGAGCAGGTCTCGACCATCGTGACCGACCGCGGTGCTGACGCCGAGGAGATCGAGCGCATCGAGGCGGCGGGCATCGAGGTGGTGGTCGCCGGGCCCGAGACAACGGCCTTGCATCCGATGGAGAACGGCCGGACACGTCTCACCGACGTCCGAAGGCCGGCATGACCCTGCTGCGTCGTCTCTTCGGCGTGGACAAGCCAATCATCGCGATGCTCCACCTTCCGGCGATGCCGGGCCGCCCGCGACACGACCGCGCAGCCGGCATGCGACACCTGGTGGATACCGTTGAGCGCGATCTCGAGTCGTTGCAAGCGGCCGGCGTCGACGGGTTCCTCTTCTGCAATGAGGCCGATCTGCCGTACCAGATGCATGTCGGGCCCGAGGTTGCCGCCGGCATGGCGGCAGTCATCGGCCAGGTGCGGGATCTCATCACGCGACCCTTCGGCATCGACCTGGTCTGGGACCCGGTGTCGAGCCTTGCGGTTGCACGCGCGACCGGCGCCTCATTTGTCCGCGAGGTCTTCACGGGTGTCTTCGAGAGCGACCTCGGGTTGATGCAACCGGACTTCGGTGCGATCGCCGCGTACCGCGAGCAGATCGGCGCCGGGTCCGTGGCCATGTTCAGCAACATCACCCCCGAATTCGCGAGCAGCCTCGGGAATCGCTCGATCGCCACGCGGGCGAGGAGCGCCGAATATCTCGGCGTCGACGCGATCCTCATCAGCGGGCAGATCACCGGGACCGCCACGCACATCTCGGAGCTGTCCGAGGCCAAGGCAGCCGTCCCCGACATGCCGGTGCTCGCCAACACCGGCGTGCGCGAGGAAACCGTGGATGAGATTCTCGCCATCGCCGACGGCGTCTTTGTCGGCACCAGCCTGAAGCGTGACGGCNNCGAAGACGAGGATCTACTTCGTCAGCGACCTGCACGGATCGAGTGTGTGCTTCCGTAAGTTCATCAACGCCGCCAAGATCTACGAGGCGAAGGTGCTGATCCTCGGTGGCGACGTGGCCGGAAAGGCGATTCAATCGATCGTCCGCGCTCCCGGCGGCCACTGGCGATGCCGCTTCGTCGGCACCGACTACGACGTCGTCGATGGACCTGAGCTGATCGCGCTCGAGAAGCTGATCGCCGACCACGGGTACTACGCGTATCGCGCCGACCCGGGCGAGCTCGAGACGATGGAGGCGGACGGCGGCCTGGACGAACTCTTTCTACGCCTGATGCGTGAGCGGCTGACCGAGTGGCTCGAGCTCGCCGATGCCCGCCTCCGGCCACTGGGCATTCCCCTGTACTTCATGCTGGGCAACGACGATCCGGAGGAGCTGGGGGCATTGCTGGACAGCGCTCCGTGGGGCACGCACGACGAGGGCAAGGTCGTCTGGCTCGACGACGAGCACGAGATGATCAGTTGCGGCTACTCCAATGTGACGCCGTGGCACACCTATCGAGAGCAGGACGAGAGTGATCTGCGCGCGTCGATCGATGCAATGGTTCCCGCGCTCGAGCACCTGGAGCGCGCGGTCTTCAATCTGCACGCGCCGCCGTACGGAACCCAGCTCGATGAAGCGCCGCTGCTGGATGCAAATCTTCAGGTGCAGGCGACCCTCGGTCAGGTGCGCATGGTGGCGGTGGGCAGCACCGCCGTCCGCGATGCAGAGCAAGCCTATCAACCACTGCTTGGACTGCACGGACACATCCACGAGTCGTCGGGCATCCGGCGGATCGGGCGCACGGTGGTCATCAACCCGGGCAGTGATTACTCGACCGGCGCACTGAACGGCGCGCTCATCACCCTGGACGGCGACAAGGTCAAGGCACAGCAGCTGGTTCGCGGGTAGCCCTGAGTGGCCACGACCACGACGCAGACCGATACGCTCGTGTCCGTCGACGTCGGCACGTCGGGTGCTCGCGCCACCGCGTACGACACAGCCGGGACGATGCTGCTCGAGGTGCGCCGTCCGTACCTGACGGACACACCGCGCGATGGTTGGGCGGAACAGGACGCGACGAGCTGGCGGTCTGCGTCCCTCTCCGCACTCGGCGTGCTGGTCCGGCAACTGGGACCGCGGCACATCATCCATGCGATCGGACTGACCGGCCAGTGCCCGTCGGTGGTCCCGGTCGACGGCCATGGCGAACCGCTGCGTCCCGGGCTCATCTATCGAGACAACCGCGCCGTCGCTGAAGCCCAATCGCTCAACGAAACGTTTGGGGCCGAGGCACTGCACGCGCTGACCGGACACGTGCCGGCGGCGTTTCACGTCGCCGCCAAGATCCTCTGGATTCGCGCCCATGAGCCTGATGTCTTCAGGGCCACTCGACTGTTTCTGCAGCCGACCGAGTTCATCGCCCTGACCCTCAGCGGTGAAGCGGTGACCGACTGGTCCATGGCTGCCGCGAGCGCATTGCTCGACCTCCGCGAGCGCGCATGGGCGCCCGAGCTCGTCGAGGCAGTGGGTCTCGAACTGGAGCAGCTGCCTGTCCCGCACCCGTCGTGGAGCATCGTGGGTCAGTTGCGACCGTCCCTGGTCCGACGCTTCGGGCTGGCCGGGACGGTGCCAATCGTTGCGGGAGCAGGGGACAGCATCGCGTGCGCCATCGGCGCCGGGGTCACGTCGCCGGGACCGGTGAGCGAGATGGCCGGGAGCTCGACCTGCCTCAACACGGTGGTGAGCGAACCCCTGGCCGACCTGGCGGTCACCCACTATCCGAGCGCCGTCGGCCCCGAGGGCTACGTGACCGAGGTCGGGATCAACACCGCCGGCGAAGCAGTGGACTGGCTCGCGTCCCTCCTCTACGGCGGCCGGTCCGGGCGCCTGCGACCCGCCGATTTCGAACTGCTCGATCGCGAGGCAGGCGCGGTCGCACCCGGGTCTGACGGGTTGATCTTCGTCCCCGTCCTCGGGGACGGCGAGCGTGACGATCCGACACTTCGAGGAGCAGCCATCGGGCTCTCGGTTCGCCACGATCGAAAGTCACTGGCCAGAGCCGCGCTCGAAGGCGTCGCCTACGCGATTCGCGCCCACGTCGAAGGGCTCGGGAAGGCGAGCACTCCAGCTACCGAGATGCGCGTCTCGGGCCGGCCGGCGTCGCTCCGGACCTGGAACCACATCAAGGCTGACGTGCTCGGCATCCCGGTGGCGCGCGTCCCCGGCGATGCAACCACCTCTGGGGTGGCGATGCTCGCCGGGCTCGGTGTCGGCATCTATCCGGATGCCGAGTCGGCGATCGCGGTCGCGTGCCGGCCCGAACCGGCGATCGAACCAGATCTTGCCAATCATGACCGATACGAGGCGATCTACGACCATTACAGGGCGATCGTCGCCTCGACCACACTCCACGCTGGTGCCAGTTCGGCGCCGGTTGAAGAGCAACGGTCGCAACGCCGATCGGGAGAGCGTGCATGAGGGTCAACCTGGGCATCAACACGTGCTTCGCGCTGAAACGCTGGCCGCGTCCGGCCGACTGGGCCTCGGTTGTTCGCAACGACCTCGGGCTTGATCTCGTCGAGCTCTCGCTCGACCTTATCGAGGGCATCGAGACGTTCGCTGGTGGTCGCGACGCCGTCGAACGTCATCGCACCGCGCTCGACGCCAACGGCCTGCAGGCGCACGCCACGTTCACCGGTCTGTCGGCGTACTCGCTCGACCTGCTCATGCACCCGGACGAGGCGCGTCGTGAAGCGGCAGTGCTCTGGTACCGCAGCATCATCGATCTGACGGCGTCGCTGGGAGCCCGCGCGACCGGTGGCCATGTCGGTGCGATGAGCGTCCCCGACTGGAATGTTCCCGAGCGCCGCGTCGAACGCTGGGATGGCATGAAGCGTGATCTCGAGGCCATCGCGGCATATGCGAGTCGCGCCGGGCTCGACTACCTCCTCGTGGAGAATCTGGTTGCGGTGCGCGAGCCGTCGACCATGGCGCAGGTCGAGGAATTGCTGACCGATGGCGACGCCGAGCACGCGCCGTGGCGGCTGTGCCTCGATGTCGGGCATCAGTGCGTGCCCGGAACCGAGGGTGCGGAACGCGATCCCTACGCATGGCTGCAGCGTTTCGGGAGCCGGCTCGTCGAGGTGCAGTTGCAGCAGTCGGACGGCATCGCCGATCACCACTGGGCATTCACCGAGGAGCACAACGCAACCGGACTGATCGTGCCGGCGAAGGTCCTCGACACCCTGGAAGCCGCCGGCGCCGGGACCGTCGACCTGATCTTCGAGATCATCCCCAGCTGGGAGGATCCCGACGATCGCGTGATCGCCGACCTGCTCTCCTCGGTCGACCTGTGGCGGAGCGCGATCGCAGAACGCGGGACCGGAGCGTAGCGGATGCCTGTCGTGCACGCCAACGGGCTGGACATCCACTACCGGATCAGCGGCGACAGCGCGGAGACGGCGCTGCTCGTCAACGGCGTGGGTGACGACCTCGAGGGCTGGGCGATGCAGGTCGACCCTCTGGTCGCGGCCGGGCTGCGCGTGATCACCTTCGACAATCGAGGGGTGGGCCGTTCTTCGCTGCCGCCGGGCCCGTACTCCAGTCGGGAGATGGCGGCGGACACCAAGGCGCTCGCCGGCGCACTCGGGCTCACCGCATTCCACCTCGTCGGTGTCTCCTTGGGCGGCCTGATCGCGCAGGAATATGCGCTGGCGTACCCGTCCGATCTCCGCTCGGTCGTGCTCGCCAACACGTACGCCAGGCCGGACGCCTACACGCGCGCCGCGTTCGACGTCTGGGGGCAGGTCGCCGAAGCCGGGGGGATGCCGTTGATGATGCGCCAGCAGGCTCCCTGGGTTTTCACCCCCGCGTTCTACGAGGCACATCCCGACCAGCTCGCCACCATGCTCGCCGAGATGGAGCGGAGTTCGCAGCCCGCCTGGGCGTTCTCGGCGCAGATCGCGTCGCTGCTCACCCACGACTGCGCGGACCGGCTCGGGTCGTTGTACACACCGGCACTGGTGATCGCCGCCGACGACGACATCATCATCCGGCTGTCGCTCTCCCACCGGCTGTTCGAGAAGCTGCCGCGCGGGGCGTGGGCGATCGTCCCCGGAGGGCATGCCGCTTTTGTGGAAAATCCCGAGCCGTGGAATCGAGCCGTCATTGAATTCATTGATCAGCACCGCGCTGCGGTGCACTGAGGAGAAGGGATGAATCTATCGCTGGCACAGCGATTCGGGACTCCGAAGCCGGTGATCGCGATGCTCCACTTCCCCGGCTTGCCGGGCCGGCCCCGCCACAACCGCGAGCTCGGACGAAGCCACCTGGTCGACGTGGTGGGCCGCGACCTGGAGACGCTCCAGGGCGCCGGCGTCGACGGCGTGCTCTTCTGCAACGAGAACGACATCCCCTACCAGCTGGCGGTCGGACCTGAGATTCCCGCGGCGATGGCGGCGGTCATCGGCGAGCTTCGTGCATCGGTGCGCGTCCCCTTCGGTGTGAACATCCTCTGGGACGCAAAGTCGAGCATCGCGGTGGCGCGCGCGACCGGCGCCACATTCGTCCGTGAGGTGCTGACCGGCGTGTATGAGAGTGACCTCGGCATGATCGCGCCCGCGATCGGAGATCTCGCTGGCTATCGCTCCGCGATCGGCGCCGATAACGTCGCCTTCTTCGACAACATCTCCCCGGAGTTCAGCAGCGCGCTCGGCTCCCGTGGCATCGCGGATCGCGCCCGGAGCGCGGC
>PNBE01000089.1 GCA_003135895.1 Candidatus Dormiibacterota bacterium
TTGCTGGCGGGTGAGGCGGCCAGGTAGAGATAGGCGTGAGCGACGTCCTCAGCGCGCAACATGCGGCCGAGTGGCGCCGCCGCCGTGACCGAGGCCTCGAGCTGGCCTTTGTCGGTGACGTGCCTGTCGCCGAGCGGATCCAAAGAGGTGGAGATGACGCCCGCGTTGCGTAGTCCAGTCAGGACACCGCCGGGTGCCACGCCGTTGACGCGCACATGCGGAGCGAGCTCCGAGGCCAGCGCCCGCACCACCCCGAGTCCCGCGTGCTTCGAGGAAGCGTAGCTGATGCCCGCCCCGTTCACCCCCACAAAATAGCTCGCGTCCGAGAGCGTGAAGATCATGCACCCACGCCGGGCCGTGAGCGACGGCGCTGCGGCGTTGGCGCCAAGGATGAAGCCCAGCACATTGACGGTGAGGACCTCAATCGACAGTGCCTTCAGCGTCTCTGCATCGATCCCGGTGACCCCGCGACCGCCGTCGTGGATGCCGGCGTTGCCCACGAAGATGTCGAGATGCCCGTCATGCTCGAGAGCTGTCTGGACAGCGGCGCGGTTTGCCGCGGCGTCTCGGACATCGCCACGCACGAGAATGGCGCCGGCCGGGGCTTGCGATTGCTCCCCGGAATGATCCAGGAGAGTCACCCCCGCTCCCTCGGCGATGAACAGCTCGGTGACCGCGCGCCCGATGCCGCTGAGGCCACCTGTGATCAGCGCTGACCGCCCTGCGAGTAGTCCGGGCATGACATCTCCTGTCCGTGATCCGGCCATCGTGACACCCGGGTCAGCGGTGTCGCTTGCGCCCCGGCTCGGCACGCCATATTATGTATGACAAAGTTCCTAGGCGCTCCGATCGGCACGCCGGGGAACCAACGCACAGCCCCAGGAGGCGTCAGGTGGCGAAGTATTCGAAGGGCGAGGCCAGGCAATGGGCATTCTCGTCCCTTCGAGGTTGTCTGGGGTGTGTTCTCCCCACCTTCACGCCGGACCTTCAGGGGCTGAACGAGGCTGCGATCAGGCACGACATTGGGTTGGAAAAGCAGAACGGCATGGCCGGCATCCTTCTGGTGTCGGAGTGCGGCACGACACGCGACGAGATGATCCGATTTATCGAGATCGCCGTCGACGAGGCCGGTGCCGATCTGGTCACTCTGGTCCAGGCTTCAGAGGCGACGATCGCGCAGATGATTGCGGTCACGCAGCGTGCTGAGGAGCTGGGCGTCGACATGGTGCTGCCCTCTTACCCCCTCTACTTTCATCCGCGATCACACGATGACATCTTCGACCTCACCAAGCGGCTGGCTGACAGCACGTCGCTGGGGATCATGATCTTCGCGATCGACCAGTGGAACTTTTCGCGCCTGCATCCGGCGGCATTCCCGCGGTCTCTGCTGGAGCGCATGGTCGAAGAGTTGCCCACCGTCGTGTCGATCAAGAATGAGATTGGCGGCCCGGGGGTCGGTGGTATTGTCCAGATCTTCGAAGCCTTCAACGAGCGCGTCGTGGTCACCGACCCCATGGAGGCGAATGCTCCGGCGTGGGTACGCGCGTACGGCATGCGGGTGATGGGGACCTCTAACTACGAGAGCATGGCCGACCAGGTGCCCCGCATGCTATCGCTGCTGCAGAGCGTGGACACTTTCGACCAGGCCATGGAGATCTACTGGAGGATGGCGCCGGTACGGCGCGCCAACGCCGCCATCATGGGTCCGCTCGTCGCCCAGGGCAGCCTGGTCCCTCGTATGTTCTGGAAGTACCAGTCATGGCTGGTCGG
Organism: Candidatus Dormiibacterota bacterium; assembly: GCA_003135895.1. GTDB lineage: Bacteria > Chloroflexota > Dormibacteria > Aeolococcales > Aeolococcaceae > Palsa-851. Next base: position 1,771 of record PNBE01000089.1, read on the forward strand.
CTACAACGGCGGCCCGATTCGGCAGCCGCATGCACGGCCAAATGCCGCCCAGATGGCGACCCTGCGCAACGCGGCGGTGGCGGCTGGCCTGCCCGTGTCCTCGGACGATGACGAGGCGTTCTTCGCCGGACGAGTGTCGCCGCAGTGACGTGCTCCGCGCTGCATGCACGACGATGACAACGATGCGGGTGCTCGGGAGCAAGGATGTCGACGCGTTGGTCAGCGTGGAACTCGCCNNGGCATGGTCACCGACCTCGACCTGCTCGGCTACAAGGAGTTCCACCGCGTGGGCAAGCACGTGCGCTACCACGTGCACCTCTTTCGCGAGTCGACCGGTGAGCCGTACGGGATCGTCGACGGGCGGCGCATTACGAGCCTTCGCACGGCCGCAACCGCGGCCGTGGCGGCGGAGCACTGGGCGGCGCATCGGCGCGGGCCGCACGCCGTTGGCGTCATCGGCTCAGGTGAGGAGGCTCGAGAGGGCCTGCGAGCGCTCGCCGGCGCCTTGGAGATCAGCGGTGTCCGCGTGTACAGTCCTACACCCGCCAACCGCGAGGCGTTCGCCGCGGAGATGAGCGAGGAGATCGGCGTCCGTGTGGAACCGTCGTCCAATGTCGAGGAGGCGCTGCGGGTGGCCGACGTTGGCTACATCGCCACCAGCTCGCAGCAGACGCCGTTCCTGGGTGATGAGGTCAGTGGCAGGCTCGGACTCCTGCTCGCCATCGGGGCAACCCGGCCGGAGCACCGCGAGCTCGAGGGATCGGTCTTCCTGCGCGCCACCACCGTTGTTGTCGACACTCGCGACGCGCTCCACGAGGCAGGTGATTGTATTGCCGCGAGCCGCGAGGGGTTCGACGCCTCCTCCGCGGTGCTGCTCGGTGACTACCTGCGGCGTGCGCCCGGGTCGGGCGCGGGTTCGGTGCTCTTCAAGTCGGTCGGCAGCGTTGAGCAGGACCTAGTCTTGGCC